>NZ_AGAF01000112.1 GCF_000224515.1 Desulfosporosinus sp. OT | reverse complement strand
ACTATCTCTAGCGAGGTAGTCTTTTCTGTGTTCCTTATAAGCTATAAATGGAAGCTGTTGGGGCTGGGTTCCACCCGTTCGATCCACACTGCAGGAGTATGCGTTACGGGACGCCGTGTGGCGAAAGGCTCCCTTCGCACGAAGTCTTTCTTTGGAGTATGGTGGCTCGGCGATACTAATCCTTCAGCGCAATAGTATGCGTGAAGGGTTTATGCGCTTTCGGCGATAGTGTCCACCGGACACTATCGTGCCTTTCGTATCGTCAGGTAAATAAGCAAAAAGACTATCTCTGATGAGGTAGTCTTTTCTATGGTCTTCGTTGCTGATCAACTTTCAATCAAGACCATAAACTGGGGAATGATGTCTCGCTAAAGAGTCAGGCTTTTCTAGTTGATATTATGAAAAAATTTAGATTTTAAATACAAGATAAATGTCATAATAATGGCATTTATTTTTGTTACATTTTAATTACCACATTATTCAATTTATTGACAAAGGAAAATGTAAAGGAAGATTTGTATGTCTGAGATTGAAAAATCAACTTACATCAGGGAGCATTTTAATACATCATTTAGACATTTCATTAACCTACGGATTGAGGATCATTGGTACACCCTTATTTTTAAAACGTGGATAAGCACGAAGGAGGAGTAATCATGCTTGAAATTCAGGGAGCATCTCTAGTATCAGAAGGAGATGAAAGGGTTGAAATTCTGAAAAACATAAATCTAAAATTCTATGATAAAAAAATTTATGTTGTCACAGGTCCAAATGGCGGGGGTAAATCCTCACTGGCCAAAATCATTATGGGTGTCTTTAACACTACCTCAGGTAAAATTCTGCTTGATGATCAAGACATTACAAAAATGAATATTACAGAAAGAGCTCGTCTGGGTATTGGGTATGCTTTTCAGAGTCCACCTCGCTTTAAAGGCATAAAAGTTAAGGAACTTCTAAAAATGGCTGCCTCATTTAATCCTGAAAAAGAAAACATTTGTAATCTACTATATAACGTCGGATTATGTGCTCAGGATTATCTGAACAGGGATGTGGATGCCAGTCTCTCAGGGGGAGAAATGAAAAGGATTGAAATTGCGACCGTACTTGCCCGAAATCTAAAGATTGCAGTTTTTGACGAGCCAGAAGCAGGAATTGATTTATGGAGTTTTCAAAAGCTCGCGGAAACATTTAAAACCATTCACATGAAATATGATACAACAATCATTATCATTTCCCACCAAGAGCGTATTATGGAACTCGCAGATGAAATAATTTTAATGTCTAATGGGATGATCAGTGCGCAATCTGAAAGGGATATAATTCTTGCCGGAATTTTGAATAACGGTTCTTGTATGTGTAGCACTAAATGTGAGAAAGGAGTTGGTCAAAATGCTGGATGCGCTGGATAAACTGATGCTCGAAAAAGTGGCTGATCTCCATGAAATACCTCAGGGGGCTTTTAATATCCGGAAAAACGGTGAAGGGGTACAGCGAAATACAACTGCTAATATCGATATCGTGACCAAAAAGGATAAGTCAGGGATTGATGTGATCGTCAAGCCCTATACTAAAGGAGAAAGTGTTCATATTCCTGTTATTGTAACTCAAGACAATATCACAGATGTTGTCTATAATACGTTTGAAATTGGTGAGTACTCGGACGTTTTGGTCGTTGCCGGATGCGGAATCCATAATTCAGGAAACCACACATCACAGCACGATGGAATACATAACTTTTTTGTTAGAAAAGGGGCGAAACTCAAGTACGTAGAAAAACACTATGGACAGGGTGAAGGACAAGGGCAGCGGGTTTTGAATCCAAAGACCATTATTGATGCCGAGGCAGGTTCCGTTGTCGAACTCGAACTTATTCAAATAAAGGGGATTGACCGCACAAAAAGGGATACTGAAATCAGACTTTTAGATAACGCAAAGCTTGTGGTCACTGAACGGCTCTTAACTTATATGGATCAAGAAGCGGAATCCAGTATTACTGTTGAATTATTAGGAGCAGATTCTTCAGCCCAAATTATTTCACGGTCTGTTGCTCAGGACAATTCCAAGCAAGAATTTTATTTTGATTTAGTTGGACGAAATAAAAGTCGTGGTCATATCCAATGCGATGCCATTATCATGCATAATGCCCAGGTTCATTCAACACCGAAAATTTCTGCCTATCATAGTGAAGCACAACTTGTGCACGAAGCGGCCATTGGCCGAATCGAATCCGAACAATTAATTAAATTAATGTCAATTGGGTTCTCGGAGAAGGAAGCAGAGGATACCATTCTCAATGGTTTTCTTAAATAATGCCGTTTCTCCATGCCAGCATTAAAGATCACCAACCCCAAATTTGCTTGAATTAGTATTCCATATTAAGGAGCAGGTTAAAGTTGGCGTAGTGCTCAAAAATATTATTAATTTATTACTGACATCGGTGTATAACATCTGGAAATAGACTTGGTTACTAATGGCGATGTAGTGAAGGTCTTAGTGGGGAAAACGAGTGAATATGGACCAATACTTAAGAGATTAGCAGAAAAACAAGTTGTAGGAATAATGATTATGGGGAGGGGTTTATGTTGAAAAAAATATTGGTGGCCACAGATGCTTCAGAGTATTCACGACGAGCGTTGAAAACTGCATTAGAGTTTGCTCATGAATTTAATGCTCAAGTTGAGCTTCTGTTCGTTATGCCCGGGCCGGTAGTGTATGACTCTAGTGTTTATGCTTATAGAGTTTCGTCGGAACAAATTGAACAACAAGGTGAGTTTGTATTAAAAGCTACACTTGAAGGAATCGATATTAGTGATGTCACCTTGATTAAGAAAAAACTACAGGGAAAACCAGCGAGCATTATCTTAAAAGAAGTTGAAAATGAGCATATTGACTTGGTCGTGATGGGGAGCCATGGCTATGGAGCGATTGCTGGTTCCTTATTAGGTAGTGTTAGTCAGCATGTCCTCCACAGAGCAAAATGTCCTGTGTTAATAGTAAAGTGAAAAGTGAACTCTGCTAGTCAATGTTGCATAATTTTAGAAAGGATGGGGTTATTATATGGCTAAGTGTGAAAATTGTGGAGTAGAGGTTTTAACAGAGGATTTGTATCAACCATGCAGTTCAGAAAAATAGTCCTCCATGGTGAGGCGCAAGCCCTTGGAGAAAGAGGTTATCACTAGGTAAACATGTAAGAGACTATCTCTAATGAGGTAGCCTCTTTGCGTTACGAAAGAAAGATGATATAAGTAAACGAAAATGCCCCATCGGTTTCCGCGTTTACTTTCCAATAGATAATTGGTTACAATCTTTGTTACGGTTATCGTTTATATTACAATTGGTAGCATAGAACTCAAGTTTATAATCAATTATTTTAAGGTTTTCTTTCAAATTATCCATCTGTTTAAGAACCTCTTTACGATGGTCAAGAAACATTTGCCGTCGGATTTCTATGGTATCATCCCCTTGCAGACACCATCCAATATATTGCTTGATTTGTTTAATCGGCATGCCCGTGTTTTTCAGACAACAAATAAGTTTCAGCCAATCTAGATCACTGTCTGAGAATTCTCTATTTCCTGTTTTGCTTCGATCTACAAATGGCAATAGACCTTCTTTGTCATAATATCGTATTGTGTGAGCTGTAAGATCAAATTTTTTAGCAACTTGGCTAATAGTATATCCCATATAAAAACTCCTCTATATTGGAAAATTTAAAATAAAAAAATGGCATACAAATTAGAATAAAAAAACTTTGTTCTAAAAAGAACTTGACTTAGAGCTAACTTTAAATGGTAACATAAGTATAAGCGTCTTAATTCTGAATTTCAAGTATTTAAATAAAATGGAAGGAACTATTGATTATGCTTTAGCTAATTGGTATTACCCAACATAGTTCAAGAAAAACAATGAGATAAATAGGTATAGAATAAATGTGAATTATTTTACTAATTATGGAGAAGGGGCTTGAGGATCAGATTGAAACAAATCAAAGTTCAAACTAACGATTTTAAATTAAGTAAATTTTTAGTCTTAGTAATGGCGGTAGCTAGTGGTGTCACTGTTGCTAATTTGTATTATATTCAGCCATTACTTGTAGATATAGCTGACACTTTTCATGTGACTCAAGTTAGTGTGGGCTTTGTAGCAATGCTTACGCAGATCGGATATGCTCTTGGAATGCTTTTTATATTGCCTTTGGCGGATATTAAGGAAAAAAGATTTTTGATTATCACGATGTTGATTTGTTCAGCATGTGCGCTAATGCTCGTATTTTTTTCTGGTAGTATAACAGTGATTTCAATCGCATCGTTTGTTGTAGGTTTCACTTCTGTGGTGCCTCAACTAATCGTTCCTTTCGCAGCGCAGCTGGCCAATCCAAAAGAGCGAGGGAAGATTATTGGGACTGTTATGAGTGGTTTGCTGATAGGCATATTGGTGTCACGTACTTTCAGTGGTTTTGTGGGTGAATATTGGGGATGGCGAATGGTGTATTTGATTGCAGCGGCTTTGATGATCGTATTGGCCATATTCTTAAGCAGAATACTGCCTTTATGCCCTCCCACGTCAAGTATAAAATACAAAGAATTGTTTAAATCTATGGTGAACTTAACAAAAAGCCTTCCTGTATTAAGAGAAGCATCCCTTAACGGAGCACTGATGTTTGCAGCATTCAGTGCATTTTGGACAACACTTGTATTTTTACTGGAGAGCTCGCACTATAACATGGGGTCAGATGCTGCTGGTTTGTTTGGATTGGTTGGTGTCACAGGAGCCACGGCTGCCCCTTTTGTCGGCAGGATAGCCGACGAACGCAGCCCAAGATTTACAATCGGAATAGCTATGATTTCGGTAATACTTTCTTATCTTTGTTTTTTTGTTTTCGGGTTTAAATTGTGGGGGTTGATTATCGGTGTTATTTTGCTTGATTTTGGTGTTCAGTCATGTCAGATTTCCAATCAGGCTAGAGTACACGCCCTAAACAATGAAGCACGTAATAGAATCAATACGGTCTACATGGTTTCGTATTTTATCGGAGGAGCTCTTGGCTCTTATCTGGGCTCATTCTCCTATGCCCATTTCAAATGGTATGGAGTTTGCGTTTTGGGACTCTTGACCCAATTGATAGCTGTTGTCATACATAGGAGTTATAAAGCAAAAACTTTGACATCTAAATAAACATATTCGACAAGTGTCCAGGAACCTGAGATTAGGTGTCTCATGTGAAAGTAAAGTTAAAGAAAAAAATAGGCTCAGCAGGCATAAACCAGCTAAGCCTATTTTTATTTTTTTGCTTAGTTGAATGATGATATTTATTAACACTTCAAATAGAATTCAAGGGAAATGAAGAAGATACCTCAATGCATAATTAACAAAACTGAGTGTGGGCGCATTAAATTGTAATCAACTCATATTCTTTGTTGCCCAGCCCCATCTTTACTGCATGGTCGATACACACTTTCCAGTCGGTATTGGGGCCGATATCGGTAAAGTGATCATGATGTGTACGAGCGCTTTTCTCAAGAAGACTGCCTGCCATGACTGGCTGACGGTTTACCGCATCTGCGCAGGCAACATCCAGGGCAACCGGATCAAAAGACGCAAACATACCGACGTTCGGAACAATGGGCACATCGTTTTCTGCATGACAGTCGCAGAAAGGAGATACATCAATTACCAAACTAATGTGGAAGTGAGGGCGTTCATGCAATACCGCCCAAGTGTATTCGGCCATTTTTTTATTTAAGATGTCATTAGACTCATCCCAGGCGGCCAAAGTAGCACTCGTTGGGCAAACGCCGATACAGCGTCCACAGCCGACACATTTACTGTGATCTATGGAAGCCTTGCTCGCAGTGATGGTAATGGCACTATGAGCACAGATTTTAGTGCACATGGCGCAACCGATACATTGTTCTTGAGAAACACGGGGTTTTCCACTGCTGTGCATCTCCATCTTACCTGCGCGTGAACCACAACCCATACCAATATTTTTTATTGCACCGCCAAAACCAGTTAGTTCATGCCCCTTGAAATGATTCAGAGAAATTAATACATCTGCATCCATAATCGCATGACCGATTTTTGCTTCCTTGACATATTCACCGCCCTCGACAGGAACTAAAACCTCATCAGTTCCCTTCAGACCATCGCCAATTAGAACATGACAACCGGTGGAAAAGGGAGAGTAGCCGTTGACATAAGCAGAATCAAGATGATCAAGTGCGTTTTTTCTGCCACCGACATATAACGTATTGCAATCTGTTAAAAACGGTTTGCCACCCAGTTCTTTCACAATATCCACCACTGTTTTGGCAAAATTGGGGCGTAAATAAGCCAAATTGCCTGGCTCGCCAAAGTGAACTTTTATTGAGGTGTATTTTTTGCCAAAATCAATTTGACCAATCCCTGCTGTTTTGATCAGACGGCTCAGCTTTTTCTGCAGATTTTCCTTCGTGGTCGTGTGCATGTCTGTAAAATATACCTTTGATTTTTCCATGCTTAAATAACCTCCAAAATTTTTGAATTCTAATACGGAGTTTGATCACCCAAATGTTAGTTTAATTAACTCTTTTTAATTAGCATAAACCCTAAAGCGCACTTTAAGTCAAGTGAAAAATTAATTTATAATTAAATAAATTCCAATTAGTATTAAAGAAGATATTTTGGGCATCTCCATTTCTTGTGACCAATGTCTCTAATGCAATTGAATAATCGGTATCACCATCATGCATACTAATACAGGTGAGATTACATAAAGGAGGGTAAATAATGCCTGTACCAAATCAGTCGCTTACACCGTATGAACTAGTAGAACTTCATGAACTTCTTAGCATGGAAGTAATGGAGATGAAAAAACTTAGATCAAGTAGCACGACACTCCCAGAAGGCAGTCAACTAGCCAGTTATATTGATGATGTCGTAAAGACTAAAGAACAACACATTGGCGAACTCAAACAATTTATTAGCAGTGGAGTGCTGCAATAGGAGGTGTATTTATGGGATGGTTAGAGGACCTATTTGGAACTGAAACCACTGATACCACAGAAATGACGGAGAAAGATGTAGCCTTGGATATGCTAAAAGATTCGAAGTTTGTACTGAACACTATAGCTATGGCAGTTACAGAAACGACCGATTCTAAACTTAGAGAAATTCTGAAGAAGCAACTTAATGAGGTTGTACAGAACCATTTTCGTTTAGTTGACCTTTCGGTGCAAAATAATTGGTACTTACCGCGTTTGTCTCCAATTGAACAGGTAAAAAGTGACTATGAAGAGGCCCAAACTTTGACTGAGTAGTTTTAACAAAGCATGCACTTGTGTAAGGAGGGATTCTGTTTTGGAAAACTCGAATGAACTAACTGATCATGAAAAGCTGAAATTGCATGAAATATTGTGTAATGAGACGCTCGGTGTGAAAAAGATCGAGTCGGTCACTAGTATGGTTAAGGACCAGGAACTTGCATCCTTTATCCAAAGTACTCTAGCGACTCGACGTCAGAAATTGCAGGAAATGCAACAAGTTAGCGGAAGTAGTACTCTTCAATAAAAGGAGGCTCTCTTATGCCAGAAACCACAAGTTCCTTAAACGATCAGGATATTGTTAATGACATGTTGAAGGACTCTAAGTTTTCTATCCATTCGATCACTGTTGCACTTGGCGAGAGCACGTCATCTCAATATAGAGAGAAGCTTGTTAGCTTAATGAATAGTTGCATCGATGAACATTTTAAGCTAAGCGACTTTGCCATTCAGAAAAATTGGTACCAGCCCAATCTTCCACTGGATCAGCAATTGCAACAGGTTTCAAATCCCACTCCAGTTTAATATGAAAGACTACTTGCATGTTCCACTTAATAGCCTCTCCATCACGGAGGGGCTTTCGATTTCTAAGAAGATTGTAGTTAGATGAAATTATGTTTTTGAAGTTGGTTGATCTGAACTGGTAACAGATAACTCAATTAGGACATATATTGTCATTAGGCATTAACAATATATTCCATCAAGATAGGAGCTCTCTAGCTAATAAATAGAAACGCTAGCCTATGGGCTGCTTAGGACTTGCATGGGGTCGGAAATATTCCCATAAACTGGAGCACAGCAGTTTATTCGGGAGAATCCGAGATTGTATCGCCACCAAATTCCCAATCTATTCTCGTTATCTTAATCTTACTTCTTGGATTTATGGCACCTGTAATTTTGAGGTGCCATTTTCTCAAGGCTTTTACAAGAAAAAGTAACATGACAGAGGTAAAGAGATTACCCTATCAAGGTAGTCTCTTTTGTTTATTTTAAGCGAGTTGGTTTTTTTGGCATTTCATTTTGTGTAGAATCAGACAAGGATTTTCCGGATTTGTGGCGAATCTATGTATGTTGAAACAAATGAAAAGAGTAATTGAGGAGTTTAACGATAAATGAAAAATATTCGCCTTATACATAGTAAAGTCATCGTCAGTATCATAGGAGTCTTGCTTTTTACTGCTTCAGCGGTCCCGGCACGCGCGGATAACCTGCAACAACAGTTACAACAATCACAACAAAAAGTCAATCAATTAAAAGGCACATTGAATGCCCAAAAGAACAAAGTGTCTACGGCAACGACTCAAGTATTGACACTAAAGCAATCCGTTCAGGCGTTGAATAATAGCATAGCGCGAGATCAAGTATTATTGACAGATGAACAACATCATCTTCAAGAGTTAGAAGATCAACAACAGAAGCTCGAGGTTAAGCGCCAGGAACATATTGAAGCCTTAGGGAAGTTTTTAAAAAGTAACTATGAGGATGGTGCGTCAACATATCTAGCCGTTTTGCTTGACGCTACAAGTTTACCTGATTTTATAGAACGAGCGGACAAAATTCAGATGATTGTAGGTACCTATGGTAAGCTTCAAAAGGAAATTATAGCCCTAAACGAAACCATGAACAGCCAAAAAGAAAGTATAAACCAAAAGAAGGCGACTATTCAAGTTGCGTTACAGGACAAAGAGCAAACTCAGCAAGCCGTTCAACAAGCTCTTGACAAACAAAAAACTGTTCTTGCGCAATTAAGCGCTAATGAAAAAGCAACCTTGAATGCTTCTTTGTCTGCCCAAGCAAACGTAAGCAGAATTCAGAAATTGATAGAACAGGAAGCGCTGGAAGCCGCTTATGCTAGAAATAGCTCTAATTCAGGGGATTCCAGTCAAGCTGGGTCTGGAGGGGGAGTAGCAGGTACTGTTAAAGTGTCAGGTGGAGCGAAACAAATTCTTAGTTTTGCGGCTAAGTTTCTCGGCACACCTTATGTTTGGGGAGGTACGAGCCCATCGCCTGGATTTGATTGTTCGGGATATGTCCAATATGTATATCGGCAGGCCGGTATATCGTTGAATCGAACATCAGAGCAACAGTTTAACAATGGAGTTTCCGTTTCAAGGTCGGAATTACGTCCAGGGGATTTAGTGTTTTTTCACACATACTCTTCAGGCGCTTCCCATGTTGGTATCTATGTGGGGAATAATACGATGATTAATTCGTCCAATGGCGGCGTATCATACGATGACATGACAAATTCCTATTGGAAGGCCAGGTATTTAGGAGCTCGGCGTGTTGTCGCTCCCTAACTAGTGAATCAAAAAGAAGGCGTCCTTCTAAAGATGAAGAACGCCTTCTTTTTGGTTACTCCGTAATGTTTTGGGGAATCTCTAAACATGCTCTAAAGTTGAATTAATTTTCTGCCGTTTTATGATATAATCAAATAATTAATTTTGATGAATTTCGACATTGATGCGGAGCATAGATGTTTTGTCTTGTCGATGAGGGGGATGGGCTTTGAAAGTACTTGCCATTAATCCGGGTTCAACGTCGACGAAAGTCGCGGCCTATGAGAATGAAACTTGTCTTTGGAAGCAAGGGATAGATCACCCAGCCAGTGAAATCAATGCCTTTGTTCGCGTGGGGGATCAATCTGAATATCGAATTGAACTGATTTTAAAAGTTTTGGAGGAAAAAGGGACTTTGCTTGACAACTTTGATGCTGTAGTTGGACGGGGTGGTATGCTCAAGCCATTAGTCGGAGGAACTTACGTGGTTGATGATGCTCTTGTTAAGGTCTTATATGATGCGCCAGGGGGGGAACATGCTTCCAACTTAGGAGGAATCATTGCGTTTCACTTGGGGCAGAGAATCAAAGTTCCTGTCTATATAGTGGACCCTGTTTCAGTTGATGAGATGGAGCCGGTAGCTTGGCTTTCCGGACTTCCTGAGCTACCTCGTTTAAGCTTCTCTCACGCCTTAAATATGAAGGCAGTTGCCCGTAAAGTGGCCCGTGAGATGGGAAAATCGTATCAGGATGTAAACTTGATTGTCGCCCACTTAGGCGGGGGGATTTCTGTGGCCCCTCACCGCAAAGGAAAAATGATTGATGTGAATAACGCGAATAATGAAGGCCCTTATTCGCTAGAACGGAGTGGCACATTACCAGCTTATCAACTTGTTAAACTTTGCTATTCTGGTAAGTATTCTGAGAAAGAACTACTCGCTAAAATCACTAAAGAAGGTGGACTGTTCGCTTATCTCGGATTAAAGGATGGACGAGTTGCTGAACAACGGATGAATGAAGGGGACCAGGACGCTAAGCTTGTCTTAGAGGGCTTGTGCTATCAAGTGGCCAAAGAAATTGGCGCGATGGCCACCGTGTTGGCGGGAGACGTAGATCGGATTATTTTAACAGGTGGTCTCGCTCACTCTGAATTTATAACCCGCGAGATCATTCAACGTGTTTCCTTTATTTCCTCAGTAGTGGTAGTCCCAGGAGAAGAAGAGATGGAGGCCTTGGCTCTGGGTGCGTTAAGGGTTCTGCAGGGCGAAGAAGTAGCGTTGAGGTACTAGGTTATAGCAGGGTTAAAAAATGGGGTGTAAAAAGAATAATGCGATTTAGCGGATTTGAGTCGTTACTTGACAGGGCAAAGAGCAAGGGCCGGGCAAAGGTTGCCGTGGCTGTGGCTGCAGATAAAGAAGTGTTGGAGGCCATTAAGATAGCAGAAAAGGAAGGGCTCATTACTCCTATTCTCGTCGGCGATGGTGAACAGATTAAGCGATTAGCTCATGAGATTGGGTTAAGTTTAAAAAAAGCTGAATTGATTGATGAATCCCTCCCTGAAGTAGCTGCTCATAAGGCTGTTGATGCTGTGGTTAATGGACAAGCCCATTTTTTAATGAAAGGTCAAATAAATAGCTCTGATTTTTTGAGAGCTGTATTGCGGCCCGTCCGAGGATTGCGGACAGGGCGCTTACTCAGTCACTTCGCTGCATTTCAAGTTCCCGGGTTTTCCCGTTTGCTCTTCGTGACCGATGGAGGGATGAATATTGCGCCGAACTTGGCGCAGAAAAAAGAAATTCTGGATAACGGTTTATTATACCTGAAGGGTATTGGGATGGATTTGGTGAATGTAATAGTTTTAGCCGCGAATGAAGTGGCGAACGCGAAAATGCCAGCGACGATGGATGCCCAGGCCTTAGCAGAGATGAGTCGAGCAGGTGAATTCCCGGGTGCAATCGTGGAGGGGCCGTTGGCTCTCGATGGAGCTGTGAGTGCGGCTGCGTTGAAGCACAAGGGGATCGCCAGTCAGATCAATGGGGATGTCGACCTATTACTAGTTCCCACTATTGAAGTCGGAAATGTATTGGGAAAATCTATGGTTTACTTTGCTGGAGCAACGATGGCAGGAATTGTGCTAGGGGCGCAGGTTCCAATTGTCATGACATCAAGAAATGATACCCCAAGGAGCAAATTCATGGCCTTAAGCATGGCTGCTCTGAGTCGAGGATCATGAGTATGCTGAGATCAACTTTGCTAGAGCGTCGAGTGCTGGTTTTGGTAGGAGGGTATGGCGCCGGAAAAACTCAATTATCCATTAGTTTGGCTTTAAAGTGGGCAAGGGACGGCCATCGTGTGGCGTTGGTGGATCTTGACCTCATTAATCCCTATTTCCGGTTGCGGGAAATAACAAAGCCTTTAGAAGACGAAGGGATTGAAGTGATTCGCCCAGAGGGTGATTTGGCCTTCGCAGAGAACCCATCCCTACCGCCACAAATTGACGGCGCTTTACGGGATACTACAAGGCGCGTGGTACTCGATGTTGGAGGAAATGAAACCGGCGCAACGATAGTAGGGAGATATCATACTCTACTTAAAGCGGCAGATGTAGCGGTTTTCCAAGTTGTGAATATTTTCCGTCCGTTCAGTAACACGATTGAAGAGATCGAGAGCCTAAGAATGGATATAGAAAGAAAATCTCACCTTAAAGTTCAGGGTTGGATCAATAATTCGAATCTAATCGATTGGACGACCCTTGAAGATTGGCAATCGGCAAAAAAATTAATGCAAACCCTTATTGAGCAGAGTAAAATACCTATAGTTGCTTGTGGCGTTAACCCGCTATGGGCTGAAAAAGTTGGACTTGCGTGGGAGCCGGATTGGATCCCAGTTGAGCGGTATCTAAACTTGGGTTGGAAGAGCTCGGTTAAAGGCCAGTGAACCAAGCATGAGGACAGTACTTCCACTTAGCTGAGTGGAGTCTCTTACGTGGATAGCAAAGAGGAGGGGAAAAGGAATGAAAAGTTATGTCAAGATTAACACGGAACGTTGCAAAAGCTGCGGGCTCTGTGTGCACGCTTGCCCGAAAAAGATCTTAAGTATCGGGGAAGTGGCAAATAGCAAAGGTTATTATGCTGCTGAAGTGAAAGACCAAAGTGAATGCATTGGATGTGCCTTTTGCGCTTTGATCTGTCCGGATTTGGCCTTAGAAGTATATCGTGAGGAGAAAGGAGAGTGAGTCTGGAATGGCACTGTTAATGAAGGGAAATGAAGCGATCGCTGAAGCAGCGATTCAAGCCGGATGTCGTTTGTTTTATGGATACCCGATTACTCCGTCAACGGAAATTCCGGAGTATATGGCCAAGAAGATGAAGGCGGTAGGCGGAACCTATCTCCAAGCGGAGAGCGAAGTCGCTGCCATTTATATGGTCTATGGGGCGGGAGCAGTGGGAGAAAGGGTCATGACAGGGACGTCCAGTCCAGGATTTAGTTTGATGCAAGAAGGATTATCGTTTCTTTTTGCTGCAGAGATTCCGTGTGTGATCATTGATGTTATGCGAGGTGGTCCGGGACTGGGAGGGTTAGGTCCTACGCAAGCAGACTATTTCCAATTGACGAAAGGTGGTGGCCATGGAGATTACCATGCCATAGTTCTCGCCCCATCCTCTGTTCAAGAAATGGTCGATTTAACCAAAGAGGCATTCGATTTAGCGGATTATTATCGTAATTTGGTTATTATTGCAGTGGACGGGATCTTGGGGCAAATGATGGAGCCTGTGGAGTTCCCACCGTATGAGGGACGGAAGCTAGAACCGAAAACCTGGGCAGCTAGTGGAGCAGAAGGCCGTTCTAAGAATAACGTAATTAGCTATTACCTTACTCCAGAGATTGGAGAAAAAGAAAATAGTCGTTGGGGCGCAAAGATGTTGCGAATCAAAGAATCCGAACAGCGCTTTGTGGAGTACAGAATGGATGATGCTGAATACGCCTTTGTCGCCTTCGGAACTTGTGCAAGGATTACGGAAACCGTTGTCGATATGCTCCGTGAAGAAGGTATAAACGTCGGGCTATATCGTCCCATAACGCTTTGGCCATTTCCCGAAAAAGGTTTATCAGCACGGATAAATCAGATAAAGGGCTGGATGAGTATCGAACTGAGTGCCGGACAAATGGTGGATGATGTTAAGCTTGTTGTCAACGGCAAAGCCCCTGTTGGCTTTTATGGCCGTCAAGGCGGGATGACGCCGGAGCCAGAAGAAGTGGTTGCTGCCTTTAAAGCGCAGTTGTTAGGAGGGGTGCAGGGATGAAATCAATTTTTACTAAAACGACAGGGCTAAGTGATCGTCCTTTTCATTATTGTCCAGGTTGTACACATGGGATTATTCATCGTTTGATCGGTGAACTTCTGGAAGAAATGAACTTAATTGAAAACACGATTGGGGTTGCGCCAGTGGGGTGTTCAGGGTTTTGTGAAAACTACTTTATGTGTGATATGATCGGTGCCGCACACGGGCGCGCAGTTGCAGTAGCGACTGGCGCGAAACGAGCACGGCCGGACCGTTTTGTTTTTACTTATCAGGGTGATGGGGACGGAGCCTCGATTGGCCTTGCGGAAACTATGTCGGCTGCGGCCCGCGGAGAAAGAATCACGTCAATCTTTGTCAATAACTGCATTTATGGTATGACTGGAGGTCAAATGGCACCAACCTCTCTTGTAGGGCAAAAGACTTCGACATCACCCTATGGCCGAGATGCTATGACAATGGGTTATCCACTGGATCTGCCTAAAGTCTTGACTCAAATTGAAGGCGCGGTCTATGTGGCCTCCGTTTCAGTCGATACTCCGCAAGCGATTAAGGAAGCCAAGAAAGCTCTTAGAAAAGCGTTCCAAGTCCAACGGGACGGCTTAGGCTATTCTTTTGTTAGCATCCTCTCGACTTGTCCGACGAATTGGGGAGTTACCCCGGTCGAAGCCTTGGAATGGTTGCAAACTAAGATGAAACCGAACTTTACTCTTGGAGAACTGAAAGTTCCGGCAACCGAAGGGGGGAGCGAAGCATGAATTCAGCGCTCACAAAGTATAAATTTGCTGGGTTTGGCGGCCAAGGCGTTTTGTTTATCGGGAAAGTGATGGCTCAAGCTGGGATGCTTAGCAAACAACAGGTGACCTGGTTCCCGGCCTATGGTCCAGAAATGCGGGGGGGAACGGCCAACTGTTCCGTGGTTATTTCGACAAAACGGATTGGTTCGCCCACAGTAGGAAAACCGGATATTGCCATCGTAATGAATGAGGCTTCTTATCACAAGTTTGTTGACAGTGTGGTTCCAGGCGGAACGCTGTATGTTAATTCTTCCATGGTTCCGGAACTGCGGAGTAGAGAGGATATCCGGTTTGTACGTGTTCCGGTTAACGAAATCGCCCATGAAATAGGTGAGGCCAAAGTGGCCAATATTGTCATGCTTGGTGCTATGCAGGCAATCACCCCGTCGGTAGCGGATGATATGCTGGAAAAAGCCCTTATGGAGTTGGCTGGTAAGAAGCCAGAACTCGCAGAATTAAATGCTAGAGCCCTTAATGCAGGTAAAGAATTCGCTAAGAATTTATGATAATCACCAAACGCCTCGTCACTCCTATCAGGAAAATGAGACGTTTTTTGTCGCTCACAGCGCCATAACTATGCCAAATCGCTATTTTGCTAATTCATAAATTCATTACCATTTTTCTCTTTTATAATTATACCTGAGTCAGGTGTCTCACCTGCAAAATCTATGTTTTCTCGAGTTTCAGTGGCGGAATTAAACCATTTAACTATGTTTATAAGCTCTTCTTGATTTGCATCACGACCACCATTTTCCAGCCCATAATGTCATGCTAGATATATCTTCAACTGATACCTTTTATTTAAGAAGAAAAAGCTCGTGAACTTCATGTAATGTGAAGTTCACGAGCTTTTAGATGCTGCCTACGTTTCAGCATCTTCTGAAGTTTCAGGGCTGACTCTGTCGTTTAAACGCCCTGCATGTCGGACCGCCTCCCGAAGTAAAAACTCAATGTGTGCATTTACACTGCGAAATTCATCGGCAGCCCAACGTTCTAAGGAAGCGTAAAGTTTGGGATCAAGCCGTAAGGGGTACTGCTTTTTTGCCATATATCCACATCCATTGTAGAGCTACTCTTGTGCTCAGACTAAAGTTAGATTTGAATAATTTATATTTTAATAGACTGTTCCAGTATTAACTACAGGTTGAATAGCACGTTCAGAAACAATAGATACTAGGAGATTATTAACCATAGCCGCTTTGCGCTCTTCATCAAGCGTAACGACACCATCTTTTTCGATTCGTTCGATTGCCATTTGAACCATGCCTACAGCACCTTCTACAATGATTTGGCGGGCAGAAAGGATGGCAGAAGCCTGTTGCCGTTGAAGCATGGCGCCTGCAATTTCGGTAGCATAGGCTAAATGGGTAAGACGGGCTTCGGTTACTTGGACACCAGCGAGAATGAGGCGTTGCTGAAGTTCGTTCATTAATTCAGAAGATACTTCTTCAGGATTACCTCGCAGGGAAAACCCATTTCCTTCGAAATTATCATAGGCGTAACGAGTTGCTACGTGTCGTAAAGCTGTTTCACTTTGAATTTCCACGAATTGCTCATATTTTTCGACATCGAAAATTGCCTTAGCGGTATCAACCACATGAAAAACGACAACAGCAGCTATCTCGACCGGGTTACCTTCAATGTCGTTGACCTTGAGAGTTTTACTGTTGAAATTTCGTACTCGTAAGGAAATTCCTTTACGAACTGCTAACGGGAAACATAGCCATAGTCCTGGTTCGCGGATCGTTCCAAGATAATTCCCGAAAAAGACCAGTGCATAGGCCTTATTCGGTTGAACCACTAAAATACCGGTTCCAAGGACAATAGCCAGAATAATTAGAGGGATACCTACCATATTTTCCTGTACAACTAAGGCTATTCCGCCAACAAAGAGAGCGAGCATCAGGATCAGGGCGAGGTAACCATTAACAGCCCAAGCTTTCTTTTCGATCATTTCGAAGCATCTCCTTTAGATTTATTTCTTTACTTCAATGTCTAGGCATTGATGTAAAGGTTATGGGAGTCCAATTAGCTTTGATATTAATATGATATCACTTTAGTATTAAGGTGTAAAGCGAATGACTAGAACTAGATGAGTACAAACGGGTGAAAAAGGTCATTTTAATATTGAACACTATCTAGATCAAAACATAGAAAGGAGTATGCGCTATGACTCAAGCAAAGAGTCCTCAACCTACTTTTCCTGCCCAGCATCAAGATCAACAACCGGGATTTGAATCCTTGATGAATCCAAAACCTATATCCGAAGATGCAGCCTATTCGGCAAGCGCTAAGTTGATAGGGAAAGTTGCTATTATTACTGGAGGAGACAGCGGAATCGGTCGGGCTGTATCGATTGCCTTTGCCAAAGAAGGGGCCGATGTTGTGATTGCCTATTTGAATGAACATAATGATGCTTTGGAAACAAAAGCACGTGTGGAGCAATTAGGGCACCGTTGTTTGGTTCTAGCAGGGGATGTTGGAGATGAAGCTTTCTGTCTGGATGTAGTGGGGCAGACACTTCAGAATTTCGGAAAAATTGATATTGTCGTTAACAACGCCGGCGAACAACACCCGCAGAATAGTTTGCTTGATGTGACGACTGCCCAGCTTGAAAGGACTTTTCGCACCAACATTTTTAGTTACTTCTTTTTAACTAAAGCTTCGTTACCGCATCTTAAGTCAGGGAGTGTAATTATCAATACAACATCGATCACGGCGTATGAGGGGCATGATCAACTGATTGATTATTCAGCAACTAAAGGTGCTGTCGTTTCCTTTACTCGTTCATTGTCTGAATCTCTATGCAAATTGGGGATTCGTGTCAATGGAGTTGCTCCGGGCCCAATTTGGACACCCTTAATACCGGCATCTTTTCAAGCGGATCAAGTGGCAACCTTCGGTAGTACGACACCTATGAAACGAGCGGGTCAACCCAAAGAGTTAGCGCCAACTTATGTGTTTTTAGCTTCCGAAGATTCCTCTTATATGTCGGGACAGATCCTTCATGTCAACGGGGGAACTATTGTTAATGGGTAGGGTACGAGATGAAGTGCTCTTTTCCTCTGGCGGGGACGTTTTGAGAGGGTAATAAGTACAACGTTGAAGGCAGGGCAGAATCAACCTACAATTGTCCTGCCTCTTTTGAGGTTTAGTTTATGAATTAGTTAAGTTGCAAATATTTTGGGAAATTTTTCACATAGTAACTTATACTAAACTATGGTATATTCTAACAGTCTATTTTACTGTTTATTGTGATTCATCTCACATTACATTAATAAGCTATTCTTTATAATTGAGAAGACGGGGTACTAAAAGTTAGATTGAGAAGTTGAAAAGAGGGATAACTATGTTTGCAAGACTGAGAAAGCATGCTTCAATAAGACATGTTGTTCAAATTCTCTTCGCTATCGCAGTTGCTTATATCGGAATAACATTTGTTCTTTTCGTCGACCAGGTTTTGAATAACTCACTGCCAAGTTTAAGCCGACCTGCAGGCGTAGAGGCCTTTTTGCCGATCAGTGCCCTAGTCGGGCTGAAAGCTTGGATAGCGACTGGTGTATTCGACCCGATCCATCCCGCCGGCTTAATGATTTTCCTAGCAGCAATCGCGGTTTCCTTGTTGTTTAAAAGGGCTTTCTGTTCTTGGATTTGCCCGATCGGGACGCTGTCCGAAGGTTTGGCTATGATTGGAAGGATGATATTTGGGCGAAATTTTAGGGTTCCTAAAGTGTTGGATTATTTCCTCCGCTCACTGAAATATATTATTTTATTCTTTTTCGTGATGGTAATCTTCTTTGGGATGAGTGGAGCTGAAGCTACGGCTTTCTTGCAAACGCCTTACAATATGGTTTCAGATGTTAAAATGCTTAAATTTGTTCAACACATAGGCACATTTGGGATGACTGTCATTGGTCTGCTTGTAATGCTTTCGATAATCTACGAGAATTTTTGGTGCCGCTACCTGTGTCCTTATGGTGGGCTTCTGGGGCTCTTCAGCATCCTTAGCCCGTTTAAGGTCACTCGTAACCTAACTACTTGTATTGGGTGTGGAAAATGCACGAAGAGTTGCCCGAACCACATCCAAGTAGAACAGGCGGATCGTGTCTGGTCTCCAGAGTGCACGGGTTGTTTAAATTGTATTCAGCAATGTCCAGTTAAAGAAACGTTGGAGTTTAAGGCAGCGAAGGGAAAGCGATCACTTTCTCCCAAAATCCTCGCCTGCTGTCTGCTTGTAATGTGGGCAGTGTGGATAATTATAGCGAAATCCACAGGACATTGGGAGACACATATGACGATGGAGATGTACAGGGGACTAATTCCTATGGTAGATCAAATTGGGCAATAGGAGGAGGAAATGTCTTCGCATCCTGCGCCGGCAGGTTCCCTTTAGGGATCACGGCTTCGGCGATACTCTTCACTGGAGACTATCGTACTGGAGACTATCGTGTTCGCACACACTGCATTGCTATTCGCTTGACGCAATTCCGTTAATGTGCTCTCTTAGCAAAGAAACTTCCTCTAGCATGATAAGATGACGCTTGGTGATGAAAAAAGATACACCTCATAGGAACGTTTTTCGTTTCTGTGGTGGGTGTATCTTTCTTTGAGTTATTCTGCTACTGGAAGGCTGCGGTAAGTGGCTCTTTCTCCAAATCTTCACCTATAAAGCTAATGATTCCTGTCGTGACACCTGAAGATTCAATTATAGAATAATGTCCATCGACATAATGGAATTCAAGATAGCCACTATCCGATTTAACAAATCCTTTGCCTCTTAATATAGTGCCATAATCTCCATTTTTACACTTTTGGAGGATGCTTTCCAAGTGCTCTATACTGAGGATTCTGGAGGTTCGTAGTCCTATTGACTCAAAATCGTGACTCAGCGAGTGGGCAATGTCATTGCTTGTTATTACTGTTTTTTTGTCTATCAGACCTAAAAGTTCCTGATTAGACAGCTCAGTCCAGTTCTTGGTTAGGATTGTTGCCGTTTCATTTAACACGTGCAACTCTAATTCAATTTGGGAAATTTCTTCAGCCAAGAGAAACTGCGTTTTACTAACAACTAAGGATGATGCGTTACAAATCTGACTTTTAAAGAAGGCAGAGTAACTATGAAGGTGGCTGGAAAAATTCTGGGCATCAACAACTGTCGTCACGGAGTTAACATAACACTCAGAGGAAATTTCAGGATCCTTAAAGAGATCGAATATCTCACCTATTACAAATATGCCAGACGGTTCAAAGATTATTCTGTCGATCTTTTGCTTGAGAATTTCTTTTAAGGTGAAGATAAAATCTCCTTTAAGTTTACAACAAACACATCCGTTAGAGATTTCATAAATCTCAAAGCCTTCAATTTCTAAGACTTCACGATCGACACTGACATCGCCAAATTCGTTTTCTATTAACACGACTTTTTCACGACTATCGAGAGAATTGAGGATCTTCCGAATTAATGTTGTTTTGCCTGATCCTAAAAAGCCAGAAATTATATCGAATTTTACCATAAGATCTACCTCCTATGATTAGCGGGAGAAATTTGTCCCTTAAATTAGCTTATCATAACTGGTCGGCTTAACCATGGATTATTCTGTAGTAATTTGGATTTTTCTTATCCCTGTTTGCTTAATTAACCCTAACAATGAGGTTTGTCATGTAATCAGATCACTATTCAGTATGCCAGAAAATCAGGCTTCTGAGCTAAATCTTGCATGGTATCGATTACTCTTTGTTGAACAACTAGGTAGGATTTATCAATTTAAAACAAGATCGTCCATAGCAAAGAAAGGTGCCAAGGAACTAGAATAAAGACAACAGAAAAAACAAAGTATTTCGAACATTTGCGAAATTGGTGAAAGCTAATGAGCCAAGGAAAGGATGTGAGGCAGCCTTTCAATTGTATTCGTACCGATGAGAGTTTTACAGGATGTCTAGATTATATGATGCAAAACATGTCAATAGCTAACAATTTCAATTAAAAATAAAACAAATTAGGAGGCAACAAAATGTTTGATTTTTCAGGATTAAGTAATGCTGTTATCGCAGGAGACGAAGAGGTTGTTCTTGATTTAGCGCAAAAAGCTCTAGATGCAAAAGTTGATCCTCTTTCAGTTATTAATGATGGACTTATTGCAGGGATGAATGTCGTGGGTGCTCGTTTTAAAGTTAACGACATGTATGTGCCGGAAGTTTTGATGTCCGCTGCGGCCATGAAAGCTGGCGTGGCTCTCGTAAAGCCGTTGTTAACCAGTGGTGAGACAGCAAATAAGGGAACCGTTATCATTGGAACGGTTACTGGCGATTTACATGATATTGGGAAAAGCTTAGTTGGAATGATGTTAGAATGCTCTGGTTATGCAGTAGTTGACTTGGGCGTGGATGTTTCAGGGGATGATTTTGTAGCTGCAGTTAAGGCCAATAAGGCAGGAATAGTAGCTCTTTCCTGCATGTTGACGACAACTATGTTGCAAATGAAAACAACAATTGAAACATTAGTTGCTCAAGGCGTACGTAATGATGTTAAAGTCATTATTGGTGGCGCTCCAATAACTCAAGAGTTCTCGGACAACATTGGTTCCGATGGTTATGCGACAGATGCTGCCGGTGCAGTTGATCTGGTTACGAAGTTATTAAACTAAATATTAAGAAACATTAGGAGGGAATATTGTGGCTGTAAAGTATACTGAGTTAGCTTACACTAATGTCGATGAATTCGTTTACGGGAGTGCCAAGAAACCTGTCGTATGTGCTAATGGGATGGTTATCGGTGGAGGAACAGTCTATCCGGAACTGAACTGCACTCTGCCAATGATGTTAATCACTGAAGAAACTATGCCAAAGGTATTGGCACAGTATGAAGAAATGCTTCACGGCGTCTGCTCTATGGGAGTTGAATTAAAAGTTCCTGGAATGTTAGTTGAAATTGAACTTTTGCCTCCTTGTACCTTTAATCCTCAATGGGGCATTGATGTTACAAAAGTTGTTAAAGGTGTAATGAAGGAATATGAGCAAAAATTTGGCTTAAAGAGCTTGTTAAGAATGACACCTGTCGATGTCCGTGAAGGTAAGACTCTTAAACATATGTACAAAGGCGCAGAGTGGGACCAAGTTATCGATACGATGAAGGGTTGCGCTGCTAACGGAGCAGACTTCTTATCGATCGAGTCCATTGGAGGAAAACACCTGCACGATGAATCAGTCATGAATATTGACCTGCCTAAGGCTGTGTTCTCTTTAGGGATCGTTGGCTGCCGTGACATGAAAATTCTGTGGGATGAAATTGTAAAAATTGCCGCTGATAATAATATTTTACCTGCTGGAGATACTGCTTGCGGTTTTGCTAATACATCGATGGTCATGGGTCATAAGAACTTTATCCCTAAAGTGTTTGCTGCTATTGACAGAGTTATGTGTGCCGTCAGAACTATGGTAGCGGTCGAATCTGGTGCTGTTGGACCAGATAAAGATTGCGGTTATGAGGGAGTTTATCTCAAAGCTATTACAGGAACACCAATTTCCATGGAAGGAAGAGTTGCTGCTTGTGCTCATTCCAGTGCGGTAGGTAACGTATCCTTAGCCTTGGCAGATTGCTGGAGTAATGAATCCGTAGAAAATGTAAGGCTGTTAGGTAATATGGCTCCTACGGTATCCATGGAGCAGCTTGCCTATGACTGCCGTCAAATGAACGTTGCTACGGAAAAAGGCTTTGCCCTTCAAATGAGAGATATCCTGGTAGAATCCGATAATAAATATGATCCTACAGCCTATATCATGACCCCTGCCGTTGTCCTGAAAATTGCTGGTGAAATTGTTAAAGGTAAAACTCACTTTGAACGGACAAAAATTGCCGCGGGCGCTACGATTACTGAATTGCGAGCTGCAGCTCAAGCTGGTCTCTTAGAGCTTGGTCCTAAAGAAATTAAATATCTTGACATTTTCGAAAAGCAACTTAAAGGTATTCCAGATGATGAAGCTAAGTTTACAGCTGATATGATTAAAGCGAATCCAAAACATGATCTTGGAATGTACGATATTTCATAGATTTCTGAAAGCAGATTACTTTTTTCAATAAAATCTTAGGGCGCTCAAATTTCCTGTGGGGTAGACACTATTGGTACCTGGCGGGGATTTGAGTGCTTTATTGCATTATTTTTTATCATTATTATTTTTACATAATTCTAAATTTTTCGACTTGAAACTGCAATTAACAGCTTCATTATGTTATAATGTATATATAACTCCTTTGTAAAGGCCTAGTGCATCACAAGGGATTATTGTATTAAATTGAAGTGATTTGTGAGATTGCGACTTATTTACAAGATGCCATTACTTGAATTTATATATACAGAGGTGTCAAGAGGTTTACTTTCTTTGGTATTATAAAAGTGTGAAGCTGACTTCGGAGGTGGGAATGTGAATCAGGCAAACATCACTCCTGAAAAGGAATCACAATGGTTAGAGAAACTAGTAGGGCGGAATCTTCTGGAAAAAATGCTATGTTCTTTTTCAAAATCTACTGGATTAAAGGCGATACTTGTTGATACTCAGGGAAATACGCTTGTTTCTACGGACCATGAGATTAAGGACTGCAGTTTCTGTCGCAAGATCAGGGCTGATAGTTCTGGAATACGAAAATGTCAGAGGTCATACGCTCGAGCGTGTACTGAAGCAGCTAAATATGGTGAGCCTTATATTTTCAGGTGCCATGCAGGCTTGATAATGTGGGCAGCACCGATTGTTTTAAATGAATATGTATTTTCTATTATCTGTGGACAAGTTCTTATGTGGGAGCCGGAAGATTATTTTTTGGAAGAAATTGAGGAAATGGTCAAGGGGCTTGATGTAGATGTTTCTGCAGTTAAGTGGGCAGCTGCCCAATTAGAGGTAATGTCAAGTGATAAGGTGCAGGCAGCGGCAGATCTTTTGTTTATCGTTGCGAATCAAATTATGAAAAGCGGTATGACAGTCTTGGAGCAAAGACGGAACATCACCGCTCAACAGGCGAGGCTGGCAGAGGAAATACAGGCTCGTAAGCGTTCCGAAGTTGCCATGCGTACAATTGAGTCTAGAGCAGTTAGTATTAATTCCTTAGACAAAGAACATGAACTAAAGACGATGGTGCGTAATGGTGAAAAGCGAGCAGCCCAACAACTACTCGAAAATTTGTTAGTGGATATTATAGAAATTAATCTGGAACATTTAGATACCGTCAAAACAAGAGTCGTTGAACTTGTTGTAATTATTTCGAGAGCAGCCGTGGATGGAGGCGCTGATTTAAATGCTATCCTCCAGCAAAATTCGTTATTTTATCTGGAGTTGCTTAAGATAACGAAGACTGAAGAAATCTGCCTCTGGGCCAGAGATATGTTAGAAACATTTATGAATCAAATAGATCTCAACAAAGATCAAAAAAATCTTCAAGCCATTCAGAAAGCGGCAGAATATATTAGAAAGAATTATCGAAATAAGATAACTATTGAAGATATAGCACAGGTAGTTTATCTCAGTCCATGTTATGTAAGCAGAATTTTTAAACAGGGTCTTGGCTGCACTTTGATGGAATACTTGACTCAAGTAAGGGTAGAAGAAGCTAAAACAATGTTAAAAAACCCAAAATATAATGTTATGCAAGTTGCTGAAGAGAGTGGTTTTGAGGATCCCGCCTACTTCACAAGAGTTTTTAAGAAACTTGAAGGAATTACTCCAAGTAGATATAAGCAATATGCTTTATAAACTATGCAGTTGCCGAGGGAGTGAACTTTGTTGATAACTTCAGAATTAGAATTAATAACAAAAGCATTAATAAAAGGACAAGCTAATCGGGTCAAAACTCTTACCATACTGGCTATTGAGAACGGGATAGAACCTCGAACTATCCTTGAAAATGCTTTAATGCCAGGTATGCAGGAAATTGGAGGACAATTTAGAGATAACATCATTTACATTTCCGATGTCTTAATTGCCTCTCGAGCCATGCATGCGGGTTTGCACGTATTGAAGCCGTTTTTATCGAATCCCCAGCAATCTTCATTAGGTAAGGTAGTTATTGGCACTGTAGCCGGAGATTTACATGATATTGGGAAAAATTTAATTACAATGATGTTTCGGGGTGCTGGATTTGAAGTAATTGATCTTGGAATTGATGTCCAACCTGAGGACTTTGCGCAAGCAATTTTAGACCACGAGCCCGACATCCTGGCTATGTCGGCCATGCTTACGACCACTTTAGGTATGATGTCCGAAACAATAAGAGAACTTAATCGTCGAGATCTCCGTCACAAAGTTAAGATAATTATCGGTGGAAGCCCAGCAACCCAAGAGTTTGCACGTGCTATCAAAGCCGATGGTTTTGCTGTCGATGTAATGAAAGCGGTTGATTTAGCAATTGAACTTATTAGCTAAAGTAACAATAAGGTGTAAAATCTCACAAAACAACCATACTGCATCATTAAATAATAACAAAATGATATAAAGAAAGGGAGAGAGGAGCAATATTTTATTGCTCCTCTCTCCCTAATTTGAGTCTTGCTTAATGGAAAATAGTCTAACTCTGGTCGGCAGAGCCAAGAATATAAGTTAAGATAGATCAAGATAAAACAAGAATATCCATGTCAAAATCAACTATATAAGACTAAAATAATAATATCAAATTATCTAGATTATTCACTCTAGATAATAAATTCAGTATTTTTAGACGATTAGATTAAATGGAATTATGAACAAAGCTCAGATTTAGGTAAAACAAGGTAGTTTGAGGGTCATAAGTGAGTGGGGAAGGTTAGAAATGTTATTTAATTTTAAGGAGGAAAAGTAATGTTAATTGTAGGGGAACTTATTAATGCAAGCCGTAAAGCCATTGGAGCAGCTATTACAGAAAAAAATGTTGAATTCATCCAAAAGGTGGCCAAGGATCAGTTTGAGGCTGGGTCACATTATATTGATGTTAACGCCGGGATCTATCTTGATAAAGAACCGGAATATCTTTCTTGGCTCGTGAAAACTGTTCAGGAAGTTGTAGATTGCCCTTGCTGTTTAGATAGTCCTTCCCCAGCAGCCATTACAGCAGCACTTTCTGTGCACAAAGGCACGCCTATGATCAACTCTATCTCTTTGGAAAAAGATCGCTATGAGGCGTTGCTTCCCGTGCTTTCAGGAACAGACCTAAAAGTTGTGGCGCTTTGCATGAGCGATGATGGAATGCCTGAAACAATGGCAGATCGGTTGAAAATTGCGGATAAACTCATTAATGGGCTTGTTCAAGCCAATGTGCCGATTGGTAACATTTATGTAGATCCTTTGGTACAGCCAGTCTCTGTAAACAACACATTTGCTATGGAATTTATTAATTCAGTTGAGGCCATTATGACTCAGTTTAAAGGGGTTCATACAATGTGTGGACTATCTAACATATCTTATGGTTTACCGGAACGGAAATTTATGAATCGTGGCTTCGCGGTTATGGCCATTGCCAAAGGGTTGGATGGCATGATCGTTGACCCGTTGGATAAAATGATGATGGCTAATATAGTCTCGGCTGAGGCACTAGCTGGACGAGATGCATACTGTGCCAAATATCTCAAGGCTTATCGGAACAAGCAATTCGAATTTTAGATATAATGTGGTTTTAGATCCCCTTCTCCAACAATAGAAGGGGATGCTCTTTTTAATTTTTGGACTCCAGGTTATAAATGAAATATGACCATAAATGAGTGAATAATGGAGAATGGGTCAATGTACAAAAAGATGTCATTGGCCTATTTGAAGATAATGTTTACGAATTATGGTGCTAAACTAGTATATTGCTTAAGTCGATACTGATGGTGAGAAAATAAGATGAATTGAAGGAAATCAAAAGAATGTGGAGAATGTTTAGGTAATGAGTTCTGATGGAAAAAGACTTTGCTGGTTGGGGAATGAAGGAAAATTGGACTGAATACAGTTGGAGTGAGGGGATCGCCATAAAGATTAAACTCATTGGTTGTGATTCCACCATGAACGAAGTATATTCGCTGGGAATTCCAGAAACTATGGATTGTGAGTTCTTAGATTTTAATTACCATGGCAAACCAGATTTGCTTCATGTGCGACTTCAGGAAATTATTAACCAAAGTCAGGATTATGATTTGATTATTACTACCTATAGTAGATGTTCAAACGTTGTCGTCGGTTTGCTGTCCCAACGAGTACCTATGCTTTTACCACGAACTCACGATTGTATTTCTCTTCTCCTTGGTTCGAATGAAAGGCAACTTAAATTGCTTAAGAAAAATCCAGGAACCTACTATTTCAGTCGAGGGTGGCTGGACTATGGGCGGACTCCCTATGCTGAGTATTTAGAATACGTGGATCGTTTTGGGCCGGAAAAGGCTACTGATCTTATTAAAATGTTATATGGTAGTTACAATAACGCGGTCTTAATCGTTACACTGGGAACGAAAGACATCGAGAAATACAGAGAAAAGGTTCGTCAGATTGCTGACTTTTTTGGATGGAATGTAGGCGAAGAAGAAGGGGATCTTCAACTTTTAACTACCGTATTAAATGGGAACACTGGGGCAGACACGGTTTATGTTGCACCAGGACAGACGATTACAGTAGATATGTTGGCAGGAGGTTAATTATGCAAATAACAATACTCCCGAATAGGGTTATGTCAACGATGGAAAATGAAACTTTAATGGAAGCTCTGATTCGTCATCATCTTCCTGTACAAAATATATGTAACGGCAAAGGAACTTGTGGTAAATGCAAAGTTCGAATGACAGGACACGTCACTCCACCAAGTGAACGTGATTTAGAGCATCTCAATGACACAGAGATCAAGGCCGGAATTCGACTTGCCTGTGCAGTGAAGCCAGAAGAGGGAATGCTCATTGAACTTAATTTTGTAGAAAGTCAGGACCGGAAAGAAAGTGTCCTCCTTGGCTTAAAGGCAACTACCTTAAATCCCGGCATTGAAAAGGTTTTTGTGAAGTCCAGTATACCGTCGCTAGCGGATGAGCGGGGAGACTGGGATCGATTTGTAGATGAACTAAGCTTTGTCACAGGCAAAAGCTATGATAAAGCAAGTCTTTATGTATTAAGTAAAGTTCCTGCTGTCTTACGCGCGGGTGAATTCGCCCTAACGGCTACAGTTTATGGGGACGAGATTTTGGATGTTGAAGCAGGTGACACAACAAAACGTTTTTATGGTGTTGCAATCGATATCGGCACAACCAGCGTAGCGGCGGCTTTAGTCGATCTGAATCAGGGAAATATTGTAAAGGTTGTTTCTGCAGAAAATGAACAAACCGCATATGGCGCAGATGTGATTTCTCGTATAACCTATGCCCGAGAGAGCCAAGAAAATGCCTTAACACTGCGTGCTTCCGTTAGAAGGACAATTAATCATTTGTTGGAAGAACTTGCCTCCCAAACTAATGTAAGTAAGAATGAGATGTACAAGATGACGCTTGTTGGCAATACTACCATGCATCATCTCTTCATTGGACTAGAGATATCGCATTTGGCAGTCTCACCTTTCGTCTCCGTTTGCAATAGACCACTGGAATTCACGGCCGATGAATTGGGGATGGAAATTAATCCAAGAGGAAAAATTCTATTCTTACCAAACATCGGAAGTTTTGTTGGAGCGGATACGGTAGGGGCAATAAAGGGGGCTCCTGCAGTCTTAGAACCAGGTAATCATTTGCTGATTGACTTAGGAACCAACTGTGAACTATTTTTGAAAACAGAAGACACAATGATAGCTTGTTCTACGGCTGCTGGGCCGGCATTTGAGGGTGCTGGTATAGCTCATGGAATGAGGGCGAAAATAGGCGCCATTGAAGGGGTGTCCCTTACAACTGAAGGGCAAGTAATCTGTCAAGTGATCGGAGAGCAGGAACCTATTGGGATTTGCGGCTCAGGTCTTATTGAAGGGATTGACGAGCTAAGGAAAGTTGGGGTTGTTAACAAACAGGGCAAGATTGTTGATCCGGAAAAGTCTCCAACGCTTTCCCCAGAGCTAGGCAAACGAATTCGCATGGGTGAAAAAGGGCGTGAATTTGTCTTAACTTATGGAACTGACCAAGGATTTGATGTAACCTTAAGTCAAAAAGACATTGGGGAATTGCAGTTAGCTAAAGGGGCAGTATGCGCAGGGATAAAGACGTTGGTAGAAATGGCCAAAATCACTATAGCAGACCTTGATTCGGTGACTTTATCGGGGACCTTCGCTACCTACCTTAAAGCGATCAATATTTTAAATATTGGTCTTGTTCCGGATATCGCCCCAGAGAAAATTAAGACAGTGGGCAATGCTGCCCATGTGGGGGCGCTTATGGCCCTGATTGATCAGCAAGAGTTTACTAAGGCAGGCGAGTTATATCATAGAATTAGCCATGTCGAACTTGGTGGAAGTCCTAAATTTTCCAATTATTTCATGACCAGCATGTACCTAGAAAGGAACAGTTAAAATTTTTTTAACAATGAAAACTAAAAATTTGAAAATTTCTATAAATTATGCTTAAGAAGAGTTATAATGGTACAAAGAGAGAGTTTTGTCCAGATGTCCAGAAGTAATAGACGAAAAAGGAGAGGAACTGAGAAATGGAAAACAAGTTCAAAGAGTCAATACTTGACAAGAACGTGCTATCCGTGACGTGGGAGCTCGTGCCCGGGAGGGGCGCAAATGAAAAGGCCCAGCAAAGTGCTATCGCTTCTTCAGAACAAGCTGCTAAAGGTGGCAGGGTCCATGCACTAACCATCACTGATAACCCTGGTGGTAATCCGGCGATGCTCGCGGATTATCTGGGAGTGGAAATTCTTGGTATGGGTATTGAGCCGTTAGTACATTTTACCTGTAAAGATAAGAATCGAAACCAAATGGAAAGTCAATTATATGCTCTAGACCGTGCGAAAGTTCGTAACCTCTTAGTTATGACAGGAGACTATACGTATACGGGATTTGAAGGACGCCCTAAACCAGTCTTTGACCTGGATCCCTGCAATGCCCTAAAATTAATTAGTGAAATGAATAAGGGATTAGAAATTCCCGGCATGAAGGGACCAACTTATCACGCGCCTAGTGACTTTTTCGCAGGAGCAGCCTTTTCTCCATTCAAGGCCACAGAGGCTGAACTAATGGTCCAATACTACAAGTTGAAGAAGAAAATTGAAGGCGGCGCTAAATTCATCGTTTGTCAGCTCGGTTACGATGCTCGGAAGTTCCATGAAGTCATTCAGTTCTTGAAGGTTAATAAATTAGATATTCCAGTTGTGGGAAATATTTATGTTCTCCCATATGGAGCAGCAAATGTCATGAATCAAAATAAGTTGCCTGGCTGCGTTGTCACTGACAAACTTTTGGCAGAACTTAACACGGAAAAAACTGCTGCTGATAAAGGCGTTGGTACGCGTATGTTAAGGGCAGCCAAATTGTATGCCATTCTAAAAGGCATTGGCTGTGCTGGGGTTCATATCGGAGGTCACAACCTTAAACACGAACAAGTGGAATACATCATCGACGAAGGAGAAAAGCTATTCCCGAAATGGCAAGAGCTGGTCAAGGAATTTGATTATCCTCAACCCAACGGATTCTATTACTTTGAAAAAGATGAAAAAACTGGTCTTAATACTGACCGACCCACAAATCGCGCAAAACTCCCATTAGATGCTCCAGTCGGTATGGGCTATTCGTTCATGCGGAAAATGCATGCTCTTGCGTTCACACCTAACAAAAAACTATTCGGTATGATGCGCGGGATTTATATTTCTGCTGAGGGTAAGAAACGCATGAAGAAATTACATTTCTTTGAGCATATGGCAAAAGTTGCAATGCTTGATTGTAAGGATTGTGGAGACTGTGCTATGCTGGATCTGGCCTATCTCTGCCCTATGTCTCAATGCCCTAAAAATCAACGCAATGGAGCTTGTGGGGGAAGCTTTAATGGTTGGTGTGAGATATATCCCAATGAGAAGAAATGTTTCTGGGTCAGAGTTTATGCTAGACTTAAGAGTCATGGAGAAGAAAGATCATTAGATGTGCCTATGGTTCCACCGCCTAATTGGGATTTCTATCAGACATCTTCTTGGGCTAATTTCTATTTGGGGAAAGACCATTCGGCGCCAATCCTAGGTATTAAACGTCCGCCGAGTAAGGTTCCAGCCAGTAAATAGTAATTCTGGCCAGCCTGTAACTTTTATACACGCTATAATTATCTATTTGTATTGTCACAAGAACTTAACATTATTTTAATTTTTGGAGGGCATTAAGATGGCAACAGGGGTTATACACAGTGGTGTCTGCGGTTTTACCATTAACGTCAAAGCTGTTTGCGAAGATCGCCATAAGGTGAAATTGGAGATAACAAGCGATTGTCCCAATTACCAAAAAATTGCTCAAGAACTAACAGAAGTTGATGCCTTCAAAGAAATTTTTCAAAAACTTCATATGGGGACAGTCTATCAAACGTTTGCAAAATATAGTCCGCATCCAAGTTGTCCTGGTGTATCAGGAATTATGAAAACTATCGAAGTGGCAGCAGGTTTGGCGTTGCCACAAAATGCCAGCATTCAGATAACGAAGGAATAACGTTAAAGATAATCATAAAAGAGACCCAGTAATGATTTAGCAGGATCGTTACTGGGTCTCTTTATAGAATGTGCTCGGTTTAAGAACGTAAAATAGAGTAGATAGTGGTTAACTATCTACTCTATTGAATTTGTTCAGGTTCCAAATCTACAACTGCATATGCTCGCTATTAAAGCATAAATAACATTTGAGCATATGTGGGAAGCGGCCAAATTTCAGCGTCAATCATGGTTTCAAGTTGATCTCCATCGACTCGGAGGTCTTGCATTGCTGTGAACACGACATCACGATAACAAACGGCTTGCTTGTAGGCATCTGTTATGTCGGTCGCTTCTTGAACACCTTTTTCAAGAGTGGCTAATTTTGCTTTGAAAGAAACAAGGGTTGAGCAAACATCGTTTAGAAGTTCTGCTTGAGCAGAGACATCTACTGCATCGGATGCAGATTTAATAGCATTGATCGATGTCGCCAGTTGGGTAGAATATTTGACTGCTGCGGGCATAATCATATTTTTAGCCATATTGATCATGGTTAGAGCCTCAATATTAATTTGTTTGGTATACTGCTCTAAATTGATTTCATAACGGGATTCCACCTCGGTACGGTTTAATACTTTATGCTTTTCATATAAGTCTACAGTAGCCTCACGAGTTAGAATTAGATTGGCATCAACAGTTGATTTAATATTGGGGAGTCCGCGTTTTGCGGCTTCTTCAACCCATTCTTCTGAATAACCGTTGCCGTCAAAGAGGATCCGTTTGTGGTTTGTGGCGGTTTCCTTAAGGAGCTCTTGAAGGGCTTTATCAAAGTCTGGCGCTTGTTCCAGACGATCAGCGAATTGCGAAAGTATTTCAGCTACAATCAGGTTAAGGACTACGTTAGGTCCGGCAATAGATTGCGAGGAAGCAACCATCCGAAATTCAAATTTGTTCCCAGTAAACGCGAAGGGAGAAGTGCGATTGCGATCGGTCGAATCTTTTTGGAATGCTGGCAAGGTCTTTACGCCGCTGGCCAATTTTTCTCCTTGGAGGGAGCGATTAATTGTTCCATTTTGTAATTGTTCGATAATATCGGAGAGCTGATCTCCGAGGAATATGGAGATAATAGCTGGTGGTGCTTCGTTTGCACCGAGACGGTGGTCATTACCGGGGTTTGCTGCTGAAAGTCGGAGTAACTCCGCATAATCATCAACTGCTTTGATTACAGCACAAATCATCGTCAGGAATTGGAAATTTTCGTGGGGGGTTTGGCCGGGTTCGAGGAGGTTGTGACCATCATCTGTGGACATAGACCAGTTGTTATGTTTACCGGAACCATTGATTCCAGCGTAAGGTTTTTCATGAAGCAAGCAGACCATGTCATGTTTAAGGGCCACTTTTTTCAGGCTGTCCATGACAAGTTGGTTATGGTCGGTGGCGATATTCGTGGTCCCAAATATTGGTGCGAGTTCAAACTGAGCGGGAGCCACCTCATTATGTTGGGTTTTGGCAAGAACACCTAGTTTCCACAATTCAACGTTTAGTTCATGCATAAAAGCGGCTATGCGTGTCTTAAGACTTCCGAAGTAATGGTCTTCTAACTCTTGGCCCTTGGGAGCCATAGCCCCAAATAATGTGCGGCCAGTTAACATGAGGTCCATCCGTTTTTCGAAGAATTTTTTGTCCACGAGGAAATACTCTTGCTCTGGTCCAACGGTACTAATGACTCGCTTAGTTGTTGTATTGCCAAAGAGTTTTAATATGCGCATAGCTTGTATAGAGAGCGCCTCCATGGAGCGTAAGAGAGGAGTTTTTCTGTCGAGGGCTTCTCCAGTGTAAGAACAGAAGGCGGTGGGTATGCATAAGGTTAAGGTGCCACCATCTTCTTTAAGGAAAGCAGGGGAGGTGCAGTCCCATGCTGTATAGCCTCTTGCTTCAAACGTGGCGCGAATTCCGCCACTGGGGAAAGAGGATGCATCGGGCTCGCCTTGAATTAGTTCCTTACCGGAAAATTCCATATTAACGAGGCCATGGTTTGCTGGGGAGATAAAGGAGTCATGTTTTTCAGCAGTGATTCCAGTTAAGGGTTGGAACCAGTGAGTAAAATGCGTTGCCCCTTTTTCGATTGCCCAATCCTTCATGGCATTGGCAACGATTTCAGCGACAGCGGGATCAAGCGGAAGTCTACCTTCGATCGTTTTACGCAGGGATTTGTATGTTGCTTTCGGTAAACGCTCTCTCATTACAGCGTCATTAAAGACATTTTCTCCAAAAATTTTCATTATGCTTTTTACCCCTTTCAAGACTTGGAATATTTTGTAAGCTGTAAAGAAACAAAAAGATCCCCCTCAAAGATTGTTTTTCAAATCTTTAAGAAGCATCATTGCTCCAACCGAATATACTATAAATTTATCACTTTATTAGATAACTGACAAGAAAAATTTTAGAAGTATACAGTATTTGTGTCATTAATAGAAGTCTTAATGTAACTTAGATAAGATTAAGTCTTTTGAATTCAAATTTGAGGGAGAGACGTTAACTTTATCAAAGACCATTGAGCCTACTTAGGGCCTTTGTCCACTAAGTTGTTTGCATTTTCTGAGCTGAAGAATTTGCTAAATATTCAAAGGCATGGTAACATTGTGACTCTATTTTGCAGACCAACGCTGAAAAGATAAGTTGAGTTATAGTAGTGAAGATGGCACTATAATGGTATAGTTATGGGATGAGAATGAATTTTTTCAGCATGGGCAACCCTATAATTAAAAATAGTGGAAAGAGGATTTTAACATGATAGAGATCGGGAAAATCCAAAAACTAAAAATTTCAAATTTCACATCTTTTGGCGCCTACTTAGATGCAGGAACGGGTGTTCGGCACGATAATATCCTACTACCAATAAAACAATTACCGGAGGATTCTAAAGAGGGAGACGAATTAGAGGTATTTATTTATAGAGATTCAGAGGAACGGCTTATTGCCACCCGGAAAAAGCCTTTGGCTCAATTAGGAGAATTAGCTTATCTAAAAGTCTCTGCAAAGACTAAGATTGGTGCCTTTTTAGATATAGGTTTAGAAAGAGGTTTGTTCTTACCATTTCATGAGCAGAAATTCCCGATACAGGTAGGCAAGGGCTATTTAGTGAAGGTATACTTAGATAAAAGTAAGAGATTGAGCGCTACGACAGAAATTTATGAGTACCTAGAGGCAGAATCTCCCTATCAGAAGAACGATAAAGTAGTGGGAACGGTTTACTCTATAAAACCAGATATTGGAATCTTTGTAGCCGTAGATAATAAGTACATGGGACTTATTCCTGTCAGTGAGTTTTTTAGTGATTTGCGAGAGGGCGATCTTGTTGAGGCCCGGGTTATCAGGGTAAGGGAAGACGGCAAGCTTGACTTATCGCCAAGAGAACTTTCCTATATACAAATGGATAATGACGCATTGAAAATACTCCAAGGGATAAAGAATCATGGAGGATTTCTTTCGCTGAATGATAAAAGTAGCCCCGTTGAAATCCAAAGTCGCTTACAAATGAGTAAAGCCGCATTTAAGAGAGCAGTTGGGAAACTCCTCAAGGAAAATAAAGTTCAGCAGACTGACGGTGGACTAAAGGAAATTCTTTAACAACTATGTCACAACCATGTAATTTAAGATACTGCCGACAAAGTAACCGGGTTACCGGCATCAGGACCTCCTAGTCAGAATTTCGCAATACGATCGTATAATACACTTAAGCCGTAAAATAGATTGAACTTCACTAAAAGCGAAGAAACACAAAAGATGCTAAAGGTAATTGCTCAGGAGGAACTTATCGTTGAGATGAGGGTATAGAAATGAAAATTATTGTGGATGCTGACGCTTGTCCGAGGAATGTTTTGCAAATTTGCCTAACAATGGCACGCGAGCATGCATTACCTGTTTGGACAGTTGCCAGTTTCAATCACAACATTGAGTCTGACCATCACGTGGTTGTAGGAAACGCTTCGCAAGAGGCTGATATCAGGGTAATGAATCTGGCTCATGCAGGTGATGTGGCAGTTACCCAAGATTGGGGTCTGGCGGCAATGTTGTTGGGAAAAGGAGTCAAATGTTTAAATCCTGGTGGGAAAGAGTTTAGTACTAATAATATTGAATTTTTATTGGAGGAACGCGAGCTTAAAGCCAAGTTCCGACGGAGTGGTGGCAGAACTAAAGGACCAAAAAAGAGAGTCGTAGAAGATGATCAGCAATTTGAAGCTTGTCTGCGGAATATACTTACACAGTTCTAGTGCAAAAGATTTTGACTTTTGGACAAAGTTGATTAAACTAAGGGGTGTAGGGTTCTTCGGGACGGCATCCAACACTTACATTGAAAAAACAACGGAGGTAAATAATGAGTACAGTAGTAGAAACAAAGGAATTTCAAACGGAAATTCGGCAATTGTTAGACATTGTAATTCACTCGCTCTATACCGAACGCGAAATTTTCTTAAGAGAGCTCATTTCCAACGCAGCAGATGCAATGGAGAAACTGCGCTACACGCAGCTTACAGGCCCAGAGGTTAAAGACAAGGATTTGGAATTAGAAATCCATATTGATACGGATGATAACGCTCATACGTTAACCATAACCGATACCGGCATAGGGATGACAAAGGAAGAATTGGTAGAGAACTTAGGGACAATAGCTCACTCAGGCTCCAAAGAATTCATTAAACACCTGTCAACTAAAGGGGATCAAAAAGATCTTAACCTTATTGGTCAATTCGGAGTTGGGTTTTACTCCGCTTTTATGGTCGCTGATAAGGTGACGCTATATACCCGTTCCTATCAAATGGACGGTGAAAGCTTAATTTGGGAATCAGACGGTGTGGGGAGTTATACAATTACAGAAGGCGAAGACATAAGCCGAGGCACGAAAATGGTTCTTCATTTAAAAGAAGACGCCCATGATTTTGCTAAAGAAGAAACGATCCAACGTGTGATCAAACAATATTCCAGCTTTGTGCCATATCCTATTAGTGTCAATGACCAGAAAGTGAACACAGTTGACGCACTTTGGACTAAAAATAAAAATGAGATTACAGATGATGAGTACAACGAGTTTTATAAGTTCATTGGAAATGCTTATGATGAACCGCTTTTCCGCTTGCATTTCTCATCAGATGCGCCGTTGAATATTAATACGCTATTATTTGTTCCCAAAGAGAATTTTGAACAGTTTGGTTTCGGTCGAACGGAGCCAGGGGTAAGTCTTTATTGCAAGAAAGTTCTTATCCAGGAAAAATCCCAGGCTGTTTTGCCAGAGTGGCTGCGCTTTTTAAAAGGAGTCATCGACAGTGAAGAGCTGCCGCTTAATATCTCCAGGGAAACCATGCAGGATAGTGCTTTAGTTGGTAAGCTTAACAAAGTGGTGACAAGTCGTTTCTTGAAATTTCTTGAGAATCAAGCGGCCAATGAGCCTGAAAAGTATAAAGAGTTCTGGGAAAAGTTTAACTTCTTTATTAAAGAGGGAGCGGCAAATGACTTCACGCATCGCAAAGAACTCCTCAAACTTTTAAAGTTCGAATCGTCAAACACGCAGGCTGGGGAGCTGATTTCGTTAGCTGATTACGTCAGTCGGATGAAAGAAGATCAAACGGCCATATATTATGTCAATGGCCCATCACGCGAGGTCATCGAGTCCGGTCCTTATCTGGAAATATTCAGGGACAAAGGCCTAGAAGTGATCTACACTTATGCGGCAATTGATGACTATATCTTTGGTTCAGTGGGGGAATATGAAGGGAAAAAACTCACTTCTGCAGACCAAGCTGATTTGGATTTAAGCGATAGCGAGCAGAAGGCCAGAAGCGAACACGCTCTTGCTGAAGAGGATGTTCAGGCCTTGACCAGTTGGTTAAAAGAGGTGTTGGGTAGCAAAGTAACCGAGGTCCGAGAATCTAAGCGCCTAGTGGACAGCCCAGCCGTTGTTCTAAGCCCATATGGGACGAACAGCATGCAGCGTATGATGCAACTTGTGAATAAAGATTTGAATAACGTAGGACCCAGCGTGTTAGAGATTAACGCTGCTCATCAGATGATCAAACGATTAGATTCCGCTCGGAAAAACGGGGACACGTTTGCTAAAATTGCAGCGGAGCAAATATTTGAGAATGCCCAAATTGCTGCTGGGCTTATTGTTGACCCTAGAGGAATGGTAAACCGACTCAATGAGATTCTAGAACGTGCATTAGGATAAGATGAGAGACTATAAAATAATAGTTAATTAGGAGAGAAAGAAAAGGATTGCTGAGATTTAATCGCAGTTCTTTTCTTTCACTTATATGGTGGATAGATTGTCCACCAATTAGGAATTCGAGCGGAATTGAAGGTAGTGCATCGCCAATATAAGTGCATAATATTTAGAAAAATCAGCCTTTATAGGCAAATTTCCAAAGTTAGTCATTGACTAATTCCCTGCGAATGTGATATTTTTAACAGGTAGAAGCTAGTTCGTATTTGCACAAGTTTGTTGATGTTGTTAAGGCGAAAGGTGTTGCTACAATATGATTATCTAATTGATCAATAAGGAATAAGAATTTTACAAGCTAATGAAAATTCCTTAGACTGATAGTGATAATAAGGACAAATACAAGTCTGAACTGCTGATTTTACATCACACCACGCATATCGTCTACATGGTACGGTTGGCGTGCCTAATTAATCTAAAAACGTTCTGATGGAAAGGTCGGTGTTGGATGGGGGGGATTGGCGCCATTCAGCATCGACTGAATTGTCTTGCACAAAAAATTAATATGGTGACTGAACGATCCCCGTAGGATTAACAAAGGTTTTTTTGCTTATTAAACTACAAGGAGTGGTTGGAAATGGATATCAAGCTGAAAGACCTTATTGAAGGAAAGAGATCCGTCATTTTAGAAAGGTGGTTTGATGCAATAATAGAGACCTATCCGACTGATGCTACGGGCTTTTTGAAAAAGAAGCAAGATAGGTTTGCTAATCCAGTGGGTCATGCGATATCGAAGGGAACAGAAGGTATCTTAGAAGTACTTGTCGGTGAGAAAGAACTCACTGAGGATTTACCTTTTCTCAACGATATTATAAAAGTAAGAGCGATTCAAGATTTTACTCCTTCGAAGGCAATATCCTTTGTTTTTCTTCTTAAAACGGTGGTTAGAGAAACGCTGGAAAAGGAAATTAGGCAGAACCAGATCTATGATGCATTGTTAAGGTTCGAATCAAAAATAGATGATCTGGCTCTTTTTGCCTTTAATATATATGTAAAATGTCGAGAACAGATTTACGAACTAAAGACAGATGAACTAAAAAGGATGACTTACACACTACTAAAAAAAGCAAATTTGATGTACGAGATCCCAGTCCCAGAATTCGAAATCAAAGACCCAAATTGTAATACATAAAGGAAGGAGGTCGTAGAGTGAAAGCATTGTTGTCTTTCCTCGCAGTAATTGTACTCATTCTGATCGCTACCCTAGGAGTGGATGTGGCAAATTTACATTTTCTATTTGGTATTATCATACCTTATCTGGCCTTTGTCATGTTTGTAGGTGGATTTGTCTATCGTGTCCTAAAATGGGGTCGCTCACCGGTGCCCTTTCGTATACCCACAACCTGTGGACAGCAAAAATCTCTCCCATGGATCAAGCAAGCTAAGATCGAAAACCCAACAACCAACCTTGGTGTTGTGGTTAGAATGGCTTCAGAAATATTCTTTTTCCGTTCTTTATTCAGAAACACGAAAACAGAATTAAGAGTAGGTGCAGACGGCCCGAAATTATCCTATGGTTCAGCGAAGTGGCTTTGGGTTGGTAGCTTAGTTTTTCACTGGTCGTTCCTCATAATTATCGTCAGACATCTTAGATTCTTTTTGGAGCCAGTACCGTATTTCGTACAAATAGCTGACAGTATTGATGGTATGTTGCAAATTGGTTTACCACCGATCTATTTGACGGATCTTTTCTTTTTGCTCGCTGTTACATTCTTGTTCCTCAGAAGAATTGTTATTCCACAAGTTAAGTATATCTCTCTAGCCGCTGATTATTTCCCTCTGTTTATGATAATGAGCATAGCGATTTCAGGAATGCTTATGAGGTACTACTATAGAATTGATATTGTCGCAGTCAAAGAATTAGCACTTGGATTAGTTCAATTGCACCCCGTTATTCCTGTAGGAATTGGAGCTATCTTTTATATTCACCTGTTTCTTATCTGTATATTGTTTGCCTACTTCCCTACGAGTAAGTTAATGCATATGGGTGGTATATTCCTTAGTCCTACACGGAATATGAAAAATAACAATCGTATGGTAAGACACATCAATCCATGGAATCCTGAACTAGAATATCATACCTATGAGCATTACGAAGACGAATTCCGAGAAAAAATGAAAAAAGCTGGTATACCGGTGGAAAAGGAGTGATCGAGGATGGCAAAAGTTGAAAAAGTTAAGACTCCTAAACCAGAAGAACTATCAAATATTAGTTATCATCCTCCTGCAACGGATTGGATGGATACACCAACCGAATTCAAACCGGGTACCTACTGTTGGGGTGCAAAGGAAAAAGATCTTATAACTCTGGGGTTACCTAATCCGCGACAATGGTCCCCAGCCGACGAAGACTGGAAAGTGCCTGAGGGTTGGGAAACAACCATATTAGACGGAATCGCCGAGAGATTAAGCAAATATCGCTCGTTTAAGGTTTTCATGGATATTTGTGTTAGATGTGGTGCCTGTGCCGATAAATGTCACTTCTATATAGCTACTGGTGACCCGAAAAATATGCCTGTTCTTAGAGCAGAACTGCTGAGATCAGTCTATAAAAAGTATTTTACCAAATCGGGTAAATTCCTGGGGCGCTTAGCTGGCGCGAGAGAACTTGATATGGATGTGCTCAAAGAATGGTGGTCCTACTTTTTTCAATGTACCGAGTGTCGTCGCTGTTCTGTTTTCTGTCCATATGGTATCGACCAAGCTGAGGTAACAATAATCGGTAGAGAACTTCTTAACTTAGTGGGCTTGAACATTGACTGGATCTCGGGACCAGCAGCGGCTTGTTATATGAAGGGAAATCACCTCGGTCTTGAGCCTCATGCAATTACGGGGAATATTGAAACCATGTGTGATGATATCGAGGAGATTACCGGTATTAGAGTGAATCCCACCTTTAATAGGAAAGGTGCCGAGATATTATTTGTCACACCATCAGGAGACTTTTTAGGAGAGCCGGGCATTTATACCTGTATGGGTTATTTAATGCTATTCCATGAACTCGGTCTTGATTACACTTGGAGTACCTATGCTTCTGAGGGTGGGAACTTCGGATTTTTCACCTCGAATGATACAGCTAAGAGACTCAACTACAAGATTTATGCGGAAGCAAAACGATTAGGGGTAAAATATATTATTGGTGGAGAATGTGGCCACATGTGGAGAGTTCTTAATCAATATATGGATACCTGGCATGGCCCTGCAGATTTCTTGGAGGTTCCAGTATCGCCAATAACTGGAACGAGGTTTGAAAATGCTAAGTCTACTAAGATGATTCATATCTCCGAATTTACGGCTGATTTAATTAAGCACAATAAACTTAAACTTGACCCAAGTCGGAATGATCATCTCAAAGTAACTTATCATGACTCTTGTAATCCTTCGAGAGGTATGGGTCTACTTGAAGAGCCCCGCTATATCATCAAGTCTGTTTGCAATAATTTCTACGAGATGCCTGAAAACACAATCAGAGAAAAAACTTTCTGTTGCGGAAGTGGTTCAGGATTAAATGCCTCAGAAAATATGGAACAGCGTATGAGGGGCGGTTTTCCTCGCGCCAATGCAGTTAGATACGTTCAAGAGAAACACGGAGTTAATATGCTGGCTAATATTTGCGCAGTGGATCGTGCTGCATTCCCGGCTCTCATGGACTACTGGTGTCCAGGGGTAGGGGTTACAGGTACGACTGAGCTGTTGGCAAATGCTTTAGTGATGAAGGGCGAGATTAGGAGAACACTCGACATACGTCTTCAGGATCTTCCTGGAAAGGGAGGTAATGAGTAATGTACAAAGGTGGAAAAATTATTGTTGGGCTTGTTATCTTTTTAGCTTTCCTGACATTTCCTTTCTTCTATAATATGGGTAAAGCAAACGCAGGGCCCGAAAATCTTGATGCGAACCTTAAACAAGCTGCGGATTCCCAATGTGTTGAACCTGCAGATTATATGAGGAACAATCATATGCAACTGCTCAATCAATGGAGACAGGCTTACGTTCGTGATGGACTGACAGAATATACGAACAGTCAAGGAAAGACATTCGAAATTAATATTGATACGTGCACAAAATGTCATTCAACTGGGGCGGCATCGAACACATCAGGAGTGAGTAATCCAGCAGTAAATGAAGTAGGAGTTAGTAACCCGGCAGTGAATACGTCTGATCAGTTCTGTGTTTCCTGCCATGATTATGCATCTGTTAAGCCGACCTGTTGGAGTTGCCACTCTGAGCCAGGGGGGGCAACAAAATGAGCATTAATAGAAGACAATTTCTGAGAAGAGCTGGTATTGTTACCGCATTAGGACTTGGTGGTTCGTTTGCTATTACAGGTCTGCGCGGAAAAGTGGTAGAGGCGGCTGGTGAAGCTGGTTATAAGACGTCAGAAAATGCTTTAGAAGCGAAACACTGGGCTATGGTAGTGGATATGAGTAAATTTAAATCAGAAGATGACTTCAAAAGAGTTACCGAATCGTGCGTAAGCATTCACAATATTCCTGACTTTGGTAATCCAAAAGATGAGATAAAGTGGATATGGGAAGACGATTACGAGCATACTTTTTCCGGCGGGGATAACGAATATTTGACTGAAAGTTTTAAAGAACTACCTTTTACTGTAATGTGTAACCACTGTGAAAATCCTCCCTGTGTCAAGGCATGTCCTACAGGAGCGACCTTCAAAAGACCTGATGGAATCGTCGACATGGACTATCACCGTTGTATTGGCTGTAGGTTTTGCATGGGAGCTTGTCCTTTTGGAGCACGGAGTTTTAATTACAGGGATCCTAGACCTTTTATTAAAAAGACTAACCCTGATTTTCCGACGAGAACACCTGGGGTTGTTGAAAAATGCACTTTTTGTGTAGAACGATTGGCTAAAGGTCAAATGCCAGCTTGTGTAGAAGCTTCGAATGGTGGACTAATATTTGGCGATTTGGATGATCCTAACTCGGAGGTTCGAAAAATAGTCAGTAGCAAATTTACTATTCGTCGTAAAACAGATTTGGGGACCCAGCCAAGTGTTTACTACCTTGTAGGAGGTGAAGATCATGCTTGAAAAAGCTCTGACCGGTAGTAAGAAGTACTGGGCATGGATTATCTTCCTGCTTGCTGTGATCGCGGTTGGTTTTATGGCTTACCTTAAACAGTTTAGTTATGGTCTTGGTCTAACTGGTATGAGTAGAGATGTTTCATGGGGCTTGTACATTGCCCAGTTCACTTTCCTTGTGGGTGTTGCCGCATCGGCCGTTATGCTTGTAACTCCTTATTATCTCCATGATTTTAAGAAGTTTGGTAAAATGGTCATCTTCGGTGAATTCTTAGCAGTTTCCGCTGTGATCATGTGTATCTTGTTTATCTTTGTAGATGTCGGTCAACCAATGCGGATTTTGAATGTTCTCTTATATCCTCAATTACATTCAGTCATGTTTTATGATATGTGTGTTTTATGTGGTTATCTGGCCATCAATATTATTGTAGGATGGACGTCTCTAGGCGCTGAGCGAAAAGGCATTCATCCACCAAAGTGGGTTAAATTTCTCGTTTATCTATCGGTACCCTGGGCGTTCAGTATTCATACTGTTACAGCTTTCTTATACGCTGGTCTTCCTGGACGACACTTTTGGTTAACAGCAATTATGGCCGCTCGTTTTCTAGCATCCGCTTTTGCTGCTGGCCCATCACTACTTATTCTTTTGTTGTTGATTGTTCGAAAGGTAAGTAAATTTGATCCGGATCCTCCGGGTGTTGGAGCAATCCAGTCATTGGTGAAAATCATTCGATATGCCATGATTGCTAATGTTTTCTTCTATATTTGTGAGGTTTTCACAGCCTTCTATAGCAGTATACCAGGCGAAATGCATGCCTTTAAGTATGTGTTCGTTGGACTCGACGGACATGCAAGCTTAGTTCCCTTTATGTGGACAGCAACATTTCTTGCCTTTCTGGGGATTCTTTTGTTGGTTTTCCCAACACGTAAGAATAAAGTACTTCTGCCAATAGCTCTGTTAGCAATATTCTTTGCAAACTGGATTGACAAAGGGGTAGTTCTTATCATTGCTGGATTTGTACCGAATTCTTTTGAACGTGTAACGGAGTATTTTCCAACGAGTAATGAGATATCCATTGTTCTTGGTGTGTATGCAATTGGATTCCTGATTCTTACAATCCTTTATAAGGTTGCTATCTCAGTTAGAGAAGAAAAAGCACAATAGATTTTGTTGGTCTTTTTGATATTTGTTTGGGTGGTGAAAGGATTACAATTCAACTGTTCTTTTAAGAACTTGCGGGATTGGTATTGCCGTTCCATTGAAAATGCAGGGTATCTTAGTAGCCATACTCAAACACTTATCAATTTTAATAAACTCAAAGGAGGAAAATTAAAATGGCTCAACTTGTTGTAGGTGATTTATCAGTAGAATTGGATGAAGATGGTTTTCTCGAGGATTCTGCAGCTTGGAATGAAAGTGTTGCACTAGCTCTTGCTGCCACTGAGGATGTGGAGGAGCTTACTGAAGAACATTGGAAACTGATCAACTACCTTAGAGACTATTATGCACAATATGGTGTTGCACCAATGGTTCGGAAAATGTGTAAAGACACAGGTTTTGATCAAAAGAAGATTTATGTACTGTTTCCAGGTGGTCCAGGAAAGGGCGCCTGTAAAGTTGCAGGTCTTCCTAAACCAACCGGTTGCGTCTAATTTCTAGGGAGGGTGGCCTCCCTTTTTTTGTGCCATCGGGACCAATAATCTATTGGTATAAGGTCCCTTCTCGCCATCACGGCACCATGCCATCCATGGCGGTGCTCTAACCACGAACGTCCTGTTCGAGTCAGGCTACAGGGACACTCGGGGCCATCCGTCCCTTCTCGCCGTCACGGCACCATGCCATCCATGGCGGTGCTCTAACCCACGAACGTCCTGTTCGAGTCATGGCTAACGGGGACTCTTGCCTTTTACAGGCAGCGAGTAAGCGCAACTGAGGCGGGTCTGGACTTGTGGTCTGTCGTAAAGCCAAGTATTCATAATCATAAAAGTTAATTGAGCTAATTAAACCTAGGCGAAAATTTGCCTAGGTTTAGCTTTTTATCAAAGATCATAAACCCTTGTACTAAGAACCAGAATCTACCATAAAAGTATGTTTGCTAATTTCTTGAAAAATTACTATGATGGTAGTTGAAATAACAAAAAGTGAGGTCTATCTTGTTACTTGTGACTTGAAGTGGGAAGGTGAAAACTTAATGGATAATCTACTGGCGACCCGTGAAAAAGTGGTGGAAAAAGGAATCGAAATGTTGGCGACTAACCTTACGGTAGGAACTTGGGGTAATATCAGTTGTCGGATTCCTGGTGAAGACTATTTTGCTATTACGCCAACCGGAATGAGCTACGACATGTTAGTGCCTGAGGATATTGTTGTATTGGACTTAAGAGGAAATATTATTAATGGAGCTCGAAAGCCTTCCATTGAAGTGCCATTGCATTTGACGATTTATAATGCTCGTCAAGATATACAGGCTATTGTACATACACATAGTCCCTACGCGACAGCAATGGCCGTAGCACGAAAAGAAATTCCAGGAGTGATCGAAGATTTGGTGCAGATTGCAGGCGGATGCGTGCGAGTAAACGAATATGCGCTGCCAGGCACAGAACAACTCGGAATTAATACCGTTAAAGCTATGAACGGACGTAATGCAGTTTTGCTTGCCAACCACGGTATGTTAGGCGCAGGTCGAGATTTAGTTGAGGCCTTTAGGGTTTGTCAAGTCGTCGAGAAGTCTGCACAAATTGTAATTCTCGCCCAGCTTATGGGTGGTGCAGTGGAATTAACGCAGGATGATATTGAAGGTATGCGAAATTTTTATCTTAATACGTATGGTCAGAGATAAAGAAAGCGAATCAGTTTTTCTCAGTGTATGTATAAGAAATAATAAGCGTTTTAGAGTATAATAAGTACAGAGACATATATTAAAGTAATCTTAGTACGCTCCAGGAAGGACTTATTTGATCTGAGGATACTTAATCCTTGAGATGAGCGAGGTATTTCACAAAGTAGTTTTGTTAATATTTTCATCAAAATATTAAGAAAAGAAAGAAGGTAAATAAATACATGAAATTTACTATTCGTGACTTAGGATTAGCACCTCTTGGGCAACGTAAAATTGATTGGGTAACACCACGGATGCAAGTGCTTAATATGGTACGGAAGGAATTTGAGGAACAACTCCCCTTTGCTGGTAAGAAAGTAGTTATTTGTTTGCATTTAGAAGCTAAAACAGCTTACTTAGCGCATGTGATAAGAGCCGGTGGTGCTGAAGTGACTGTGGTCGCAAGCAATCCGCTTTCCACTCAGGATGATGTAGTAGCTGCTCTCGTTCAACAAGGAATTGGAGCACATGCTTGGTATAATGCGACGGATGAAGAATTTAATCATCATCTTCAATTGGCTCTCGATACGGAACCAGACTTTATCATTGATGACGGAGGAGATCTTGTATCAACGATACATACAACTCGCCCTGAACTTCTCCAGAAAGTCAAGGGAGGAGCTGAAGAGACGACAACGGGTGTTCTGCGTTTGCATTCTATGGAGAGTGATGGGGTTCTGAAGTTTCCGATGATTGCTGTCAATGATGCTCAATGTAAGTACTTATTTGATAACAGGTATGGTACTGGTCAATCTGTTTGGGACGGGATTATGCGAACGACTAATTTGGTAGTTGCCGGTACAACAGCTGTCATCGCTGGATATGGCTGGTGCGGTAAAGGGGTTGCTCTTCGTGCAAAGGGGTTAGGAGCACGAGTTATCATTTGTGAAATTAACCCTATAAAAGCGAATGAGGCTCTGATGGATGGATTTGAAGTAATGCCAATGGTCGAGGCAGCAAAGTGCGGTGATTTCTTTATAACGGTGACGGGCAACACCGATATTATTAATAAAGAACATTTTGTTTTAATGAAATCGGGTGCTGTCATGTGTAATGCTGGACACTTCGATGTGGAGGTTAATGTAGCGCAACTGAAAGAAATAGCAATCTCCGAGAAAACTGCTAGGACTAATATAACTGAATATACTCTTCCTAGTGGGCAACAAGTATACCTTTTGGCAGAGGGACGCTTAGTTAATCTAGCTGCTGGGGATGGGCATCCAGCGGAAGTCATGGACATGACGTTTGCTTTACAGGCGCTATCACTACAATACGTTGCAATAAATCACGACAAACTTTCGGCAAAAGTCTATCAAGTGAATACAGAGATTGATGAGAAAGTTGCAACACTTAAACTCCAATCCTTAGGTTTATCAATTGACACATTGACCAAGGAGCAAGAACGTTACCTCGCTTCTTGGAGTTCTGAAGAGGCCTAAAACTTTATCAGCAATGTGATTAAATTTAATATATTCATTATTAATAAAAATCAATGGTAATTATGCAGACAGTATAATTACCATTGATTTTTATTATTTTTAGACAGAATTGTCCTATGCGAATAAACAAAAATAGAAATTGCTTCGTTTTTAAGAAACTTACTACACATGGACTTAATAAATTT
>NZ_AGAF01000113.1 GCF_000224515.1 Desulfosporosinus sp. OT | reverse complement strand
AGATTGGTATTTGAACTTTTTGAACATCTCTTTCATCAACCTATATCCTTTTGGGCTATTGGGCTCAATTTGCTTGCTCTTAAAACAGTTGATAACATTAGGCAAATCCTTACCATCTCCATATTTCTCAAGCAACATTTGATGTTGTAATTGACAACTTTGGTGTAACAGTTCAAGGTTGTCATATCGTTTATCCCCGCCTAGCCCACTGGGTAGAAGCTGATTAATTTTGAGAGATTCTTCTCCTGCTAATGATTGCTTGCAGACTCTACATTTGTAATTACTGCGTTTAGCCAATTTCCTCCTGCTCAAAACATTGTCCCTAATGAACTCTTTTTTGTCCCTTTTCTCAAAGTATTCCTTCAAACTGGCATCAT
>NZ_AGAF01000114.1 GCF_000224515.1 Desulfosporosinus sp. OT | reverse complement strand
TTTCACTCTGGCGTAATAAATGCGCAAGAACTTGTTTAACGCAGCGATTTTAGCAACCTTTTTAGGCTTCCCTTCAGTTTCTTTCTTGAGCATATACTGGTAAACAGCATCGTCTTTTGACGGTTTATGAATCTTTATGAATCTTTATAAATCTCATGATTTCATACCCTGTTTTACGTAAGGAGGCCGAGCCACGTTTAGATATACTTCGCTTTGTTGCTGTGAAATTGCCTGATTGAAACGGTGGTGCATCAAGACCGGCAAAAGCAATCAAGGCTCCGGCACTATGAAAGCGTCGTACATCTCCTATCTCTGCGATAAGCCTTGGGCCAAGTATTTCACCTACTCCAGGCATAGCCATGACGACATCATATTCCTTTAAAGACTTTGCCAGTTCTCTCATTCGTGCTAGAATACTGGCAAGGGTCGTGTCTATCATGTGCAGGACCTTGACCACTTCCTCTAC
>NZ_AGAF01000115.1 GCF_000224515.1 Desulfosporosinus sp. OT | reverse complement strand
AGCAGTTCTTTTAATCGAGGATTAAATGGAGGTAGCATGAGGAAAATACGTCTCAGAAACATTATTGCTTTCTTTATGTTCAATTTAGTTTTTGATGTCATCCTAGCGCCCTTTATCATTTTCTGGGGGCCATTTGATGCAACGAAAACTTTGGCGGTAGGTTCTGTTCTCACTTCAAGGCATCCACAGGTTGTTAAGGCGTTTCTCTCTGAGGAAGAAATTAGTGAAATAGTAAACAAATATAATAATTCAGATGCAGCATCCAGCATCCCAATCCAGCGGACTGTATCAGATACATCTGCTGGCATTACAATTGAAGATATTAAAGGCAAGGTATTTAAAGGCAAAGTAATGCTAATAAACAATCCGAAACGGATAAAAGTTGCTGTGACAAAGGAATTGGAAGTCACAGGTGAACGGGTAAGCGATTTCGTTAAAGATACAGGAGCCATTGCTGGAATCAATGGCGGAGGATTTTATGACCCTAATGGTGCAGGAAATGGAGCTTTTCCTGACGGATTAACCGTGCATAAGGGAGAAATTGTCCATAACAATGTTGGCAACAAAAGTATAGACATTGTCGCCCTCGATAAGGATGGGAACCTGATCGTTGGACAAATGACTGCTGATGATATAAAAAAGAAAAACATTCAAGAAGCGGTATCTTTCGGGCCGACCTTAATACAGGATGGAAAAAGGGGCGTATTTCAAGACTTTGTTTGGGGGGCTGCCCCACGAACTGCTATCGGGCAGAAAGCAGATGGCACAATTATTCTTGTCGTAATTGATGGTCGACAACTCTCTAGTCTTGGTGCAAAAATGAGCGACCTTTATAATCTCTTCAAAGAGTACGATGCGGTTAATGCGGCCAATCTGGATGGTGGTTCTTCTTCAGAATTAGTATACAACGGAAAAACAATCAGTAAACTTTGGAATATCTTTGGTGAACGATACCTACCGACGGCTATTGTGGTTATGCCAGAAGGCGTCAGTGAGTGAACCAAGTTTGGTTAAAAAGGGGGGGAGTTAAGCATGAGGATGAGACTTCGTATCCTATTATCTTGGATATTAGTTTCACTCATTTTTCAATTTGGAGGGTACTCCCTTCTAAACAAGCAAATCCAAAAAATTATGGGACCGACGGGGACCGATAGTGAACCACCGATCACTTCCCAACTTAAAGCAACCATCCCGGGTTCTGATCTTACAAATATTCAGGTTTCTTACGCCAAGGATTATTTGGCTTATTCAGAAGACGGGACACTTAAAATCTTTAACTTAAAAAAGGGTAACGTTGTTTTTGAAAAAAAATCTCCCTCTGCCACTGATCAGACCTTGGGTGTCCTTAAGTATCAATGGCTGCCCGATCGAAATATCTTACTCTATTTTTTTGCTAAGAAAAATCCTAATGAGGTAACTACAGTAAAAGTGTACCCTTCTAAGACTATAATCTCAACCCCTACAATTGAGTCGAAAACAGAGGACCCGAACCAGGCAAAAATTAAGCCCAAAGAGGTTCCGGTAGAGCCTAGGTATGAAAAACACTATGGAAGTCCACAACTTACAGAACTGTATTCGCTAGAACTCCCAAATAGTGATGATGATACCACTCCGGATGATCAATTACATCCATTTGATCCCCCGAGTGGAAGTGAAGAGATTTCAAAAGGCGGGAAAATTGAAAGATTTGTTGTTTCCACCTCCACTAATTTGACTTATTTAACTGTAATGAAAGACTCGACTCAACAACTCATGAAAATTGGCATTATGAAAGAGGTGAGTGTCCTCAACAAACCAAGAGAACTTATCGATAATATGGCAATCTCTGAACGATATGGAACACTTTATATTGACAGCAAAGTGGGGGCTATCCAGCAAGTTGTCGCAATTCAGTATATTGAAGCGTTAAAGGCTGATAAGCGTCTAGTCATCTCTAAAAATGTTAACGATAGAATCTTAGGAATCAGAAAGGGAAAAGTGTATATTGGAGAAGTGAAAAATGATGTACTCGTAAAGATTAAAACCACGGCTGACCTTCAAGTTGTAAAAGAAAATCCTTCGTTAAAAACTGAATGGGCAGGTACAATTCCCTTGAATAAAGATACCCGTTCACTCATTGGAGTTAACGGACAGATAGTCGTCTATGATGATCAATCAGCCTATGTCGTTACAGACGGTCATCTTGCAGAGGTCAAATTGCATGGGGATGAGAATCATGTCTCTCCCGATGGCGCTGAGCTGATTCAACTTACTAAGGCAGGAACCTCCACCCGTGTCGAAATGCAACTCTTCAAAACATAATAATTGGCTTCTGAATATTCATGGAGAGGATTTACAGAGGTTCAAACATGAAAAAGTATCCGCGCAGGAAAAACATTCGGACAAGCCAAAGAACTGTGTGAAAGCGCGCTATGCTTCCAACAGCCTAGCAAAATTACCGAGTATTTGGAAGCCGTGCG
>NZ_AGAF01000116.1 GCF_000224515.1 Desulfosporosinus sp. OT | reverse complement strand
AGGATTTTTCTCCTTCGAAGGCTATGTCCTTTGTTTTTCTTCTCAAAAAGGTGGTCCGGGAAGAATTAGAAAAGGAAATCAAACAGAGCCAGCTTTCTGATGACTTGCTGGAGTTTGAATCAAAAATAGATAATCTTGCGCTTCTCTCCTTTGATAAATACATTAAATGTCGGGAGCTGATTTACAAACTTAAGACGGATGAACTGCAAAGAATGACTTTCACGTTATTAAAGAAAGCAAATTTAATGTCCGAAATTCCTGTGCAGGAATTTGAACACAGAGACTAGAAATAAGGCTAACCTTGTTTAACATAAGAACTCTCAATTTCATTCAAGTATGTGGGTGCAACTGAATAAAAATAATGCATTAAGAGACTGAACTTCAGTCTCTTAATGCATTATTAAATGTAATAGGGCTGGCGGACTATTAACAATGAACAATCATCGTTGAAATAATGGTTGTTGTCAGTCAGTATTGTAGGTAGAATAGTGGTTATAGCAATTAATACTAAAAGGAGCGAACAAAATGAAAATGAAAAGAAAAATCAGAATCACACTTAGCTTAGATTCTGAGGTTTTGAAGAGATTGGACAAACTTTGTGAAGATAAAAACTTGAGCCGCCCACAAGTAATCGAAATGATTTTTTCTACGGATGGTGTCACAGTTGATTATATGACAGATCAGATTAAGCGACTCGGTTTAGGAATTGGATTTTAAGGAGATTCGACGATAAATTTTGTCTCTTACTCTGCTTTCATTACGCCAATGGGTCTTAAGGAAGGAAACAGTCGCCAGTAATCATGATGGCAGCTGTTTCCTTCTGTCTTTCACCAACCTGTTCGTAAGAAAAGATATAAGCCCAAGATTATTAATAATGCGCCACTTAGATAAGTAATGTAGTGGCCCCACTTCTGTAAACGAGGTAGACTCTTCAAAACAGCTGTAAAGGTACCCACAACAATCAATGGTAACCCGTGACCCAGACCATAAATAAAGAGCAATAAAGCACCATACCATAGTACGCCTTGACCAGCAACATAAGTCATCAAGACTGCCAACACTGGAGTCGCACAGGGCGAAGCAACTAGACCAAACAATAAACCAACTCCAAAAGATCCTAAAAATCTACCGTTTTGCTTAGGCATAGTTTTTAAACCTGGTAAATTAAAATTAATAATCCCTATTAGTTGCAATCCCATGAAGATAGCAAAGAAGCCCATCATATAAAGCCATACAGAACCGATTTGACCGAAAGCTTTACCTAGCAGAGAGGCTATTACACCCAACATAGCAAATGTAACGGCTAAACCTAAGACAAAAGAGGTTGAAGCGCTAAAGCCTTTTAGTTTAGAAGGTTTTTCCAAACCACCAATATATCCCAACATGACTGGTAACATTGATAACATACAGGGACTTAGGCTAGTTAGTAATCCCCCTAAGAAAATTAGAATTAAGATGGATAATCCGCCGGTCGTCAAAGCATTAGGGATCGTTTCGTAGAAGAAGGATTCCGACCAGTTACTGGTCGGATTTCCTGAAGTTATGGCATTCTCTAAAGTATATTCACTTTGAGGGCCAGTATCACTGAAAGTTATTTTTCCATGTTGATCAATCACAAAATAGGCGGGGATATAATAGATGTTAAATTGCTTAGCAAGAACTTGTCCTTGAGGATCATCAATATCGACGATTATAAAATTAATATTATGATTATATTTTTTCTCTAGAGCCAGCACCACGGGCTCCATGCTCTTACAGCTGGGTCACCACTTGGCATAAAACTCCAGGAAGATTGGTGTGTCGGATTTCTGCGCTGCTTGGAAAGCAACTAACGGTTGGCTGGTTACCTGAAACTCTGATTGACCAGTAAATCTAGGGGCAACCAGAGCCATGATAGATAAAACGGCAACGGTTATTAAAATCAGCACTCTATTCTTCATCTTCATCTTGATGCTTCACCCCCCTTTACACTTTTAGCGACTACAAGGTATCTCTCATTACTTTACCATGTATTTCTGATTTATATAAGTCAGGAAAGCAGTCAACGCTTTGAACAAACGCCGAGACGGAGAGGCCGCCGCATTGAACGGCGAATCTTCAGCCTTGGGGGTTCTCATTCATCAGAAATTCACAACTCATTCACAGCATACTCGAATTGATTCGGTATACTAGGGAACATAAAGCAGCGTGGCGATTAAATCTCTTCGAGTGATATTAAAGGAGGAAATATGATGAATAAGAAAAAATGGATTGTTGGACTCTCAATTGCAAGTATGGTGGCGCTTTTAGGTGGAGTATTTATCCTAAACCCAGGGTCGGTAGTTGCTCAATCAGTTGAAAAACCACTTGATCTTGCTTCCAGAGTTGCTATAACTCCAAATCAAGGAACCGCTACTGACGGAAGCAGTACAACTAATGTTCATTATGCTGTAACAAGGCAACTAATAAACACGACACCGTCTTCCACGAACAATAATTCCAATGGCGTAACTACTCCAGGGTACAACGGTTATAATGGGGGATATGGTATGATGGGTGGTTTAGGTGAAAATGGTTATAGCGGAGGCTATGGCATGATGGGTGGCCTAGGTGAAAATGGTTATAGCGGGGGATATGGCATGATGGGTGGCCTAGGTGAAAATGGCTATAGCGGGAGATATGGCATGATGGGTGGTCTAGGTGAAAATGGCGGAGGCTATGGTATGATGGGTGGCTCAGGTACAAATGGATACGGTGGAGGTTATTACGGTATGATGGGCGGAGGTTATAACGCCCAAAGTTTGGGTGTTAGCCTCACTAATGGTCAAGTTGCTACATCGGATCAAGCTATAGCTATTACCAAAGCATATATTCAAAAGCTGAACCCGGATGTAGTTATAGCTAAACTTTCTGAATTTTCCAATGGGTATGAAGTAGAGCTCAGAGAGGTGAAGACAGGGACTGAAGCCTATGAAGTTATAGTTTATAAAAATGGTGGACAGGTTATCCCTGAGATGGGCCCGAATATTATGTGGAATACCAAATACGGAGCTATAAATTGGAGTGATCCTGGGGAGGTTACGGTCAGTGAAGAACAGGCCACGAAGAATGCGCAAGAGTTTGTTACTAGAATGGGCCAAGGATATTCAATTGGAAAAGCGGAACTAGCTCCAGGTTATTATGAATTTATGATTCAAAAAGATGGCAAGGATTACTCAGAGCTGGACGTTAACGGATATACGGGTCAAGTTTGGTTTGAAAACTGGCAAGGACCGATTCTAAATACAATTGATGTTAAGTGAAATAAAGGTGGCTGAGGGTTTAACCCTCAGCCACCTTTAGGCCTTTAGGAAGCTTGACCGTGAATTCAGTCTCTTTGCCGACATCACTCTGCACAGAGATTGTCCCATGATGGAGGTCCGTGATTTGTTGAACCAGCGCTAGACCAATTCCGGTTCCCCCAGTTTCACGGGTCCGGGATTTATCGGCACGATAAAAACGCTCGAAGATAAATGGGAGATCGTCTTCTGAGATGCCTAGACCTGTGTTTTTGATTTCGATTTCGGCGAAATCGGATGTTTGTGTAAGAGCAACGGTGAGTTGACCGCCAATATCTGAGTACCGATAGGCGTTGTGAACGAGATTGTAAAAGAGCCTTGTTAGGAGGCGCGCATCCCCCGACGTGGTCACGAGCTCTGCTGGTGCATTCCATATCAGGGCTAATTGCTTTTCCTGGATAAGAGGATGAAGACTATGAATCACTTTCTCCAGAAGATGCCCCAGATTCACAGGTTCGAGGATTAGAGTTAAAGCACCCATTTCCGCTACATTTAAATCCTTTAGGTCGCTGGACAGGTCAACTAAGCGGTCAATCTCCTCATGAATGGAGGAGAGGTTTTCTTGATCAGCAGGAAGGACATCGTCTTGAAAGGCTTCAATATAGCTTTTAATGGAGGTTAAGGGTGTACGTAGTTCGTGAGCTATCGCTGCAGCAAACTGTTTGCGCAGAGTTTCTTGGCGATTTAGATTATCCACCATTGCGTTAAAAGCGGTGGCTAATTGTCCTACCTCGTCTTTGGCTTGAATAGTCACGCGCCCATCCAGGTGTCCTTGACCGATGCGATCGGCGGCTTGAGTTAAACGCTTCAGCGGTGCGACGAGACGACGGCTTGTGAAGTAACTGAGGATTATCCCGAACAGAAGTGCTAACCCTCCAGCGAGGAGGAGAGAACGAAAGACTGAGGATTGGAAGAGGACATCTTGGGGATTCAGAATCTGGGCGCTCGCCGGATAACGGATGAGGGCGGTAGCGATTGTCCCGAGAGGTCCGGACACCGTTAAGGTCATCGTTTTCCAACTCGTGATAGAAGAAGAGGACATCATACTCATCCCCATACTGCCTTGAGCGTGCATCATGCCTTCCATCGGGTTGTTCAACGTAGCTATGAGTTTGCCGCTAGGATCGGTTAAGGTGACACTCGTGCCAACAGGCAGGGAATTGCTGATTTCACTCAGAGACGCAAGATCCCAAGCTCCTTTGCTCTGATAAAGAACACTGAGACGAGTAGGTAATTGTTCTAAAGTGGTTTCGTTCGTCTTAGTTAGATAATTGCTGAACTGTTGATGAAAGACCAGATTTACAGAAAGCATGCTGAGAGTCAAGGTAATAAGTACAATGATTAGCGTGGAGAGGAAAAGTTTTTTAAGCATTTTATGCCCCTTTGCTGGGATTAAACTTGTACCCGACGCCGTAGACCGTCAGAATAAGTTGAGGATCACTTGGGGTAGTTTCTATCTTTTGACGGATCTTTTTAATATGAGCGTCAATCACGCGGTCATCGCCCTCAAAGTTGTGCCCCTGAACTATTTCTACCAATTGTCCGCGTGAATATACTCGACCGGGGTGTTTCGCTAAGGCCCCAAGGATTTTGAACTCAGTTGGAGTAAGAAAGACCTCTTGCTCATGAAGCCGAATTTCATGTTGAATATTATCAATGGTAAGACCGTTATCATAAGAGACTACATCAGCCAGAGGTGCAGTTTCATTATTGGTCCGACGTAGAACAGCTCGAACACGGGCAACCACTTCGCGGGGGCTAAATGGTTTGGTGATGTAATCGTCAGCGCCAATGCTCAATCCATTAAGGCGGTCCTCTTCTTCAACTTTTGCAGTGAGCATGATGATGGGGACAGAGGATATTTTGCGAATTTCACTGCAAATTTCTGTTCCTGACATGCCGGGGAGCATTAGATCAAGGATGAGGAGGTCGAACTTATTTTCTTTAAACATGGTCAGGGCAACAAGCCCGTTAATAGCCGTGCTGACCTGAAAGCCCTCTTGTTGAAGGTAAGCCTTGAGCACGGTTGTAATTTTTTTTTCGTCATCAACGAGTAAAATTCTCATTATGCAACTCCTTTCAAAGACCCATTATATAAGGGAAAGGCAGGTTTCGGCAATAATCTACAATTGGGAGTACACTGCTAACAGAACTAGTCCCCATAGGCTTATAAAAGCCTTACGGAGACTAGTTCTGTTAGATATAGGAGAGTGCTGCTAAAGGATCTAACAGAATCGCTCGTCTAGCTGGAAGGACAATGGAGACTATACCGATTAAGACCGAAGCGCCTATAGAGAGCAAAGCCATTAAGGGGTGTAATTGAAAAGTAACAGCTTTTTGAAAAGCTATAGGGCCGAGTAAAGTGGGGGTAAGCAAGCCCAAGAAAAATCCCAGAACACCCCCAGAGAGACTAACCAAGGAAATTTCTTGGATCAGGATGGAAAGAATATGGCGACGGCGAAAACCGATGGCTCGAAGGATCCCAAGTTCGGCAATTCGGTCATTGATGTTTCCTGTCGTCGTAACGAATACAATCAAAACCCCGATAATCCCTAATAAAGAAGAAACTATTAAGGAAAAATTTGAAAAGCGGTCAACACTTTCTTTGGTACCCTGAACTAATTGAGATACTTCGGCGACGTTGGCTTCTGGTAAAAGTTTAGCTAAGCTGACCGTCGTTTTATCTGGGTCAGAGGTGTTGAGCTCAATCATGGACCAAGAATCAATTCCGGTAATGGCTCGAGATGTATCGAAATTTGTAAAAACACCGTTGTCCTCTGAGCCGCCAGTTTCTTGCATTACTCCGACGACTGGGTATGTTTGGTGGTTGAGCTCTAGAGTGCTCCCAACAACTAGATTTCCTTGACGAGCAAGGTTCGAACCGATAATGACTTCTCCGTCAGCGGGTTGTCGTCCTTGAATATGCCACCACGGCTTCATCTTTAATTCACTGGGAAAGTCCACTCCGATGACCAGAAAATGATTACTGACGCTCACGGCTGAGCCAATAATTTTTGGGGCGATTCCATTGATCATGAGATTTGTGCTCGTTTTGATTTTAGCCAAAATGTTATTATTCAAGCTTTTAATCTCGTAATTAACACCCGGAATGGAGAGACCGCCGTAGCTGAGTGTAAAATGTTCAGACTTGGGAGTAATTTCGACGTTGGCACCATATTGGGTTAAACTTTTTTGTAAATTATCTTGCATGCCTTTTGCCAGCGTATTCAGAGTGACCGTTATGCCAATCACCAATATGAAGGTTAGAAGTAAAAAGGCAGTTTTCCCTTTACGCCGACGTAAGTTTTGGATTGCTATGTCAGTAAGTGTCATATAGTACCTCCAAAATCGAAGCTCGAGGTACGAGGCTCGATGTTCGCGCCTCGCGCCTCGCTCATCATATATAACGCAAAGATTCAGTAGGGTCAAGTCTTGCTGCTTTCCAAGCTGGATAAAGACTTGCTACTAGGCCAATTATGAGAGATGCCCCTAAGGCATAAAGAAGCAAATTAGATTGCCAAAGGATTGGTACTTGAGCTTTAACTAAAACGGATCCAAAGTTCACTGCCGCACCCATCCCAAGAAGGTAACCTAAAAGCCCACCCAAAGTACTTAAAAGACCTGCTTCAGTAAGAACAATTTGGATAATGTGGCGTTTGCGGAAACCGATCGACCGCAAAATTCCTATCTCTCGGGTCCGTTCCTCAACAGAGGACTTCATAGTCAAAGTAATAACTAGACTGCTAGCTAGGAAGAGAATAATGGATACGCTTCTGGCGAATAAGTTGAACTTATTGAGCGTATCATTGCGAGATTCAAGGGTGGATCTTAAAGCAGTTACCTGGGTGCCAGGTAATATAGCGGTTAATTGTTTGGTTACCTCATCGATGGGACAAGAATAACAAAAAGCAGCGGCTTCTATAAGACTGATAGCATTTGGCCGGTTGGCCAGTTTTTGGAGTACAGCCAAGTCGATAAACACAGCTTGGTCATTATCTGCAGAACCTGTAGGTTGGATGACTCCTGCTACTCTAAAATCTTGTCCTTTGATCGTGATGGTTTGGTTGAGGCTCAAACTCAACGAACGAGCCACGTCACTTCCTAATATAACTTCGTTGGCAGATGGAATTTGGTCTTGAGTGAGGCCGCTTACTGTCCACCATTTTTTAAGGTGTAATTCTTGTGGGAAATCTACGCCCAGTAATAGAACGGTTTGTCCTTTGATAGTCGTGTCGACTAAAAGCTTGGGGGCAATGGTAGCCAAGGTTTCCTTGTTTTTAATCGTTTTCATAAGTGGAATGAGGGACATGTCGAGTGCTTTGACTTGAGTCGGAGCCTCGACGGTTATACCGCCAAAAGTCAGGGCTTGTCCAGTATCAGGAAGAATAAGGATATTTGAACCGAATTGATCCAGTTTGTTGGCCACATCTTCTTTCATGGCTTGGGTTGTCGTGAAGAGGAAGATAATTGAAGCAACCCCAATAATTACACTGAGCACTAGTAAAGTGGAGCGCATTTTACGGCGGCGCAGGTTTTGAAACGCTATATCTGTTAAACGCATTGAGTTTCCCCCTTAGGTCTCTTGAGGCATTGAAGCTAAAACACCATCACGGATATAAACTGTGCGGGAGACCCATTCTAAGTTTTCTTTGTTATGAGTTACCATAATGATGGTTAGACCGTCGCGATTAAGGGCTTGGAATAATTCTAACAGTTCTACTGCCGTTTTCGAGTCCAGGCTTCCGGTAGGTTCATCGGCAAAAATAATCGCGGGTTGGTTAACGATGGCTCGAGCAATAGCTACCCGATTTTGCTCGCCGCCGGACAATTGACTGGGAAGACGCAGGGATTTTGAAGTTAAGCCTACTTTATCCAGAACGGCCAGAGCCATTTCTCGTTGTTCTTTCCCTGGCCTGGAGGAGATAGCCAGAGGGAGCATGACGTTTTCTAAGGCGGTGAGATAGGGAATCAATTGATATTGTTGAAAAACAAACCCGACGTATTCGTGCCGGAAATCGGCTAATCGTTCTGGTGCTAAAGCATAAACATCAATATCGTCGATGATGAGTTTACCAGAGGTGGGCGGATTTAATCCTCCAAGAATACTTAGTAAAGTGCTTTTCCCAGAACCTGACGGACCCATTAAAGCCAAAAATTCGCCTTCTGCAATCTCTAAATTAACATTTTTTAAGGCTTCGACAACACCGTCTCCACCTCGATAGGTCTTGGTGGCTTCACAGACCCTTATTAAAGACATTTGGTTATTTCCTCCCAAATCACAAGATATATTTAGGAACGTTACATTATTATAAGTAAGCGGTAGTGCTAAAGCAAATCTTTCATGATCCTACAATTATTAGAGTGAACGCACTCGTAAGAACGAGTGCGTTATAGCATAATCATTATATTTGCTAGGAGGAGCGTTTTTAGATCATACTCTGGGTGACCAGGTATCTAGGACAGCTTGGGGAATCTCAAGGTTATCGCCGTTTAAAGAGTAGGTCAATGCTTGAGGAGGATAATCTTGGCAGCCGCCGCTTATTCCTTTAAATGTCTGGAGATCCCAAGTCGTTCCACAAGTGTTACAAATTATTTGATTTCCAGTAATATGAAAGGAATCTCCTTTACAAGGTTCACAATAGCTTACAGCCACCATTACTTTACCATCGGGTTGGATGAAGGCCGTCAACGGAACAGTCTTGCCGTTGGCCGTGTATTCTGTCCGTATGAACTTCTTTTCTTTTACCATACTTAGGGTAGTTACAATTTCTTTACTATTTTCTACCTTGCTGGCAATCACCGTTTGCTCTAGGTTATCGTTCGGGCTATAATCTATTTTTTGTCCGGTATCTGCAGCGGCCTTAGTAGAGGCGCTTGGATTATTGCTATTGCTAAATAAAAAATAGGAACCAATAACAATCATAACAGCTACAATGCCGACAATACTGAAAAGACCCGCTTTGCTTTTCTTTTGTTGAGTAAATTTCTGCTTCTTATTTTCACGGTTATTTTTCATTTCGATATCCTCCTTGAAAAAAATATAATTGATAAATAGATCTTTTCAATTAAAAACTGGTATTTGACAAGGTCCTAATCAAAGTGTCTTTAAATAGTAACTAAATCGAGAAACAACAAAATGATTATACATTTTTTTAACCAACTTATAAAGAAGAATATTGTGGTAAATAAAATTAACTTTTTAAGTTACATTCGCATTCCCATTCGTACAGTAAAGGTAAGAAAGTTTAAAATACCGAAGAGCAAGATAACAATTAAATATGGCAGAGAGACGGACAAGGCTTTACTCACACCATAGTTCTTTTTAGCAATTCTGTAGGCAGTGTAAAGAGAACCGAGAGTTCCAGCGATAACTAAGAGGTATTGCATAATTTGAATCGTTGGATCGGAAACGAAGTCAGTCGGTCCCTCAAGATGCGTCCCCAAGAGTCCCATGAAGGTGTAGTAGATTGACTTCCCTTCAGCCAGAAGATGGAACAAGTTGTGGGCCATGTGAGAAGCGAGGTCCAGTGGAATGACGGCATATCCAAAACGCGCAAAGGCATTACGTAAAGTCTCACCTGTGAAACGTTTAGAAACTGCAGTAGCCGCGAAAAGTAGCAATACAGGTGTCGCCATCGCTAAAATAAAGAGAATTGTAAAGGCAACGTCTTGATTAGCGATACCTAATGTTTGTTCCACCCACTTTAAGAAGGAGGGATAAAAGTCTAACATCGTGACGTTTTGAACAAAAACAATTCCTACGATGACAATCGCTAAGAACGATTCTTCAAAACGGGCTCTGGTCATGGACCAGAATTCACTGGTAGGGATACGGGGGGTTAGGCGAATTGAGTCATGGGGACAGCTTTTGATACAGTTACCGCAGAGATTACAGTTGGCGTTGTTTTCCATGGCCATCGGAAATTCAAACATCGGACAACCGGGTACTTTGTCATTGCCTTTATAGCAATCTCTTGTTTTGCAGGTTTTACAAGTGGCTTTGTCTGCTCGGAGTTCTAACATACCTGCGCGGGAATAGTTGCCGGACAAACTACCTAGAAAACAGAGATACCGACACCAAGTACGGCGTTCGAAGAGTAGCGCAGTGACCATAACCCCACCTAAGATGAGTAAGAGGAGGGTTCCAGATCCTCGGGGAGATTCAACGATTCCCCAAACGTGATCAGACCAGGTGATAAAGATAAAGGTAATATCGATGATCCAGAGACCGTTTTTACGGATAAAGTTGGGAACCTTGAGATTGGCTCCAAATAATTTTTGAGTTAGATCGCTCACCCAGGCAAATGGACAAATCCCACACCAAAACCGACCGAGGAGAAAGAAGAAAAAAGGGATTAATGGCCACCAAAGAACCCAGGTTGCGGCTGTGCCAAAGTTATCATGGGCAACTGAGGGTCCTGCTAAGGTTTCAACCATGATAACCGCAAAAACTAAAACGGTAATCCATTGGAATACCCTGGGGAATAAAGAGCTTTTCAGAAAACGTTTGAGCCATGAGTAATTAAGGAGGTTTAGTGGTTGCTTTTTAGTAGACATATTGATGGCCTCTACTTTCCTAGTTTTTCTTTCGTTTCAATAGTGCTGCAACAAGCCCGACAATTACGACAACACCGGCGACACTACCAATTAAGACTAGGTTAGGTCCAGATTTACCGATAGTAATAGGAAAATTGACAGTGCTTTCGCCCAAAGACGAAGTGATAGTCATCGATTGGTTCCATTGTCCAGGTTGGTTAAACATCATTCCTTCCACCATGTAGGAACCAGGGTCCATAGCCATGCCACCCATTGAGGATTGCTCCTGCATGGCTGTACCCTCTTGTTTATCCATGCTGGAAGACATGTTCATGCCAGCCATGCCGCTATCACCAGTGCTACTGGACAACATTGTTGATTTGCTCATCATTACTTTGGCGCCTGTCACGGGTTGCCCGGTGGCCTTATCTTTTAATATTATTGTCATGGTTCCAGCTTGGTTGACCATAAGGTTTTCCGGATTGGTCTGCATAGTTACATGATAGGGTCCAGCGTCTTGTTCAAGTTCGCCAGATGTAGCTAGAGTATTAGTGGCAAACAAGAGAGTTAAGAGTAATAGGGATAGGGAAAAAAGGATTTTCTTCATTGGTTTTGTTAGGTAATTCATGGTACACGCTCCCTTAAAAATATTGACGGACAATCTTACTGCAAAAGTGATGCCAAGTTGCGCTTTGTTTATGAATATGATTCAATAGTAACAGGATCTAGAAACTGCTCCAGGCTAGATTTAGTAACACTTTAAAGTAAGTTACAAAAGATTTTTCTTAGTCATTAATAAACATGAAAGAAACTATAAAGTCTTAAGAACTAGATGGATAATTAGCATTGGTGTTGGATAAAACACAGTGTAGTGTGTCTTATCCAACACTGGCATCTTAGCTACATACTATTAAAAGACTATTAAGCATTCAGTAAGATTAAATTCTACGGGTTGTTGCTGCTGGCGTTGACTAGCCACTTTCGGAGTTAAGCCAGGGCTAAAGAAGGACACCCTTAATATAGTAATGATTTTAAAGGAAGTGGAGAGAGTGCGTCGGATTTTAGTGGCTGATGATGAGGCTAATATGCGCTGGGTTCTAGAACGGGCCTTAACAAAAGCTGGTTACGAAGTGGAAACGGTGGAGGATGGACAACTCGCCTTAGATCGGGCTTTGGCGGAGCGTCCTGATCTTGTCCTTGTGGATTTAAAAATGCCGAAGATGGACGGCTTAAGTCTGTTGCCCAGATTGAAAGAGCGATATCCGGATTTACTGATGGTCATGATGACTGCCCACGGAAGTACCTCCACAGCAGTTGAAGCCATGAAGGCTGGAGCTCAGGATTATTTGATGAAACCTTTTGATATAGATGAACTGTTGATCACAGTGGCTAAGGCCTTTGAAGTGGAAAGCTTGCGCGAGCAGGTGGACTATTTGAAAGGGGAGGTTCAGAACGGTGGTTGGCAACTAGTAGGTAACAGCGAGACGATGCAAGCTGTTAAACATTTGGTTGAACGAGTTGCTCCAACGCCAGCAACGGTCCTTATTCATGGGGAGTCGGGCACAGGAAAGGAACTGGTGGCTCATGCCATTCATACCTTAAGCCCATGCGTTGATGGACCTTATATCCGGGTGAATTGTGCAGCACTGACAGAGACCCTATTGGAAAGTGAATTGTTTGGACATGAGAAAGGTTCGTTTACAGGGGCCCACGCCCGAAAAACAGGACGATTTGAATTAGCGGATGGGGGGACGCTCTTCCTTGATGAAATTGGCGAGTTGTCATTTAATGTTCAAGCCAAACTGTTGCGGGTACTCCAGGAGCGGACGTTCGAACGAGTTGGCGGAGAAAAAACCATTAAGGTTGATGTAAGGATCATCGCGGCAACGAATCGAGACTTACTTAAGGAGGCTCAAGAAGGACGCTTTCGAGAGGATTTATATTATCGGCTCAATGTTTTTCCAATTTTCGTGCCTCCTTTACGGGAACGTCGAGAGGATATTTCTGAGCTGACTGAACATTTCTTGGAAAAACTTAGGACCTATGGTGGAAGCAAAACTCTTGGTCCAGGAGTCCTATCTCAACTTAAGGCCTATACTTGGCCGGGAAATGTGCGCGAACTAGAAAATGTCGTAGAACGTATGGTAATTATTTCTCAAGGGGCAGAGATTGAGATGGATAGTTTGCCCTTCTTGGGTATTCCACCAAAATTGGAGAAGAACATCGGAGGTTTTGTGCTGCCAACAGAAGGGATTTCCCTCGAAGAGTTTGAGAAATCGTTTCTCCAGCAGGCTATGGAACACACGGGGGGAAACCAAAGTCAGGCGGCAAAACAGTTAGGCCTTTCTAGGCATGCCTTTTTATACCGTTTAGAAAAATACGGAATAGATCCTCACTGGGGTATGTAGAGAGGAGGCCCGTTTGTTGAAACATGAATTTCCTGATCAAAATCAAGCCCGCACGCTCTTTGACCTCATCGCGATCGGGCTTGTCATGGCCATTTTAACGGCTGTTCACTACACAAATTACCATTATGAAATGAATTACCACATCCTTTTGCAATTCGCGTACTACCTTCCAGTGATTTATGCTGCCATGCGCTTTGGTCCTGCTGGGGGGATCCTATCCGGCTTGGTCATTACGCTTCTCATCTTACCGTTTATGACCCATTTCCATGCCATGAACCCATCTGCCATCTATACTCAATGGGTAGAAATTGGCTTGATCAACGTGATTGGCTGGTTGACAGGATTTCTAACTGGGCAGGAGCGGAGGGCAAAACGCAAATATCAAATCGCTTTAACTGTCCAAAAGGAATTGGTGGAGAAGTTAAAGCAAGAAGGTCTGGAGCGTGAACGCTTGGAAGAGGAGATCCGACAAACAGAACGCCTAACGGCTTTGGGGCATATGAGTTCTGGGTTGGCTCATGAAATACGCAATCCTTTAGGCATCATGAAGGTGAGCATTCAACTCCTGGCTCAAGAGAAAGTCGAGGATGGGGTTGTTTCAGAATATTGCCGAGTGCTTCTGGAAGAGTGCGAACGGCTAAATCGCTTGGTGAGCGATTTTCTTTCTTTTGCCCGTCCGAAGGAATTAGCACGTAAACGAATGTCCTTGGGAAAACTCTTGGACGAAGGTGTTAATCTGCTCAATCCTGCCTTAAGGCAGCACGGCATTGTCTTGAAGCAGGTGAGAGGTCAAGTGGACAAGCAAGAAGTTGAATTTGATCCGGATCAAATGAAGCAAGTAATCCTGAATATCATACTCAATGCCATCGATGCCCAGAGAGAAGGTGGTGTTATTCAACTCGAGGGGGTTAAACGGGATGGCTTTGTTGGTTTCGCCGTGAGCGACGAGGGACCGGGTATTTCGCCAGACATCATGCCCTATATTTATGACCCGTTTTTTACGACCAAGGAAAAAGGGACTGGATTAGGGTTATCCGTTGTGCATCGTATCCTTGATCTGCATGGAGGGAAGATAGTCGCTATGAATCGGAGGGATCGAGGGGTTCGAGTGGAGATATTGTTGCCGTTAAGTGAACTATAAATCAAAATGCCACGCTTATCTCAAGCGTGGCATTTTAATTTATAGTTTAAATCTTTTAAAAGAATAAGCGGTTAGAGAAGCCTCTATAACCTAAATTACCTTGGTTAGCTTGATAACCTTGGAAACCTTGGTCAACAACAACGTTTCTCGTCGTCGGTTGATAATAATGCTGGGGAACATCAACAATATTCTGGCGGTTAATAGTCACTATAGGATGAATTACAGGAACAACTCGTTGAGTGTAATAGTCTCGCACGCAATATTGTGGCGGACAACAAATCGGTTTTACACAACCATACATCAGAAAACCACCTCCTATATTTAATGTAGTATATGCAACAAAGAATCGATTGGTAACATTTAACAATAATTCCTTGCTGTATCTCCTCCAATAAACAGGCCTAGGAATCCCTTCTATAAATTGCCGGAGCACAGTATTGTGATACGTTCAATGGACTGGAAATATTGACAGAACAAGTAATAGGTTATATATTAAAACTAATAAGTGTATATACACGCTAAAATTTAGCATAGATCATAGATCATAGATCATAGATCATAGAGAAAGGCGTTAAGTCGATGAAACGTATCAAATCCAAACCAAAATCTTCTAGTCCATGTCACTGTTTGAATATAAGACGGGCTTCTCGGGCGGTAACTCAATTTTATGAAAAAGTTTTGGAACCAAGTGGACTTAAAGTTACGCAGTATTCGTTATTGCGGAATCTCGAGTGGTTGGAGTCAGTTAATATGAGTGTGCTGGCCAAAACAATGCGCATTGACCGAACTACTTTGAACAGAAATATGAAACCACTGATCAATGCCGGTCTAATAGCGGTTAATCCCGGAGAAGATTCACGTTCCAAGCAGGTGATGCTTACAGAGGTTGGTAAAACTGTGTTATTCAATGCTTTGGAGCTATGGAGTGAAGCCCAAGCATCATTGGAGGAATATTTAGGGGTAGAAGAGTTGGAGAGTCTTGAGAAATCGCTTTCCAAACTGGAAGCGCTAATTTGATAAATTCCTTTGGTAGAAATACTTTTAGAGAAGTAGTTCGACTAATTACGTGTATATGCACTAATGACTTCATTTACTGAAACATCATTGAAAAGAAAGGAGAGAGCAAGATTAAGATTAATTTTAATATGTGACTGTGAGTCATCAAATGATTACTGACTCGAACAACAGAACACGTTTTATATAAGTTTTGCATTGCATCTGAAGCTTAGCTGAAATTGCATGGTGCGGTAAACATAGTTAAAACATCAGATTAAATTAACTAGGGGGGAATGAGCATGTCACTTACAACCCAAATCAAAGAATTTGCCTTAGACATTGGGTATAGCAAGGTCGGCATTATACCTGCTAATGGCTTTCCTGAATACATCACCGATTTAACCAATAGACATGAAATGTATTCTTTTTATCTCAAGGGACCATCTCGTCCGTTGGTTGCCGCAGAACCTCGGTCGTTGATGCCTACGGCAAAGTCGATCATTACAACAGTTTATGACTATTCCCAAAAAAGCTTTCCTGAGGAATTAACAGATAAAATTGGTCGAGTTTATCAAGCCAGGTGTTATAATGCACCGCCTGAACGGATCAATGGTGCCAGACCAGAATTAATGAGGGGATTTCTGCGCAAACTCGGCTGTGAAGTAGGCGACAAGATCAGTTTGCCTGAACGATTGGTCGCGGCCAAAGCAGGCATAGTGAATTACGGCAGAAATAATTTCGCTTATGCCGAAGGTATTGGTTCCTTCATCTACCTTACGTCGTTTGTTGTCGATCAAGAGCTTGATTATGATAGTCCTACTGTGGAGGTTGGTTGTCCAGAAGGATGTTCCGCTTGTATGAAAGCATGTCCGACGCAAGCCATTTACGAACCCTTAAAATTAGATCCACGCCGTTGCATAGCATTCAATACATTTATGACGCAAGAGCGAATAGCCGGCAGTCATATTGAACCTAAAATCCGTGAAAAAATGGGGACCAAAGTTCATGGATGCGACATTTGTCAAGAGGTGTGTCCTCGCAATCAGATGAAGTTACAAGCAAAGCTGCCAGACGATGAGTTTTTAGTGAAAGTAGCCCGAGATTTCAGTCTTTCGCAAATGCTCAACATGACGGATGAGTTTTACTCGACAAGGATACAACCTTTGATGTACAACTATATAAAAGAGAGGAAATACTTTCAGCGAAATGCGGCCATTGCTCTTGGCAATCTTGGCGACCCTGCATTTGTGCCTGATTTGGCAGTTGCCATGAATGATCCTGAAGAGTTAGTACGTGGATACGCCGCATGGGCTCTAGGAAAAATAGGTGGCAGATCAGCTAAACAAATTTTGGAGGAAAATCTCAGCAGGGAAACATCTGAATCTGTCAAGCAAGAAATTAGAGAAGCATTATTGTAAGCAGAATTAAGTCCAGACTGGTACAGACAGGATTCTCTCGGAGGTATTTGCGAACACTTACTTAATGAAAGTGGAGGTATCTGAGATGGAAACTAATTACCGAATTGCTTATGACAAATACTGGAGGGATTTAAAGAGAAAGGTGCCGGAAAAAATTGCCACCCAGCTTAATGTGACCTACAGTAGTGAAACTCGTCAATTCGTCGTGACGTTTTTTGACTCAGAGTATATTTTGGACTGGAATGACCAAACAGTCTACAGAAAAACAGATGGACAGGTCCCGGAAATAATGGCTTCAATAATCATGCTGAATTACCTGGCTTATGCGCGATCACCTCAAGAAACTCCTAAAAAATGGGTTAGTCTCAAAGAAATACCGAACGGTGGGATGTTGTTTTATCCCGCGTTTCATAAAAACTCGATCCTTGGTTTGATCAAGGCATTTGGACATCAGTCCCATCAATTATTGGAGTGTGCCGCAACCATGGGTGGAAAACCCGCATCCTTTGGCAGTGCATCTGCAATTTTTCGGGCCTTTCCCGAAATTCCGCTGTGTGTGATTATATGGGAAGGTGACGAAGATGTTCGAGCCAATGCCACTATTCTCTTCGAGCCGTCCGTTGAACATCTGTTGCACATGGAGAGCGTAATCGGTCTCGGAATGTATCTGGCGAGCAAATTAAAGAAGCAAGCAAGTTTGTCTTCACCTCTACCAGCGTCGATGTGACCTGCAATAATGTCCTATACGAAGAGTGAGTAGAAACGCTATAATGCTCTAAAGTACCGTTAAGGAGTAAGCTTTATGAACTTTACAGCGTTTTTTGCCTATTGCATTATTGTAACCTTCACACCAGGCCCAACCAATATTGTTATTCTGTCGACGGTACATAACTATGGAATGAAAAAAGCCCTCGAATTTACAGCCGGTGCGACACTTGCCTTTGGGATATTACTAGCGCTTTCGGCGACATTCAACAGCGTCTTGTTTAACCTAATGCCGGATATAAAAAGAGTCATGGGAATAGTTGGCGCTCTTTACATGCTTTACTTGGCCCAGAAACTATATAAAATGGATGCATCGGCAGATGTAGCGGAGCAAAGCGGAACTTTTATAACAGGATTTCTCATGCAATTTGTCAATCCGAAGGTCGTTTTGTTTGTATTAACGGTCATATCTAATTTTGTGATTCCCAATTATTCATCGTTCACCTATCTGGCTTTATACGTTGCCATCATTACAGCTATAGGAATGGCGGCTTTTATGACGTGGGTCATTTTGGGTACAGTCTTAAAGCGGTTTCTGAGCGAATACCAGAGTTTCGTTAACACTGTGATGGCCTTATCTCTAATATATTGTGCATTAATGGTATCTGGTTGGCGAGAGCTGTTTATGAGGTGATTATATGGAGAAATTCTTATATAAGAAATCAGCAGGTATAACCGTTCTGTCTGCAAGTATGACTGAATTTGTATACAAGCGCCATTCTCATGAAGAATATGCCCTGGGTGTGACACTGCGCGGCATACAGCAGTATCACTTAGATGGACAGTTATGTTCGTCACATCGAAACGGTGTAATGCTCTTTAACCCGGAACAGGCTCATGATGGTAGTGCGGCCGATAAAGACGGCATTGATTATGTGATGCTCTATATTCCAACAGAACTGCTTTCAGAGATATCAGGCAACAAGGAGATACTTTGTTTTTCAGCGCCCATTGTTTATAATGACAAGCTTGCGCTGTCTATTTTGAATTTGGCTCATTGCATTTTAAACGACAGAGACGAAGCATTAGGCAGTGAACTGCTCTTAAAACTTATTACCGACGTTACCACATCACATATACAGACGGCTAGTCTCAAACAGGATGCTCTTATGCAAAAGTCTGTAGAAATGATCCGCTATAATCTAGGAACTGTGTTAAAGCTGGATGATATCTGTCGTGAACTTCAGATATCGAAATATCGGTTCATCCGCTTATTTAAAGCATATGCTGGAATTTCACCTTATCAATATTTCTTGAACTGCAAGGTGGAGTGTGCCAAGCAGCTCATTGAAGCAAGTGAAGATATCTACACTGTAGTATCAGACTGTGGTTTTTTTGACTTGGCTCATTTAAACAGACATTTCAAAGGAATTTATGGCACTACCGCGTATGAATATTTACAATATGTAAAAATGTAAAACGGAAAAGGATCATTGAAATGTTATGGGATATTAAGATCAAACATCGTATAATCTCGGCCAAAATTTGGTCGAGATTATATTATTTTCAAGTATTCTTATGAAATCGAAGCAGAGAGTGGGGAGGGTGTCAATAATTTAGGTTGACACTTTTAAGGGGAATATGTATAATTCTTCAAAAGATATTGATAATCATTATCAATATCGATATCTTTATTCTAGATTAAGGTGGATTAAAACAATAATCTAAAGTATTACACAGGCAAGGTGAGAGTTTTTCCATAATGAGCTGGGGTTATAGTTTTATAGTTAGGGCCCTTAAAGTTAAACAGATCATCTTTTAAGCATAGAAAGGTTGAGATAAATGTTTAACAAAAGAAAAGAAACCATTAAATCCGCACAGATCAGTGAGCTGGAATTAGCATCCATCATGGCTATACTCGATGCAGTTAGCACTGGTGATTTAAGCAAACAGATCAGTGCTTCAGAACAAGGAACATCACCTCAAGGACAGGAACTATTGCAAAAAATAAACTATCTTATAAATAACTACGAGTCAGCATTTAAAAGCACAACACAAAGACTTACTCAAGTCGTTTCAGCTACATATGAGGAGCTTAAAGTTATCCGTGTGCAGAACGAAGGCCTTACTGAGCAGGTTGAGCAGATTAAACAAATTACAAGTGCAGTATGTAATACAGCCCAATCCGTAGAAAGTGTGGCTATTTCTACGACAGCTGAAATTGCAGATGCTGCTCTGGAGGCAAAACGCAGCTCACATGCTAGCGTTGCTAATGTTAAAGAATTGCTTGAACAGATTAATATGATTAAAACTAGCTTCAACAAACTGCGCAGTGAAAATGCTGAGCAGAAAGAATACGTCTTACAGATCGGACAAATTACCGATATTATAGGCCATATTGCAAATCAGACAAACCTCCTTGCGCTCAATGCAGCTATCGCGGCTGCGAGAGCAGGAGAGGCAGGTCGAGGGTTTGCAGTTGTTGCTCAGGAAGTACGTAAACTTGCAGAGTAAACCCAATTATCTGTGCAAGATATCGCTGGAAAGGTTTCAAATTTAACAGAGCAAACCTTAATAACAACATCTCATATAGAAAATCTAAGTAGTTCTACAGATGGGGCGGCGTCGAAAGCTTCTATTATTGAGGAATCACTTGACAAATTAATCACAAGTATTGAGAGGACAGAACAACAGGTAGATAACATTGCCCCTATGACACAGGAACAATCCGCAACGTTTGAGGAAATTGCTGCAACTATTGACAATGTCTCAGATACCTATGCTAAAACAGTAGAAAACTCAATTGAGTCAGCAAGAAAACTAAGAGAAATAGGGATTCTTGTTGAAGGGATGCGCAAAGATACTGCGCGCTTTAAAGTTAATCTAACGTCCGTGGAGCTTATAAATCTGGCCATTACGGATCATCAACTATGGATTTGGCGTATTGATTCGATGCTTTTAGATAATGATGTAATAGATCCGCATGTTGCGGGTGATTTCAATACATGTCAGCTTGGCAAATGGTTAAATCTAGAAATGGAGTTAAAAGGTCGGAACAAGTTTCAGAAGATGTATAGCACTCATGTTGATTTCCACGTACTTGCAGAGAATGCAGTTAGAGCTATGAACGCTGGGAGCAAAGAAGAGGCCCAGAAGTATCTTAGACAAATGCATGTCCTTTCAGAGCAACTGGTAGAAAAGCTAAAAGAGTTGCAGAAGGTGTGTGGATAATTCAAAAAAGAGAACTTATCCCATAAGAAAGATCTCTCGGGCAAACGCTCGGGAGGTCTTTCTTTATCGAGACATTTCTCAGAAGAGACCAAATAAGTTATCAAATAAGTTAGCAAATCTCAAAGGGGTTCCGTACTTTGTAGGGGCGCATCATTTCGTTGTCTTCATGGTCAAGAATATGACAGTGCCACACATACCCTGGACCTTTGGCTGGATTAAACGGATAAAGATTGATGCCTGGGACAGAGAATGTAGCATTTTGAGGTGCAAAACGCACCCTGATCGTGGTTACTTGCCCGGGATAGGCTTGGATCGTGTCTTTCCAACCATCTTCATGAGCGGGTGGATTAATTGGACCATCGAGCAGATAGTCTTTCACTGGTAATACCTTCGTAGGATGATCAAGCGGAGGCTGACCGTTTAAGGCTAACCAATCATCGGTATACTTGGTTACCAGAAAATCTTGTCGACTAACTAGACGGAACTGAACTAAGTGAAGGTGAATAGGGTGGGCATCCATCGTCAGGTTGACAATCTGCCAATCCTCCGTCGCGCCGACCAAAGGCAGTTCGGAAATGGGGGCACTCCAATGTTGACCATCCAATAGTACTTCCAAAGGCCCGTTGGGCCCCTCAACTTCAAAGAGAGTCAAAGTTTTTTTTCGGCTGTTCGGAATTAACGGTTCTAGGATGTTTAAGATCTTAGGCAAGGGAGGCGGTATAATTTGAGGTTTGTTGAGCACTGTAAACTGCATAATTTGGAACGTCGTCAGAGGATCGGGCGGATCCCCACTGGGGAACGGGGCATTGGCATCATTAGTCAAGATTAATTGAGTGCCAGGGGATAACTGGGAAAAATCAACTAAGATATCAGCACGTTCGCCAGGTGCCAGGAGCAAGGAGATGAGTTGAACAGGTTTGGGTAGGTAGCCCCCATCAGTGCCAATTTGAATAAAAGGCATCAAGTTAGAGAACATTAGGTTATAAAAACGGGCGTTGGAGCCGTTTAAAACCCGAAAACGGTACTGTCTCGGTTCAACATTTAAATTGGGCCACACTTTGCCATTGACCATAATAGTATCCCCGAAAAATTCTGGCATCCAGTACGGGTGGATGTCTGGATTGACACCAGTGTCGGGAAAGGCAAAGGAACCATCGTCAAGGAAAGAGCGATCTTGAATAGCTAGAGGAATCTCATATTTTCCATGGGGCAGTACGGAATGTTGTTTATCTAGGTGGTTATGAGGATCGCGTAATAGATAGAAACCAGCTAACCCCATTAGGACATTCAGGCGAGTTATGCCCAGGGCATGGTCATGGTACCATAAGGTAGTCGGTTCCTGTTCATTTACGTAGTGAAGGCGGGATTTTTGAAAAGCTGGACCAGTGATGGCTTCTCCAGCTGTAAACCAAGCGTCGGGGTGACCGTCCGAATCCGATTCGGTCTCGCCGCCATGGAGATGTGTAACAATTGGCACCGGGCTTTGGGCTAAAGGGAATCCCGGTGGGAATGGCGGAAAGGGTGGCATTGGCATGTCCATATAATTGGGGTCAGCCCAGTGAATAGTAGGATCGACTGCCAAAGGCTGGGGTTCGATTAGGTTGTTTATCCACTGCACATTAATCGGAATTTTTCGCTTAGCTTCGAAGGTAGCACCGGGTGTGGAGCGGAAATCAGATATGACCTCACCGGTTTCTGGAATCCTAACTTTGCCGCCATAGCCCCACACAGTAGTTTCAGGGAAGGCTGCCGGCAAAATTTGCTGGGTAAACTGACTGACTGTTACCTCATAATTGTGGCTTATTACCTTGCCTGTGACTGGATGCCTAACTATTAAAGGCTCAAATACTGGTGGAACAACCAACTCGTGGGCAAACTTTGGGCTAGTTGTCGGGTCAAGCGGATAAGGCATATGAGTTCCCCTCTCATCATTTAAATTTCTATATTGATATGCACACTTGTGATTTGAAGTGCTAAACGATTCTAGTTAATGAGAGACTCTAAATCATTAGGACGATTAGATCGATGATTAGATCGATCATACCTTCAGATGGAGTTGCCAAATTCTAATCAAATGCAGTTTAGGCGAAGAGAGATCACTAAATATTTGAGTGGTTTTAAATATCTTTGTTAACCCCTTGTCAACGCAGAGTACTTTTGTTATCATATATCTTGAATATCAAACAATATTATAATCGTAAATTATCATCATTAAAACAGTATGAAAATCTTACTATTCTGAAGGGGGAGTTTTTATGACCATCAATGAGGAGCTGACCCATGAACTCTTGGCGTTTTTCAATGGGTTTTCTTCCTGGGAAAATTCAATTGTGCGATCCAGTGAGTTAACGGTTTCTGAGGCCCATGCTATAGAGGTGCTTGGTGAACATGAAAAAATTAATATGAAAGGTTTAGCTCAGAAGTTGGGGGTTACAACAGGAACCACGACGGTAACGGTGGATCGCTTAGAAAAGAAGAATTTTGCTCGCCGTGAATCGACGAAAGAAGATAGGCGTGTAAATCTCATCAGTTTGACTGACTTAGGTAAGAAGGCCTTTGAGGAACATCATGACTTCCACATGCATTTGACAGAGCAAATGACGTCCATTTTAAGTGATGATGAAATCAAGCAGTTTTTGAACACCTTAAAAAAAATCAATGCCGAAACTTTTTAAACGTTGGGAATAATGACTCCATCGGGCTATAGATCGATGGAGTTAAGCTTAGAAGGTACATAACCTTGAAGTTTGTAAAATAAAGGATAAGAGGAGAAATCGATATGAAAACGTCGTGGATTTCGCTTTGGTCGAGACATAAAGGTTTGATTGTTACGATCCTAAGTTTAGGATTTCTTATTTTGGCTTGGCTTTCGGGTCGATATGGTCATCCTGAGTTTGAAACTCCGTTCTACCTTTTGGCTTATGCCATTGGTGGATATCAGAAAGCCTGGGAAGGATTGCAAACACTGATCAAGGAAAAGGATTTAGATGTCGATTTGCTTATGGTCGTAGCGGCAATTGGTGCAGCTAGTATCGGATTTTGGAGAGATGGGGCTATTTTAATCTTAATTTTCTCCCTAAGTGGTGCCTTGGAAGGATATACTCTGGAGAGAACGAATGACGAAATTAAGTCTATCATGAAGCTACGCCCGGAAGAGGCTATTGTGTTACATGGAAACCAAGAGAAGAGGATTCGAGTCGAAGAATTGCAACAAGGTGATCTCTTGTTAGTCAGGCCAGGAGAGAGGATCGCGACAGATGGGATTGTGCGCGAGGGATATTCTTCTGTGAATCAATCATCGATAACCGGGGAATCAATTCCCATAGACAAGTCGGCAGGTGAAGAGGTTTTTGCTGGAACTATGAATGGACAGGGCACCTTAGTTATCGAAATGACCAAACCCGCAGAGGCAACCTTGCTTGCCAAAATCATCCATCTGGTTCGAGAGGCGCAAAGCGAAAGACCCCCCAGTCAATTATTCATGGAGCGTTTTGAAGGTATTTACGCGAAAATTGTGATCACTGGTGCAGTTTTGATTTCAGTCTTGTCACCTTTGCTAGGGTTGTCTTGGAGTGACGCAATTTACAAGGCTATGATCTTTCTCGTCGTAGCCTCACCTTGTGCGCTGGTTTCCTCAGTTATGCCCGCTGTATTATCCGGGATTTCGAACGGAGCTCGCCAAGGTATCTTATTCAAAGGGGGGGCCTATCTGGAAGCTATCGGTGATGTGAGTGTAGTGGCTTTTGACAAAACCGGAACTCTCACCGAGGGAATACCAAGAATTACTCAAGTGATACCTTATGGTAGCTATACTGAAAGTGAAGTCTTAAGAATCGCCGCTTCTTTGGAAACGTGGTCAGAGCATCCTATTGCTAAGGCTATAACCCGCGAAGCGAAGGAAAAAAATCTCCACCTGAGTACAGCCTCAAAACTTGAAGCGGTGCCCGGATTTGGAGTACAGGGAATAGTGGAGGGTCAGGAACATCGAATTGGGAAATTAGACCTGAGCGAAGGGGAAATATCGGAAGAGGAAATGAAGGCGGTTCGGGAACTGGAGAAGCAAGGGAATACGGTGATCTTTGTTCAGGTAGGAAAAGAACGAATCGGTGTCTTAGCAGTTCAGGACACTCTGCGACCGCAAGCGAAAGAATCAATAAGTAGACTGAAAAAAATGGGAATTAAAGTTGTGATGTTGACCGGAGATAGCTCTTCAACTGCTAAAATAATGGGTGATCAGGTGGGTGTCGACCAAGTATATTCCGAACTTCTGCCAGAGGATAAAGTAGATATAATAAAAAAATTAGGGGAATACGGCAAAGTTGCCATGGTCGGCGACGGTGTAAACGATGCTCCGGCTTTGGCGGTTTCTTCCGTGGGTGTCGCCATGGGCGCTGCCGGAACTGATGTAGCATTAGAGACAGCTAATGTAGTCCTGATGGCTGATGATATTTCTAAGGTCTCTTATGCCATTGCCTTAGGGCGTCGCTCGACTAGGGTGGTTAAACAAAATGTGGCTTTTGCTGTTACAGTCATGTTTTTACTGATACTATCTAATTTTTTCGGGAACATAAATCTACCGCTAGGTGTGATCGGACACGAAGGGAGTACAATCATCGTCATTATTAGTGGCTTACGCTTACTGAGGTAAGTTGCTCCAAAAAGCAAACGCTCTAACCAATCGGCTAGAGCGTTTGCTTTTCTGACCATATTATTGAATTTCAATGTGGTAGTAATTTTCCTCAAGAAGTTTCTTAATTGTTTGAACTTGGGCAGCATCGGTGGTCTCTAACTCGAGTTCTACCTTAGCATAACTTATAGGAATATCTAAGGTTTCTCGTCGGTGTGAAACCGCAAGGACGTTAGCCCCCAGACGAGCAATGAACTGTAGTAGTTGAGCTAGAGCCCCAGGGCGATCAGAAATGACGGTTGTCAGGAAACACTTCCGTCCATTTTTCACAAGCCCCTTGTCGATCGTACGAGCGAGGATGTTGACATCAACATTTCCGCCACTCAGGATGGCAACCATTTTGCGATTTTTGTAATGGGCAAGACGATGAATGATCGCTGCGGCCGGAGAAGCCCCCGCACCTTCTGCAACGACTTTGGCACTTTCTAGAAAAAAAAGCATAGCGCTGGCGATTTCATCCTCATCTACGGTTACTATTTCGTCAACATATTTCTTAATGAGTTCAAACGTCAGATTGCCAGGTGTTTTTACTGCAATCCCATCGGCAATGGTCGGGGTGCCATTAACTGTCACCATTTGACGTTGGGAAAAAGATACCGCCATTGAAGGCATGTTTTTACTCTGTACACCAATGATTTTAACATCCGGTTTTAAAGTCTTCAGCCCCAGGGCGATCCCCGAGATCAGTCCACCGCCACCAATAGGGACAACAACGACTTCAACATTAGGCAAATCTTCAAGGATTTCCAAGGCGATGGTTCCTTGACCGGCAATCACCAGCGGGTCGTTAAAGGGATGAATAAATGTCGCTTTGGTCTCCTTTTGAATGTGGAGGGCTTTTTCGTAAGCTTCGTCATACACTTCACCGTGAAGGATGACCTCTGCACCATATCGTCGCGTTGCAGTTACCTTGGACAAGGGAGCGTGCTTGGGCATGACAATCGTGGACTTGATGCCGTAAATGGTCGCAGCAACGGCGACACCTTGGGCGTGATTGCCAGCAGAAGAGGCAATCACGCCGAGGCGTTTTTCTGCCTCTGTTAAATGGGCAATCTTATTGTACGCACCTCTGAGTTTGAAAGAGCCCGTACGCTGAAGGTTTTCCATCTTTACATATACCTGGTTATTGCTCATGTCACTGAGAAGCGGATTGTTCACTAACGTCGTTTTATAGGCAACTCCTTTTAATGTCTCCTTAGCGTTAGTTATATTTTCAAGGGAAATGTCCATGCTCAGGCTTCCTTTCATTAAATAAGATAAGATCAGTACATGTATTGATACATTGAGCACGTTGTCTTTGTATTATATCGTAGCTTGTTCATTCGTTGGTAGAAATATTATTCTATCAAAGGAAAAGCGAAAGCAAAAGCCTTTATTACAATGTAAAGGCTTTTGCTTTCGTTGTTTTATAGGCAGTGGATCATGTGGATGATGAAGATCCTTATCTAACTAATATAGTTTATGCGGCTTGCCCCATAATCAGTGATTCTATAACTTTGCTTAAGATTACCATTATCATCCACAGAAACGCTTGTTAACTTAATAAGACCAACAGCCTTCAAAGAAAGCAGGTAATTCTCGACGCCTTTTTCATTAACACTTCGATCAAGAGGGTATTCATTTTTGAGCATTTCTAATATTTGTTGATTTGAGACTCCTTCGTTTGAGACTCCTTCATTCAGGAAGATTACTTGTGCTGTTCTGATTTTTACAGGCATTTGATTCATGGTGAGCCTCCTTATCAACTTCTTAAATTTATCAAATCTTTGGGGTTGCCTACTGTAAGAATTGTGCCAATGGAAATGATTATAACACCGATAATCAGGTTTGGGGTTATTGGCAATTTATTTAACAACCACCCGAAAAATACAGACCATAGTGCAAACGTTACGTTGAGACCCATAGCCCTGCCCACTCCAGTCATATTCATTGCCCGATACCAGGATGTAAAGGAAATTCCACCAACTAAACCGATAACTGCAATATACCAACCAGAGGGAGTCGTTAAACTAACGGAAAGAATGTGGTAACCAATTTTTCCGAACAATGGTAATATGGCAATCAGATATACAAAAAATGAAGTAATTTCTCTTATCCCAATGGCAATATCCGAATCGACTAAATCCATTACATAAGTTGACATAACGCCTTCTATCGCCCAACCAATGGCGGCAACCGAGGCTAATCCAAGACCGAGATAAAAGTGGGGATAGGTTGACCCTTCGGGTGGGACAAACCCAACAACAAATGAGCCAATAATGGCTAATATTATGCCAGCCCAAACACGGGGCGATATCTTCTCTTTAAGAAAGATCGATCCAAGAATAGCACCTATAGCTGGATAAGCAGCTGTGATCGCTGCAGTGTAAGAGGCACCAGCAAAATAGATTCCTAGCAAGTTACCAGACATCCCAATGGGGCCACCTAAAATAGCTGCTAAAATTATCATTTTAGCAGGTCGAGTTTTTAAGGTGCGTGCATAATCACGCCATTTACCGTTAATGAAATTATAAATAAACAACCATACTGCGGCGAATCCATCATGAAGACAAGCTCCTACCAAAGGTGCAGCGAAGATGCTCAAAGGATCAGTGAATGGTGCTAGGGCTAATACCATTCCCATCAACACCCCGTCTAAGCCCCAAGCTGCACCAGTCATTAAACCTAGGCCTATACCTTTTTTCGCAAAGGCTAGATCTTTTTTCTGCAAAAGTATTTGTGCTTTCTGATCCATGTGCTTTAACTCCTTGTGTTACTGATTGTTAACAAACTTTATTTATGAGAAATGTTTAACAAGATAAATCCTAGAGTGACTGAAGTGATTGTTATTATAAGTTCATGATTAGCCAGAGTAAAATACTTAGTAAATATGCCCCCTATAAGTTTAACGAAATTAGAGTTCAGATAATTTGTGGATATAAGGATAACCTATTACGTATAAAGACATAAAAAGCCGAGATAACGAATGTTATCTCGGCAAAAGTACCAGGAGTTGTTTTACACTTGCGTAGTGGAAAAATTTGAACAGACGGCTCTGATAACTTTGATAAACTCCTTCTCGACCATTGAAAGATGATGACGATTTAACCAAATTAAGATAACCGAAATATCTAAACGGGCATCACTTAAAGTTAATTTACTTATACGACCCGATTTTATATACTCATCAGCCATAAACTGAGGGACAAAAGCAATAGTTTTACCCTGAGATAAGATCTTTTCCATCATCTCTAAGTTGTCAACCCTATATGAAACATTAATATTACCATACTTCTGCAACTCACTAGACACTCCACAATTCGTGATGTACTCCGTATTGTACAAAAGTATAGGTGTAGAAAGCGCCTGCTCTAGAGTCATCTGTTTGGATCCCATAGCAACTTCGCAGTTTTTTCCAGTAATGATGACTAATTCATCAGAAAACAATTTCTTATAGTTAATATCTTTCGATTTGCTAAATGCATCAGTTTTCAAAATTATACCGAAATTTGCCTTGCCAGCTTCAACATCTCGCAATATGTTATTGGATTCTCCAACTTTGAGTAAAGCATTAACTTTAGGATGATTATGCTTAAAAGTGGTCAAGATGTCAGGCATTACGGTAATATTGATACTTGGCTCTACTGCAATTGAGATGTTTCCATTGAGCTCAATTGAGTCACCGTGGGCGATAGATTTGATCTCATCAAGGGTGTTAAGCACTTCCTTAGCTTTAATTATAATTAGTTCCCCTATTTCGGTTAAATGGGCGCCAGAATTCGTTCTTTTCAACAGAATTACACCTAGTTCATCCTCGAGTTTACTGATGGCTGAACTAAGTGCAGGTTGAGAAATGTGAGTACGTTCGGCTGCTAAGGAAATGGACTTTGATTCATGGACTGCAACTAAATAGGTTAATTGTTCAATACGCATATTCCTAACCATCCTTGATAGATATATTTCCCTATCTGACCGATTTATTATACTATGAGTGATTCAAATGGCAATAGCATTTAAGTTAAAGAATATTAAAAATAACTGAGCCATTTTAAGGAAAAAAATAATAACAGAATTTTCTCAATAGAAAATATGTATTATCCCATTATTGGCCAGTTATACGGGGCATAATCACTAAGTATTTTACAGAGTTACAGGTATTGCTTATAATCTGCGTTGTAAGTGCGGGAAATCACAAAAAAAATGTTTCGGACTTTAAATATTGAAAGGTAGGAGGTTTAAAAAGTAAAGGATCTTAAGATTTAACATTTATTAGCGCCAATTATTATGAATAGGAGGTAAATATATGGCAGTTATGGCAAGTTTAGATTCAGAGAAACAACCTAGTGAAAAGAAACGTTACCTAGATGATGCGCGTATGTGTTCAGAGCATTATAAGTTCTTAATTATTCTTGCTCTAGCCTATGCTTTTGACCAAATGGATTTATTTACGTTTTCTTTCGTTGCTCCTGCTCTGACGAAACACTGGGGTGTTTCGATGGAGTGGATCGGAATAGTTAATTCTTGCACTTTTGTCGGGATGTTGTTTGGGTGTTGGTTTGGTGGGTGGCTATCGGACGTTATTGGCAGGAAAAAAGCATTTTTATATTCGGTGGCATTTTTCTCTACATTTTCAATATTAAATGGCTTGGCACCTAACAAAGCGTTATTCATAGTTTTTAGAACATTGACTGGTTTCGGTATATTATCAATGGTCGTTGTGGCAATGGTCTATATCACAGAAATATTACCATCTGTTTCGAGAGGAAAGTGGCAGGCAATATCTCTAGCAACGGGTCTACTGAGTGTACCGTTAATTGGACAAGTAGCTGAACGAATTGTGCCAAGTAGTCCAGATGGCTGGAGACATATTTTCTTCATCGGTGGAACAGGGTTTATTATCTTAATCTTAGGTCTGATGTGGTTAAAAGAATCTCCACGTTGGCTTATCTCTAGAGGGCGATATGCTGAGGCAGAAGTCATTATCCAGAGATTTATGCCAGAGATTAAAGTTGATATTAATGATGAAGCAAGTATCCCAGTAGAAGGTGCTGTCAAACAAAAAGAGATCGGAACCGTAACAGCACTAAAAGAGGTCTTTAGTAAAAAGTATGCTCGAAAAACTGGCGTGCTTATCACGATGGTTTGCTGTATCACGGTTGGGTACTTTATGTTTTTCGCTTGGATGCCGACCTTACTGAATGAATTTGGTTTCACGTTGGAAGATGCCCTGTGGATGTCAGCTCTAGTATCCTTTGGAAGCCCCATTGGTAACTATCTAGCAGCTACGGTAACCGACAAAGGCGGTAGAAAGATCCCCATCGTCATATACAGCATCTTAGTTGGTGTCTTGACAATTGCTTTTGGTACTCTTAAAATCCCGATGGTCATTGTAGGGATAGGCTTTGTTATCAGGGTGCTTATGGACGGTGTTTTCGTTGTGATGTGGTCTTACTTGGCAGAATCTTACCCCACACACATACGAAACAGTGGGACAGGCTTTATCTACAGTACCGGTAGGCTTCTGACTGCCGGGGCTATGATCGTAGTTCCTATGATCTATAAAAGTTTTGGCTATACAACGTTATTCTTTATTATTGGTGCGATGTTCTTAGTCGTAGCAGTCGTTACTGGAATCTGGGGTGAAAAGACCGCTGGTCGCTCACTCGATGAAATTGGTGCTTAAAACACCTATCATAATTGTATGTGTCTAAAGTCCAACGAGGAATGTTGCTTAGCTTAGTGTAAGAGGCATTGCAAATGCCCCTTACACTAAGATCTAAGTCTTTGAAAAAGACAAATTTGTACCCTTGATAAAGCAGAGGATTGAGATCGCTATAAATCCAAAATTGATAAGAGGGGATAGAATATTATGAAGAGAACAGCACTTACCCAGAAGCTATTGGTATTAGGTGTCGACGGGATGGACCCCAGAATTAGTCAGAAATTCTTGGCTGAAGGGAAAATGCCTAACTTACAAAAATTTATCGAACGCGGATCTGCTAGAAAAGATTTACACCTACTTGGAGCAATTCCAACGATCACACCACCTTGTTGGACAACACTCGCTACAGGCGCTTATCCAGGAACCCATGGCATCACGTGTTATTGGAGACAATCGCCGGAAAGTCTTGATGCAGTTGTTTACAACATGGACTCTCGTAACTGCACTGCAGAACAAATTTGGAATATCACCTCTGAAGCTGGCCTGAAGACACTTGTTTGGCACTGGCCGGGGAGTTCTTGGCCCCCAACCTCTCATAGCGAAAATCTGAGTGTTGTTGATGGTACGCAACCAGGTTCTGTTAATATGGGCGTTGCCCAACTTGACTGGGAAAAGGTCATTGTTGCTACACCCGATATTAAAGAAGTGCGTTATGCACCACGAGTGGATAAGCCTGCGGGTGTTGGTTGCATCATTGCCGATCTGGAAGGTACTTTGGACAATGAAGTTGATGATGAAATGATGGAACTTTGGTGGGGCGATACAGCTCGTGAAGGCGGCGAAATTCGTACCTACGTTATGGATGATGAAGATACAGAAGTAGTTATCGGTAGTAAGGTTGCTTATGATATTGTAAATTCTCCGCTCAAAGAGGCTACAGGTTGGGCAAATGCTCCAGAAGGAGCTAAAGAATTCACGATCCTCACTTCTGGTGGTGTGATGAGACGCCCTGCCTTAATTCTCAAAAATGAAGCTGGCGAATATGACCGAGTGGCTATTTATAAGAACAAGAAAGCAGAAGCACCGATCGTTACCTTAGAAAGAGATATTATGGTAACAGGGATTATGGATGATGTTACCAAAAAAGAAGTCACTAAGCCTGCCTGCCGTTCTATGAAGATTTTAGAACTTGATTCAGCCGGTAATAAAGTTAGAGTATGGATCAGCAATGCTCTGGATATTTCTAATGACCAATTATGGCATCAAAAATCTCTCTATAAAGATGTTGTTAATAATGTTGGACAGGTTCCACCTGTCAGCTTAATCGGCGGGGAAGATGATGAATTGGTACATGAAATCTTTGAACCGTCTTGGGCAATTTACGATAAGTGGCAAGCTGATTGCCTGAATTATTGCATCAAAGAAAAAGGCTATGATGTAGTATTTTCACATCTTCATAATATTGATTGTGCAGGTCATCAATTATGGCATCTAGGAAAGACTCTGCCACCATGGGATCATACCGATGAAAAAACGTTCCAAGGGTTTATTGAAAAATTCTATCTGCAAACAGATGATTATCTTGGCGAATTCCTGTATTTATTAGACGAAGGTTGGACTGTGTTAGTTGTAAGTGATCATGGTCTTATTGTTGGGGAAAACGTACCTCCTATCTTAGGGGAATATGGTGGTCTCAATACCAAGGTCATGGAAGATCTGGGCTATACGGTCATGAAAAAAGATGAAAATGGCAATTCCATAAGGGAAGTCGATTGGGAAAAGACAAGAGCTGTTCAGATTCGGAGTAACTATATTTATCTTAATATTAAGGGTCGCGACAAATATGGGATTGTCGATCCAAAAGATCAATACGATTTAGAAGAACAACTAATCTCTGATTTGTATAATTACAGGGATGATCGAACAGGTAAACGTGTTGTCGGCATCTGCCTTAGAAACAAAGATGCTGTCTTAATTGGTGCTAATGGACCAGAATGTGGTGATATTTTCTTCTCGATTGAAGAAGGCTACAATCGATTGCATGGCGATAGTATCTCAACTTCAGAAGGATATTTTGATTCATCCGTTTCGCCAATTTTTGTAGCTGCAGGTAGCGGTATTAAATCTGCCTTTACAACTGATCGTACTATCCGACAAGTTGATGTGGCACCTTCAATTTCAGTATTACTCGGTTTACGGTACCCTGCACAATGTGAAGGGGCTCCGATTTATCAGATTTTCTCCGAAGAAATTTAACAAAATGTTTATGCGCAGCTATCAGAAAGCGCACTCTGATAGCTGCTTTTTAAATAGAAGTTAGAGCAATGAATGAGAATGTAGATAGCGATGTTAGTATTATTGCCATATTATCTAAAAGACTGATAAACAGCTGTTTTTGATTATTGTTAATAAAATTACAATATCTTTTTTTAGGGAGTGAAGTATATGTCCTTGGAACAATTAAACTCAAACCGGTTCGAAGAAATTATCTATGATAATTGTGAACCCTCTTTGGTGATCTTTTCGAGAAAAGACTGTCATGTATGTAAAGAAATCGTTCCCATGTTAGAAGAAATGAAACCTCAATATGAAGGTAAATTTGGGTTCTATTATGTTGATGTTGAAGAAGACAAGACTTTATTCCAACGGTTTTCATTAAAAGGTGTTCCTCAGGTCCTCTTTTTTCGTGAAGGCGAGTATCGGGGAAAAGTCGCTGGTAAAGTTGAAGAGGAAAGCATTGAAGAAAAAATTGCAGAAGTCTTGGGCGTGTAATCAAATTTAAAGGGGATGTAGAAGACGTGGTTAATAGTTATGATTTGATTATTATTGGGGGTGCCCCGCTGGACTATCTGCTTCGATTTATGGTGGTAGGGCTAAGTTAAAGACCTTAGTGATTAATAAAGGGACGATCGGCGGTTTAGCGGATACGACGAGGGAAATAGTGAATTATCCTGGCTATAGGCAAGTCAGTGGACCGGATCTTATGAAGGATTTCCAGAAGCATGCTGAGAGTTTTAACGTTGAATTTTTAAAAGAAGAGGTTATCAGTGTCGACTTTTCTCAAGAAGACAAACTCATTAAAACAAAAAAAGGCAAGGAGTTCACTGCTAAGGCTGTTATTCTGGCTTGTGGCAGTGAGCCTAGAATTTTAAATATTCCTGGTGAAAAAACACTGCGGGGGAGTGGCGTGGCGTACTGTGCCACCTGTGATGCCGAGTTCTTTGAAGGGGAAGAGGTTGTCGTCGTTGGAAGTGGTGACCAGGCTATTGAAGAAGGCATGTACATCACTAAGTTTGCCCGTAAAGTGACTGTGATTGTCCTACATGATGAGGGAATTCTCGATTGTAATAAAGTAAGTGCTGAAAGAGCATTTAATAACGAAAAAATGAAGTTTATATGGAACTCAACGATTGAAGAGGTTCTTGGAGAAGAAAATGTGGAAGGGGTAAAAATTAAGAATCTAAAAACAGGTAGTTCATCCGAACTCACCTGTCAGGGTGTATTTTTCTTCGTCGGTATGATTCCATCAACCCGTTTTATAAACAATAGCGGAATTGAGATGGACAAGAGCGGATATATCCCTGTCAATGACCGTATGGAAACGAACCTCGAAGGAATCTATGCAGTCGGTGACAATCGAGTGAAATATTTAAGACAAGTTGTGTCTGCAGCCGGTGATGGTGCGACTGCAGCCGTGGCGGCTGAGCGATATATCGAAGAACTCAACGATTTTCATGCAAATGTTCTTCAAAGTGATAAAAAGATATTATTACTATTTTTTAATGTTTTAGTCAATGAAAGCTTAGAATTCAGCACTTTGTTAGAAACAATTATTGGTGAAAATAGTAATGATTATAAATTATGCAAAGTCGATATGTCAACAAAAAAGAATCTTGCTGAAAAATATGAAATAGAAGAAGTACCCGCAGTTGTCGTATTAGATAAAGGGAAAGTAATCAAACAGTTGGATTGTAGCATGGATAAAGAAAAACTAAAATCTCAATTTGACGCTATTTCATGTTAATTAGCGAAGCAAAGTGTTGTGAAGTTGCACGATAGAATGGAAATTGATACGGATGTCATTGCGAGTCGAATGGTTTCAATTTGTTAATAAGGAACGTTTCTGCATTCGTTAATATCGAAGCAATAAGTTGTCGGTTGATAAAAAGGTAAAAGTGACAGTGACAATCCTTAGTCGTTTAAATCTGTATTATTGAGGGGTTGTTTCGATGAAATACTTTGGAGAAGAGGCCTTAGGTCTGGTTGAAACAAGAGGTATGGTTCCGGCAATTCAAGCGGCGGATGTCATGTGCAAAACTGCTGACGTTGTTCTTGTTTCGTATGAAAATGTAGGTTCCGGGCTTGTTACGGTCATGGTTAAAGGTGATGTGGCAGCAGTGAGGTCAGCCGTAGAAAACGGTGCGGCCGCTGCAGCAGCCATTGGTGAAGTGACAGCTTCCCATGTCATGCCGCGTCCCATCAGCCGGGTAGGCAAGATTGTTACGAGGCATGACATTGATGCGGAATGAACATTGATTGCTTTGGAAAGGGGATTCCGTGTGGACAAAAATGGTGCCTTAGGGTTCATAGAAACGTATGGCCTTGTTTCAGTGCTGGAAGCTGCCGATGCCATGTGCAAAGCTGCCGATGTGGAGTTGGTTGGTTATGAAAATGTGGCTTCCGGTTTGATTTCCGTTGTGGTTCGTGGTGATGTGGGAGCGGTGAAAGCGGCTGTAGAGGCTGGCATCAAAGAAGCCAGCAAGGTAGGCCAGATCTATTGCTCCAATGTCATTGCCAGGCCGCATGCGGACGTAGAAAAGATTGTCGCCAAATACGTTATTAACTGGTAAATGACTCATTCTATGAAACCTATAAATCTCTGGGAGTGGGAAAGGGGGAAGTGAATGAGATATGCATAGAATTGACAATGATTTGCTCTCCGTTCAAGAGGCTCGGATTCTTGTGGAAAACGCCCGCGAGGCGCAAAGGGTACTGGCAGCTTTTCCTCAAGAAAAATTAGATGAAATTGTTGGACATATGGCTGAAACAGCTTATAAATATGCGCAGGAACTTGCCATTATGTCCCATGAGGAAACGGGATTTGGCAAATGGCAGGACAAGTTTGTCAAAAATGTTTTTGCTAGTGATTTTCTCTATCAGAAAATCAGGGACCTGAAAGTTGTCGGTGTTATTCGTGAAGACAAAGAAAATAAGACCATGGATATTGGGGTGCCCGTTGGAGTGATCGTCGCGTTGCCTCCCTCAACCAACCCTGTGTCCACAACAATATATAAAACCCTAATTGCCATAAAATCGGGTAATGCCATTGTTTTTTCTCCTCATCCTAAGGCTAAAAAAACAATCGCCAAGGTACTTGATCTGCTTATACGGGCGGCAGAGGAAAATGGATTGCCAAGAGGTGCCATTGGATATTTGCAGACGCTCGCTGTAGATGGGACGGTTGCGTTGATGAACCACAAAGACACATCGCTAATTCTGATTACGGGCGTGCCCAAGATGACCAGGGCGGCGAATATATCAGGAAAACCGACTATTTATGGTGGCCCGGGTAATGGACCAGCCTTTATCGAGCGTTCAGCTGACATTAGAAAGGCCGTAGCAGATATTATTGTCAGCAGAACGTTCGATAACGGAATTGTCTCAGCCTCGGAACAATCGATTGTTGCTGAGGATTGTATTGCTGATGAAGTAAGGCAAGAACTCAGGGAAAATGGAGCTTATTTCATGACAGGACAGGAATCAGATCAACTTAGTAAGTATTTTTTCCGTCCTGATGGCGGCTTAAATCCAGAAATCGTCGGAAAATCGGCTATCGAGTTAGCACGGCAAAGCGGAATTTGTGTCCCAGAAGATACGTTAGTATTGATTTCGGAACAGAAATTTGTGTCTCCTAACAATCCGTATTCCAGAGAAAAGCTTTGTCCGGTTCTGGCATTTTACGTTGAAAAGGACTGGATGAATGCCTGTGAAAAGTGCGTAGAACTGCTTATCAATGAAGGGCGGGGGCATACTCTGGTCATTCACTCGAAGAATGAGGATATGATTCGGGAATTTGCCCTGAAAAAACCAGTATCTAGAGTGCTAGTAAATACTCCCGCGTCATTAGGAGGCATAGGAGCGACAACCAATCTCTTCCCGGCATTAACCTTGGGTTGTGGTGCAGCAGGAGGTGGGTTTACTTCTGACAATGTCACGCCGATGAACTTGATTAATATCCGAAAAGTCGGCTATGGTGTGCGGCAAATGGAGGATATAACTAGGGTCGTACAGACAGGGGATGTCGTTGAAGCAAGAGGAACCCGTTGCTCTGCTACTCAAAGTACCCTCGAAGGTACACCTGATTTGAAAGAGTTGCTCGAAAAATTGCTTGAGCAACTTAAGTGGTACTGAGACGATTGAGGTGAAGCGGTAATAAAGAATTTTTAGCAAGAGAGGGAAAGAAAGTTGGATATTAAAGAATTTTCAACCAAATTTGCGGATGCAACAAAACACTTGTCCCCGGAAGAAACGGCCGCCGTCATGAAGCTCTTTCAGGGGATTTCCAAGGAATTATCCACTACCAGTCCTGCGACAAATAATGTGACCCTCTCGCCTGCGTATGAAGGGGAAATCACGGGGCTTACACCGCGTTTAGAACGGCTGAAAGCAGCTTATTTAAAGGTTAGACCAAGTGTCAGCATCTACCGTGCCAAAGCTTTCACCCAAGTAACCAAAGAAAATACGGGGTTGCCCAAAATACTTCTCCGGGCCAAATGTTTCAAAAAAGCCTGTGAAACAGCTCCTTTGGTGATCCAAAACGACGAATTGATTGTAGGACATCCCTGCGGGAAAGCGAGAGCGGGTGCTGTATCCCCAGATATTGCCTGGAGATGGATTCGAGACGAACTGGACACGATGTCAACCAGGCAGCAGGATCCCTTTCAAATCAGTGAGGAAGACAAGCAGATCTTGCGGGAGGAGATCTTCCCGTACTGGGAAGGCAAGAGCGTGGATGAAATTTGTCAGACACAATATGAAGAAGCTGGTGTGTGGGCATTTTCAGGCGAATCGTTTGTCAGTGACCTTTCCTATCATCAGGTAAATGGCGGTGGGGATACCTGCCCAGGTTATGATGTCATCTTGATTAAAAAAGGCATTAGTGGTGCAAGACAGGAAGCCGTCGCCAGACTGAGTAAATTGTCCATGGAAAATCCGGATGACCTAGATAAGATATATTTTTATAAAGCGGAGATTGAGACTTGTGACGGCATTTTGGCTTATGCCCAACGACTTTCTGATTATGCCAGAGAACTGGCAGATAGAGAGCATGACGCAACCCGGCAGAAAGAACTTTATAGGATTTCCGATTGTTTGACTCATGTACCGGCTAATCCTCCCCGCACCTTCCATGAAGCACTCCAGTCCATTTGGACACTGCAGTCCTTGTTTGTGGTGGAAGAAAACCAGACAGGGATTTCTGTTGGACGCTTGGATCAATACATTTATCCCATGTTCAAGGCTGACTTAGAAGCTGGCCGAATGAACAAACTGGAAGCCTTTGAGCTTTTGAGCTGTTTTATTATTAAATGCTCTGAAGTGATGTGGCTGTCCAGTGAACTTGGAGCGAAATATTTCGCTGGTTATCAACCATTTATCAACTTAACGATTGGTGGACAGAAGAGAACCGGTGGCGATGCAACCAATGAGCTAACCGATCTGATCATGGATGCCGTTCGTTTTACCAAGATGTATCAACCGTCCCTGGCTTGTCGGATTCATAATAAATCACCGCAACAATATCTAAAGAAAATTGTCGATGTTGTAAAAGCGGGCCTTGGCTTCCCCGCCTGTCACTTTGATGATAGTCATATCAAAATGATGCTGGCCAAGGGCTTTGGTATTGAAGATGCACGCGATTATTGTCTCATGGGTTGCGTGGAACCGCAAAAATCCGGCAGAATCTATCAGTGGACGTCGACCGGTTATACTCAATGGCCCATTGCCATAGAATTTGTTCTAAATCGCGGCAGGATGAAATGGCGTGGCACCATGGAAGGCCTTGACACGGGAGATATTGACAATATCAAGACCTATGAAGAATTTGACGCTGCCTGCAAACAACAAATTGAACATATTATCCGTCTGTCGGCAATCGGAACTATAGTCAGTCAGCGGGTGCATCGAGACCTGGTTCCCAAACCCCTCATGTCTCTGTTGGTAGAAGGGTGCATGGAAAAGGGGACGGATGTTACAAATGGAGGCGCTCTTGTCAATTGTGGTCCCGGACTTATTTTCTCCGGCTTAGGAACTTATGCTGATTCAATGGCAGCTATTAAAAAATTGGTCTTTGACGACAAGAAATATACGCTGAAGCAGATCGGGGATGCGGTAAATGCGAATTTTGAGGGCTATGAAACGATTCGTACAGACTGCATGAATGCACCGAAATACGGGAACGACGACGACTATGTTGATGAAATTGCCTCAGATATCATCATTTGGACAGAACGGGTCCATCACACATTTAAAATGCTCTATTCGCACTTGACTCATGGAACTCTTTCCATATCAAACAACACGCCCATTGGAGAAATTACTGGGGCGACAGCCAACGGACGGCTGGCTTGGACACCTTTGTCAGACGGAATCAGCCCGACTCAGGGTGCCGATAAATTAGGCCCTACAGCCATCATTAAATCGGTCAGCAAGCTGAGTAACGAGTCTATGAATATCGGCATGGTGCACAACTTCAAACTGTTACGCGGTATTCTGGAAACTCCGGAAGGGGAAAATGGTCTAATTAACTTGCTCAGAACAGCATCTATTCTTGGCAACGGTCAGATGCAATTCAGCTATGTAGACAATGAAGTTTTGAAGAAAGCACAAGTCCAACCTGATAAGTATCGAGACTTGATCATTCGTGTTGCTGGGTACAGCGCTTACTTCGTAGAGCTATGCAAGGAAGTACAGGATGAAATAATCAGCAGAACCGTATTGGAACACTTTTAATAGGAAGGGATTTTAAGAAATGGGGAAATGATGAGTACAGAAAACGGTAGCATCTTAGAAAGAAAAGCGAGAATCTTCAATGTCCAGAAATATTCGATCTATGATGGACCAGGTATAAGAACATTAATTTTCTTCAAAGGGTGTCCCCTGAGATGCCTGTGGTGTTCTAATCCCGAGGGACTTGAACGAAAATATCAGGTCATGTTTAAAGAAGATTTGTGCGTTGATTGCAGCAACTGTATTCCTGTTTGTCCTGCCCACATCCATTATCTTCTGAATGATGAAGACGGGCAACTCCGAACTAAAAGCGAAAGATCTAGGCATAGAGTAAATAGAAGCATGGATTGTGTAGGTTGCCGAAAGTGCGAAACGGCGTGTCCAAAACAAGCTCTGTCCATTGTTGGTGTGGACAAGACTATTTCCGAAGTCATGGAGATCATCCAACAAGATGTACTTTTCTACCACAGTTCAGGTGGAGGAGTCACTCTTGGAGGCGGTGAAGTCACAGCTCAACCAGAATTTGCCACCAATTTGCTGACTGAGTGTAAACGTTTAGGGATCCATACAGCTATTGAAACCTCCGGTTATGCCAAACTGAGCTCCCTGCTCAAGATAGCCCAGTTTACGGACTTATTTCTGTATGACATTAAGCAGATCGATTCTGAGCGGCATTATGAACTTACGGGGGTGCGCAATGAAGGCATTTTGGATAACCTAACGCAACTCATCCGACGTGGGTTTAATGTCAAAGTCAGGATGCCTCTAATCAAGGGATTAAATGATAGCGAGGACACCATTTGTAGGACTTTGGAATTTCTGGAATCCTTTAAACGTCACAAAAGCTTTCTGGGTATCGACTTGCTCCCTTACCATAAACTAGGCATCAACAAATACAAGCAATTGGACATGAACTACGCTATCACCGAAGATTTGAGCTTCAAGGAAGACGAATTAGATAAAATTGAAGGGTTTATAAAAGGTTATGACTTGCAGGTCGAAGTCATCAGACATTAAAAGTTATATACCGGACGGAGGATTTTATGAGTGTAGCCGATGAATTTGACAAGAAACGTATTGTCCAGGAATATGTGCCAGGCAAGCAAGTCACTCTAGCTCACATCATAGCTTCGCCCGTACAAGACATATATGAACGTTTGGGAATTGAAGAGACTGGAGCCATTGGAATTTCAACTCTCACTCCATCGGAGACGGCTATTATTGCAGCCGATATTGCCACAAAGACATCGAACATAGAGATCGGTTTCCTTGATCGGTTTACGGGATCTCTGGTTATATCCGGCGATGTGGCCAGTGTTGAAGCAGCTATGATTGCCATTAATGACACTTTAGAAAAGCTGTTAGGCTTCACGCCTGCCAAGATTACTCGTACATGAAAAAACGAGTTATGGTGGTCGGGCCAACCCAATCTGGCAAATCTACCTTGACCAATGTCTTAAATGATTCCGTCAGACCATTAAGAAAGACCCAGGATGTTATTTATGGCAAAAATACTATTGACACGCCGGGCTCCTATATTGAAAACGCTTCTATGTACAAATATCTGATTGCGACAGCACAAACAGCATCGCATTTGCTCATTTTGGTTGATCAATCCAGACTCGTTGAAGTATATCCGCCCGGTTTTGCTAAATCGTATACTTGTCCTGTTATTGGAGTGATTACCAAGATTGATTTAGCTCCGAAGAATGTCAATTTGTGTATTCAACAGTTGAAAAGAATCGGGATTATCGAACCTTACTTCTGTATTTCTTTAAAAGATAATTCAGGCGTGGAAGCCTTGAAACGATATTTGTGTGAAGCACAAGAAATAACTTAGCTTCAATAATCGATGGGATTTGGTAAAGGTAATTTGAGGAAGGGTAGGTGAGGCAATGAAATTCATCACTGAAATGGAGTTGCGAGATTTATATAAGACGGAACCCTTTGCTACTTTTGTGCTAGAACCAGATACAAAGATTACACCAGGAGCACGCCAATTTCTTGCGGACAGACGAGTCATGCTGGAACAGGTTCAGTATAGTGGCGGTAAGAAATCAAACATCCACGAGTCGAATCAGGCTCAGGTAGGGGAAAGCCGGTGTAGCCTGAGATTACGCAGAAGGATGGACTGCCTGGAATCCTTGTTTCTGTTAATGGCCGCAGAACTTTTACACTCTGGTGAAACAATCTTGTCCGAAGAAGTCATGGCGCTCGGCAAATACTTTCGGAACGTACAAAAAGCCGAACGGGAACAGAAAGCTCCGGATAAGCTTCAATTTTGGGGATGGTCGGAAGAAGAAATTAGAGAACGATCTAACAATCTTGAAAAAAACGTTGACGTCGATGAGTTTCACGTAGGTTTGAAAAATGGAAAAGAGATTGCCTTGTTAAATTACTTGCGCGCCTCCCTCCGAGAGGTCGAACCAGCCCTTTTGGAAACCTATTGGAATGAGGAGCAGCAAGTCTGTTCTCGGCAAGACCTGATTGATACAGTCAATCTGATCATTAACATACTCTGCATGATGATGTGGAAGTCTTCAGGAGGACAAAAATGGAAACGGTAAATTCAACGTTTCAATACTGTGATCAACTTGTTCGTGATTTTGAGAAAGTCGTCACAACACCCATCTTAAAGAAATCCTCCGTATATTACACTGGCGTTGATCTGGGAACAGCCTATATTGTTCTGGCAGTTCTTGATAAAAACTATCAGCCCGTTGCCGGAGCCTATCGTTTTGCCAGTGTTGTCAAAGATGGTATGGTGGTGGACTATATCGGCGCGATTCGTATAGTCAAGGAATTAAAACAAGAAATCGAAGAAAAACTTGGCACGGAATTGATCTATGCAGCGGCAGCACTTCCTCCGGGAACTAACAGTCTTGACTCAGGAGCAATTAGACATGTGGTACAGGGGGCTGGTTTTGAAATTACCAACGTATTGGATGAACCGACGGCAGCTAATGCGGTATTAAAGATTAAAGACGGTGCGATTGTTGATATTGGTGGTGGCACTACGGGGACTGCGATTCTGAAAGACGGCAAAGTGATTCATGTGGATGATGAACCAACAGGAGGTACTCACTTTTCACTCGTCATTTCCGGTGCTTATAAAATGAGCTTTGAAGACGCGGACCAATATAAGCGAGATTTCAAAAACCATAGGGAGTTGATTCCCGTATTAAGACCAGTCATTGAAAAAGTTTCATCCATTATCAGTCGCCACATTCATGAATACCCAGTAAAAGAAATTTATCTGGTAGGTGGAACCTGTTGCCTGGAAGGAATCGAAGATATTATCGCTAAACAAACCAACCTGCCCACGTATAAACCGCAAAACCCTATGTTTGTAACACCTTTGGGTATTGCACTTAACTGCACACAGGAAATTCTTTAGACAGGAGTGACTTTTTCTCATGGAATATCGAATTATCAAATCCCCTTCCAGTGGGACAGTGGATATTCTTTTTCGGCGAAAGGGCACTGCTTCTACTGTCCCTATCGAGAACTATGATGCTGTGGGTTTGGTTCAAGGGAAGTTGATTGATATGGTTTTTGCAGCTGATATCGCAGAAAAAGCTGCCGGGGTAAGAGTGGAAGACATTAAAGGACATTGCCCGCAGAATCTGATTATGATCGCCATCTTTGGAGATACAGCGTCGGTGGAAGCCGCTATTCAAGAGATACAATATAAATTTAAGGAAGCAAAAACGGGTGAGATTCGATGATAGCAGCAAAAGTAATGGATAGTATATGGTCAACAAGAAAAGCCGATTCTCTCGTAGGACTGAAATTCATGTTGGTGGAAGTCCTCGGAGGTATGGATGCTGGTCGTCTTATGATCGCTGTCGACACGATCGGTGCGGGCGTTGGCGAAAGGGTGCTGGTCTGTATTGGTAGCTCAGCCCGCAAAATGCTCGATCGGGAGGATGTACCGATTGATGCTGTCATTGTTGGGATCATTGACGAAGACTGTATGTTTTAAGAAATTGGAGGTGGAAAACGTTGGATCTGCTGAACATAATCAAGGATGCAGGGGTTATTGGGGCAGGAGGAGCTGGCTTTCCAACTCACGCGAAACTAACTTCTAAAGCAGAGTATTTATTGCTTAATGGAGCTGAATGCGAACCTCTGCTCAGAGTGGACCAGCAATTGATGATGCTGTTTCCTGATGAAATCATCCGAGGAATGGAAGCGGCAGGAAAATATATTGAAGCCCGCAAAGCCATTATTGGTATCAAGGGCAAACACAAAGAAGTCATAGTCCTCCTACGAGAAAGAATTGCAGCTCTGGGATTTTCAAATTACATGGAGGTAATGGAACTCAGAGATATCTATCCTGCTGGTGACGAACAGGTTCTGGTTCATGAACTGACTCAAAGAATTGTTCCGGAAGCATCTATTCCCCTGAAAGTGGGCTGTGTGGTTATTAATACGGAAACTGCCCTGAATATATGGAGGGCTCTGGCCGGGAACCCTGTCACGGAAACGTACATCACTATCGCCGGAGATATTCCGCAGCGTATGACCGTCAAAGTACCTGTGGGTGTATCCATTCGGGATGTGATTGAACAATGCGGTGTACAAGACATAGCTGACTATGCCGTCATCGACGGTGGTCCTATGATGGGCTCTGTCATGAATGATGTCGAAGGGTATGTTACCAAAAAAAGTAAAGGGTATGTGTTGCTTAAAAAGGATCACTTTCTCATCCGCAAAAAATCTGTGAGCCTTAATCGAGCAAGAATTATTGGTAAAACCGCCTGTGAGCAATGTCGGATGTGTACCGATCTGTGTCCTCGTTATCTCCTGGGACATAATATGCAGCCACATAAGGTCATGCGTGCCCTAAGCTACAATCTTGACGATGTGAAGGAACAACAAATTGCCCAATTATGTTGTGAATGCAATGCCTGTGAATTGTTCTCCTGCCCAGCTAATCTCCATCCGAAGTCTGTCAATATTCTTTATAAGCAAAAGCTGGCAGAACAAGGTATTCGATATCAGCCAATACCGATGGATTTCCAAGCGAGGTCGGCCAGAGATCATCGCCTTATTCCAAGCAAACGTCTAGTCATTAAAATCGGCTTATCAGCCTTCGATAAACCTGCACCGATGAAGCAGGTCGAATTTCGACCTGAATATATCCGGATCGCTCTACGACAGCACATCGGAGCACCAGCAACACCCGTAGTCGGTATCGGTGATCAGGTAAAGGCTGGACAAATGATTGGAAAAATCCCGGACAACAGTCTCGGAGCCACTGTCCACTCTAGCCTCGATGGTACTGTAATTGAAATCAAGGATAATTCAATTGTGATAAAGGTGGGGTCGTATGTATAGTGCAATAGGTATGATTGAGCTTACGAGTATTGCCAGAGGAATTAATGCCACAGACTTGATGCTTAAGACAGCCTACGTTGAAGTGGTCAGTGCAACCCCCGTTTGTCCCGGCAAATATATCGCTATTATCAAAGGAGACGTTGCTGCCGTAGAAAGCTCGCTCAGTGTAGGTGTAGAAATAGCAGGAGAATACCTGGTTGATAGCTTTATCCTTGCCAATGTCCATCAGGCCGTTTTCCCGGCCATCACGGCTACAACCATGCCTGATGGAATTGGTGCTCTGGGGATTATAGAATGTTTTTCCCTGTCCTCGATGATTATTGCCGCTGATGCAACTCTCAAAGCGGCTGATGTACAGGCTCTAGAATTGCGTTTAGGCAGTGGGCTAGGCGGTAAAGCTTACTTCACTTTCACTGGGGATGTTGGTGCTGTGGAAGCAGGCATCGAAGCCGGAAGAGCCATTGCCATCGAAAAAGGCTTGTTAGTGGATACAGAAGTAATTCCTTCCCCCTCAGACAGACTGTGGGCATCGCTATTTTAGCCTTTATACTTCAATCCCATAATTCTATACCCTATACGATCGAAAGGAGGTGCGACTGTGAAAAAATTAGTATCTGCAAACGAGGTAAAAGCAGCAGCCCAAAAAGGTCAAAAACAATTCTGTATCGACAGAAATACGATTATTACCCTGGCAGCCAAGGATTTAGCTAAAGAATTGGGTGTGGTATTTACTGAAGATTCATTTACAGAAGAAAGTCACATCGTTAAAGAAAGCGGTCTACAGAAGAAGGGTAACCAAGAAAACGAGATTGACCCAGCAATGATCTTTCAAGTAGTAAAAGCGGTATTAGCTAACCCACTCCTGACAAGTGTCCCTGCTCCAACTCTGGAAACGCCCTTCCGTGCAGATTGTGAACCCAAAAGTGGACTGAAAATAGTGCGCGGCAGGACAGTGAAACTCGAGACCTTTGACACGGGGGATCCGTGTACCAATGTAGCTTATCGCGAAGTAGTCAGTAAACAGGATTCTCAAATGAGTGCGGGTTTTTTAACAATAGAGAAATCCAGCTTTGACTGGGAGCTGTGCTATGAAGAAATTGATATTATTCTCGAGGGAAGCTTATCCATCACCATCAACGGTGAAACCTATCACGCTCACCAGGGAGATGTCCTTTTCGTACCCAAAGGTTCCAAAGTAACCTGGAGTTCGTCTGACTATGTCAAACTCTTTTACGTAACTTACCCGGCAAACTGGGCTGATCTTATGGCACAACAATAGGAGGGTAAGCTATGCAGGCTCTTGGTCTAATTGAGACACGAGGATTGGTTCCTGCTATTGAAGGTGCAGATGTCATGCTAAAAACAGCGCAAGTGGAATTTGTGGGAAAGACCTATATTGGTTCCGGCCTCGTGACAGTTGCCGTAACTGGTGATGTGGGGGCTGTTAAAGCTGCCGTGGAAGCAGGAGTAACTGCTGTTGAGAAGATTAGGCACTTGTCTTTGGTTTCTCATCATGTAATACCCAGACCGCATCTTGAGCTTGAAACCATGGTCAGTGTAATGGTAAATCCCATCGACATAAACGGTCTCTTGCCAAGTTTTGAGACATTAGCAGAATCCCAAAAACAGGCTCAGATTACAAAAGAAAGCACTGACTCGGCGAAAATAATACTGAAGCAACTCCGCAAAGACTTGCTAGATGCTTATGTGCAAGAGTTCGGTTTCGAAAAAAGTTCAGATGTCTTAAAATCGCTTTCTGCGGTAAAGCTTAGGAATCTGGCAAGAGAATACAAAACACTTGGCGTTGCTGGCAAAGCCATATCCAAAGCGAACAAAGAATCACTTATCCTAAAACTGAAGGAATATTACGAGCAGGAGATTGAAAAGTAGCTGATGTGCAAAACCCTAAATATGTCTTGTATCCAATAAAAATACAGAGACAGCGGAGGAAGGAATAGCAAATTGGAAAACTTTGATTATGATTTACAATCCGTGCAAGAGACTAGAAATCTTGCCCGCCAGGCCAAATTGGCTCAAACTCAACTAGCCAAGTTCAATTCTGATCAGATTGATAAAATTATTCGTAATATGGTAAAAGTTGCCGTGGAGAATGCCGTTTATCTGGCCAAAATGGCAGTGGAAGAAACGGGCTTTGGTAAAGTAGAAGATAAAATCTTCAAAAATAGGTTTGCTTCCACAGAACTCTATGAATTCATCAAACCTATGTCAACTATCGGAGTTATTAAAGACGATAAGGTCAATAAAGTCATGGAAATTGCCGAACCGGTAGGCTTGCTTATGGGGATCATTCCCTCGACTAATCCCACATCCACGGCGATCTACAAAGCCATTATTGCTATCAAATCCCGCAACGGAATTGTGTTTTCCCCGCATCCGTCGGCTCTGAAATGTACGCTGCAGGCAGCCAAACTAATGAATGATGCCGCAGTAGCTGCCGGTGCTCCAGCCAATATCATTGGCTGTATCTCAAAACCCTCGATGCAGGCAACCAATGAACTTATGAAATGCGATGAAGTCGCCATGATTATTGCAACAGGTGGTTCAGCCATGGTAAAGGCGGCCTATAGCGCCGGAAAACCGGCCTTGGGTGTTGGTCCGGGCAACGTACCGGCTTATATAGAAAGAACTGCCGACATTCCGAAAGCAGTCAGGAATATTATCGCAAGTAAAACCTTTGACAATGGGACAATATGTGCCTCGGAGCAATCGGTTATTGTTGAAGAATGCCTACGTGACCAGGTTATGGAAGAGTTCAAACGCCAGGGGGGTTACTTCATGACCTCCGAGGAAACAAACCAAGTTGCTAAGAAACTGTTTGTTCGAAATCATGCCATGAACGCCAAACTGGTGGGGAGATCCGCAGCGGTCATCGCTGACAGTGCCGGCATAGCCATTCCTCCGGGAACAAAGGTCATACTGGGTGAACAACAGGGCGTGGGTGAAGGATATCCCTTGTCTTATGAAAAATTGACTACTGTGTTGGCGTTTTATACTGTAAAAGATTGGCTGGAGGCCTGTGATCTGTGTATCAAACTCTTGAATAATGGCGGTGTCGGACACAGTCTTTCCCTTCATACAGAAAATCATGAAATGGTCATGAAATTCGCCGAAAAACCCGTATTCAGAATCTTGGTTAACACATCCTCCAGCCAAGGCGGTGTGGGCGCAAGTACCGGACTTTCCCCATCCTTTACTTTGGGTTGTGGTACTTGGGGGGGAAGCGCAACTTCCGATAATGTAACCCCCCTGCACTTGAT
>NZ_AGAF01000117.1 GCF_000224515.1 Desulfosporosinus sp. OT | reverse complement strand
ACAGACCTAGCTTGGATAGGGGAATTGGCCTTGAAGAATGTTCCGACTCCTAGAGATGAAAAGGCTCGCAACCATCTGAATTGGGTTAAAGGAATTTCGCCAAGAGGGATAATTGTTGCCTCACATGGCTTCATTAAAGACCTGAGCAAGTACAAAGGGCTGGACGTTGTCGATGTGGAAACAGCAGATGTACAGGTCAAAATAAGTTTAAAGTAAGGGGGGATAGGATGAAACGACAGAGATATTTTTACCGCGTTTTAATCAACACACTTGCTTTTTTCCTGGCAGCCCAGTTATTGCCCATTGAAGCAGCAACTCCCTTCCACTTCTTAGGGGCAGGTATTGTCCTTAGTCTGATCAACCTTTTGATTCGTCCGGTGCTAATTATTTTGACCATTCCGCTGAATATTTTAACCCTAGGGGTTTTCACTATTGTTATCAATACTTGGATGATTATGCTTACCAGTGGTTTTTTACCCGGTTTTTACATTCGAGGGTTTGGAACGGCATTTATTGTGTCAATCATCGTGTCCTTAGCTAACTGGGCTTTTAAGAAAATACTCAGCAGCAACTCTGATTAAGGGATGCTGCTTTTTTCTGCAATTATCTTATCGGTTAAGCGTATGTTAGGTATCTCTTGCTAAAAATTGTATTTGAAATTAAAAAATCGATTTTTCTGATTAGCAAAGAGCCTCATCTCCGAAAGGGGATGAGGCTCTTTGCCATAGATGAACTGTTTGTAGTTAGCCGCTTTTACCTAGGGTCATACCCTACCACTGTCCAGATGCCGCTTTGGTCTTGACGGATTAACCGCTTAAGATAAACGGTTTTGACTGGGCCTTCTGAGATTTGAATTACCGTGTCTGTTCCGGTATTCGTCGTTATTTTGAGTGAATTGAAATCAAGCGGTGGGTCACCCTTAATCCCACCAGGGGAGATTTGCAGTACGGCAAACGTAAAGGCCACTTGCAAAGGGTCGAGTTGCCAAGGACTACTGCCAGAGTCAACCTGTTGTTGGTTTTGTTTGACCACATCCATGTCGGCTGCAACGTTAATTGAGGGTTGGTTAGGTAGAGCTTGATTGCTTTGAGGGATAATTAGATCATTCGCTAATTGCATGGCTAATTCCTCTGATCTTTGCCCTTGAACTAGAATTTCTAAACCGTTTTGCAGCCAACGAAGGCTGTCTGGTAAAACTTCTAACGGGCCTCCCGCTGCCTGGCCAAGGGAAGCAAGAGGAGAGAGGACAAAGGGGACGGTTGATTTGGATTCCGACACAATTGTATCTCCGAAATCGAAGATGATCTGATTAGGGGAGGCAAAGATTCGCTGAGGTTTTTTAGTAAGCTCCACTGGAGTAAGGCCACTTACCGAGATTGCTTCGGCTAAGGTAGCTACGGGTTTGTTGGGATTTTGATCAACAACTTGATACCCATCAGGTGGGTTGTAGCTAAAGGTTGAAGCGGGTATTTGGATGTTCGTTTCAAGAGTCACAAATGTATAGGTCGTTTGAATGGACTTTTGCATAGCACTCTGAAGCTGAACTGGTAAATTAGTTTCTGTATCGATCCAGAGATAATAGGGTAAACCACCAGGAGGGGTTATCTCTATACGAGTAGCAGTGAGACCGGCAATAGAGTCTTCTCCGACGATTTTATGGGGATATTGTTGAGCTTGAGCAGCTTCTTTTTGTAAGTCGAAATCACGTGGATCCAGGTAAATGGGCATTAACGTAATTTCCTTTTTTTCGGATGACTCTCCCAACGGCGTTCTCCGTTATTCACCGTTACTATTCCCTCTTCGCTGCGGGTAGCGTAATTATTTCCCTCTGACCATATCTCGGTTCGCTGGATAACTTGATTTTGACCAGCTCCATTGGTGCTGACCTTTTCGAGGATTCCGTGATAGTTCTGAAGTTGGTTTACTGTCTGTTCCATTGCTAAAACAATATCTTTGTTAGGATGTGACCAGGGAGAAATCAAGAAGATAATGGCTAAAAAACCTGCAACAAGTGCGCTCCAGGGTAAGAATCGTTTACGAGACTTTGATCTGTTTTGAAGTTTTTGATATAGCGCATTTGAGAATTCTTGGCTAAGTTCTGGAATTGGACGCAGGGTTTTGATTTCCCTAGTCAGCGACTGAAGTTGAGCAACAGATTGATTGTTGCTCACGTTAGGCTGTCGTTCCAGATTAAGAGCATTGATGAAATCATCCAGCTCTTGCTCTGGAGAATTTTGAGCAAAGTTTTCATTTGGTTTCATCGGTTGTTATCCTCCGTTCTCATCTGTGGTCTGAAATAAATCACGTAAAGCTTGAAGAGCTCTATACTGTAATCCACGAATGGCATCCTCACTGCGTTCCATGCGCTCTGCAGTTTCCTGGCGCGAATAGCCTTCAATAATCCGGAGTGCCAGAACTTGCCGATACTGAGATGGAAGTTGGTTCATGAGCTCTTGTACTAAGGCACGAGTGACCCAATTTTCTTCGGTGGCTGAGACATCTTCTTCGGATAGAGGATGATCTTCAATCGCGCTATTTGTTATTTGCCAGTGGCGATAGCGATCATAAATAAGATTTCGAGCGACCTGCTTTAGACAGGGGTAGGGAGGAAATTCCTTTGTGTCTTTCTTCAGACAGCGAAAATAGGCTTCTTGAGTGATATCTTCTGCCTCTTCTCGATTCTGAAGAAGGGCATAAGTAAAACGGTAAAGTTTTGCTACCGTTTGTTGATACCAGGTCTCCATGTTATGCTCAGTAAATGGGATTTTCTTTGTGGCCACTTTTTCACCTCCTCATTAACTAAAACGAATTAAGAGTTAAATAGTCACGGAATAGCCCCTTGCTTTTTTTTCGGGCACGATACAATATACTGAGAAATTGTCAAAGTGAGGGAGAAAGAATATGAAAAAGGTTATGAATGATCAAACAAGACAGCTATCTGTTGGAATAACTGTCTTGTTTGAGATAATTCTTATAGTTACAGCTTTCGTTAGTATTGCAACAAAGCAATGGAATAATTTATTTTTGACGTTACTCACCATTGTATGTCTTATTCTTCCTTTTATAATTACACGTATTGCTAATATTAAGAACCTAGTGCTACCTTCTAGCTTTCAATTAATAACGTCAATATTGGTTTTTCTTGCACAATACCTGGGAGAAATCATGAAATTCTATCTAGTATTTTGGTGGTGGGATTTACTTCTTCACGCTATTTTTGGAAGCTTTGCGGTTATAATTGCCTCATCTTTAATAAAAGGGAGTATTAGAAAGGAACAAGAAACTACTGAACAACGATTTACTCTTTTCATAATAATATTCTCGTTTAACTTTTCAATTGCCTTGGGTACTTTATGGGAAATGTTTGAGTTTTTAGGGGATTACTTAGTTAAAACAAATATGGTAAAGGGTGGACTTGAAGACACTTCAACCGATCTTCTAATAACCAGTTTAGCTGCTTTTATTACTTCGTTAATCTGTTATTTTCGCAGTTTAAAAAGTCATTATCTTTAAAGATTTAGATTTATCTAAGGACTCATTACTTCTTATAGTTACAACATAGAGTGGAGGGACTCTAAAGCTAAGGCTTAAAATTTAAATGATTTACTGGAGGTTAGTGCAAATGACAAGATTGTTACTCGTTTTACTTGGAATCGTGGCACTCTTTTCGTGTATAACATACCTACTATGGCGGTTATCGCGTGTAAAGATAGTTAAATATTCACCAGCCTTACTCTGCTTACTTGCTGGGGGATACTACCTTTACCAAGCGAAGACGGTGCATGTTGGATTTGCGGATCTCGCAAATGCAATTACGTCAATGATGTTTCTTACAGGCTTTGTATCAGGGTTAGTAACGTGTTTAATCTTAGATTTTGTATTTCCTCGATTTAGATCATAGTTTGAAGATTCTTCTTTAAAAAAATGTAAAAATGCCTATTTACATTGACGTTGCGTAAAGGTGTAAAGTTTTATCTGGAGGTGATCACATGGAATACACGGTGCAGAAATTAGCTCACATGGCAGGTGTCAGCGCTCGGACACTGAGATATTATGATGAGATAGGAATTCTTAAGCCGGCAAGAATGAACTCGTCAGGGTATCGCATTTATGGGCAAGCTGAGGTAAATCGGTTGCAACAGATTCTTTTCTATCGCGAGCTTGGTGTAAGCTTAGAAAGTATTAAAGATATCGTAACCGCTCCATCGTTTAACGAAACACAGGCTCTGAGGGAGCACCATGTTAAGCTTCTTGAAAAACGAGAGCAATTGGATGTGTTGATCTCCAATGTTGAAAAGACCATTGCGCTAACCGAAGGGAGAATTAAGATGATGGATAACGAAAAGTTTAAAGGCTTTAAGCAAAAATTAGTGGATGACAATGAAGCAAACTACGGCAAGGAAATTCGCGAAAAATATGGGAATGAGATAGTAAATAAGTCCAATCAAAAAGTTAAAGGCATGTCGCAAGTGCAATATGATGAGGTGACTAAGCTTACCACAGAGGTTATTGAAACTCTTCATGCTGCGTTTGAAACTGGTGATCCTGCCGGTCAATTGGCCCAAAAAGCTGCAGATCTCCATCGCCAGTGGTTGTGTTATTATTGGGATAGCTACACGAACGAGGCGCATGCAGGAGTGGCTCAGATGTATGTCGATGATCCAAGATTTACGGCATACTATGATAAGCAACAACCGGGTATGGCAGAATTCCTAAGAGATGCCGTCCACTTTTATACAGGGATCAAAAAATAAGTTGCATAATAGAGGCCGCGATGCGGCCTTTTTTCGGACCCTTCTCGCCATCACGGTGCCCTGCCATACGGCATCTAGCCATCCATGGCGATTATTCTAATCTCGAACGTCCTGTTCGAGCCTTTGGCGGCGCTCTAACCTCGAACGTCTTGTTCGAGTCATGACTACAGAGACGCTCGGACATCCCTCGGCCTAAGATCAACAACTATAGTTGTAAGAATCGTATTATTGCTCATCTTATTTCAACGTGAATGGAACCTAGGGGCTGTACAGATACTAGGTGTGCCGAACGAAACCTGAGGTTGTTTTTTGGAGGTACTCAACATGAACAGAAAAGGAATTAATTACGACATAGGAACCTTTACTAGGGGCCAAGAATCAGCATCATCTCGGGATATCCTCGATCCGACTATTGTGGAAAGAGAAATGCAAATCATCAACAACGATCTGCATTGTAACGCTGTCAGAATTTCTGGACAGGATGTAGCGAGACTTGCTACGGCTTCTGAATACGCCTTACAACAAGGGTTAGAAGTGTGGTTTTCGCCAGCTTTTGTTGATGCAAATGAATCGGAGATGCTGCCTTACTTTGTAGAATGCGCAAAGGCAGCGGAAAAATTGCGGCTGCAGTATCCTAAGGTTGTATTTGTCGCAGGATGTGAGCTTACGTTCTTTATGAAGGGTTTAGTTGATGGAGACACAGCCTTTGATCGTATTAATACGTTTATGAAGCCATGGCGTTTGTTAAAAAGCACAGTTACAAAAGGCCCTTTTAATAGACGTTTAAATGCTTTTTTAGCCAAGGCTACGAAGGCCGTAAGAGAAAATTTCCAAGGGCAACTGACCTACGCATCCGGTCCCTGGGAAGAGGTTGATTGGGCTTTGTTTGATATCGTTGGGATTGATTATTATCGAGAGATCCATAACAAGGGTTCCTACCTCCAGAAACTAAGAGCTTACTTTAAACACGGCAAGCCTGTGGTCATTACCGAGTTTGGTTGTTGTACCTATCAAGGGGCTGAAGAGAAGGGTGGTTACGGTTGGGCAATCATTGACCGAAGCAAAACCCCTAGTCAGCTTAAAGGGGAGTATGTCCGTGATGAGGGTGTGCAGGCTAATTATCTCGTTGAGTTACTCGATGTTTTTAAAGCGGAAAAAGTTGAAGGGGCATTTGTATTCACTTTTGTGAGTCCAACTTATCCTTATAACGAAAAACCTTTATACGATCTCGATATGGCGAGTTATAGCGTCGTTAAAACCTATCCAGAACAAATGGGTGCGACATATTGTGAGATGCCATGGGAGACAAAGCAGTCTTTTGTTGCTTTAGCGAATTATTATGCGAGGAAAATATACGAATCTTAATCGACAGATCCCTCTAAATATAGCCTTGGAATCTTTGGAGACAGGGTGATCAGTTCATGATGGAAGTAGCACTTCGGAATATGTTCCGGTAGGGAGCATATGATATTGACAAGTTAGAAAAAATTTATCATAATTAATTGACCGAACAGTCGGGCATTATCTGGGAACGGAGGTTAATATGGCACGCCTGAAAGACAAAGAAGAAACAATTCTAAATGCGGCGTTTGAAGTATTTAGAGCGAATGGTTTTACAAATGCCAGCATGAAGGATATCGCCGTGAAGGCTGGACTTGGAAAAGGAACTCTGTATGAATACTTTCAAAACAAGGAAGATTTGTTTTTACAGGTGGTTAATGCTAAAGCAAATGATTTCTTTAATGAAATTAATGCAAGGGTTAGCGATAAAACTTCGCTGGGGGAAATATTGAACGAAATAATTATGATTACTCAGGAAACGCTTGAAGAGGTTGAATTCTTCTTCAAGTTTGTAATGTTTGCTCAATTCTTTGAAATGAGCAGAGATACAAAGCAAGAGTTTCACAACATAATTATGCGTAATAGGAGGGAATATATGAATTTATTACGAGAACTCTTTGAAAAAGGGTTTGCAGACGGAGTTCTCAGGGAATTTGATTGGGAGTTTGCGGCAAATTTCATAACTGAAATGATTGCCGCTTATTGTTGTTTCAAAGAGCACATAATGGGTGATTGCTGGTTGCAGCAGCAGAAAGATCTTGACAGGGAAAAAATGATTGATTTTATACTAAACGGAATAGGGGCCCAAACAATGTAAGGATTGGATTCTTGTTCAGTCTAAAAGAAGGGTGAAGTTATGAGTAAAAAGAGAATGTTCACAGTCGTCGTTATAGTAGTTATTTTTGTAGCTGGAGTTGTATTTTTTCGCCGCAATGCATTTCAATCAACCTTTTTCGCCAAGGATAAGCAAAGTCAGGCAACAGTTGCAAATAACAAGGTGGCAGTAGAAGTAATTAGTCCGCAAGCGGTGGTTCAAGGCTCAGGGTTAAGCTTTAAAGCAACATTGGAAGCTAATCAGGAAGGAATTGTAAGTTCGAAGAATAGCGGTAGGGTCATCGATATTTTATTTGATGACGGAAGGCAAGTCACTCAGGGTGAGCCACTTGTGATTTTAGATGATCAGGATAATAAGAACCAGATAAAGTCAGCTGAAAGCCAGTTGGAGGTTTCCAAGGCGTCTTTGCAAAAGACAGAGGCGAGTCTGGAAAATACTCAGCGTACATATGATCGAACAAAAGAGCTGGTAGAGCAAGGTGCCGCTGCACAGGCTGAGTTAGATAACGCAGAAACTTCTTTGAAAATGATCAAGGCAGACATTGCTTCAAGTCAAGCTAATATTCAAGCTGCACAGACCAATATTGATAATCTGAATACTACTTTGTCCGATATGACAATTCGAGCTCCAATCACAGGCGTTATCGACGGAAAAAATGTCAGTATCGGACAGTACCTCTCTCCAGGAACCGTTCTAGGAAAGGTTAAGGATATTTCATTGATTAATGCTGTTATTGAATTAGACCAAGCTCTAATTCAGACTGTAAAAATTGGACAAAAGGCGAGTCTAAAGCTTAATGAAGATGATCCTAATACCTACGAAGGAGTAGTAAAAAGCATTAATACTTCGGCGGATCCATCCTCCAGAGCGTTTAAGGTGAAGGTACAATTGGATAATAAGAAGTTATCTTTAAGACCCGGGGTATCTGCCAAGGTAATGTTGATGGACGATGCAAAGGTCCAGAAGTTTGCAATACCCGTAGCGCTAATATCCGGGAAGGAAGGCAATTATTCGGTCTACATAAATGATAATGGTACTGTGCGGAAACGTGCCGTCACAGTGGGAACCTTAATAAACAATCAGGCAGAGATTAAATCAGGACTTCAAGGAAATGAAGCAATTATATCGACAAACCTGAACATGATTCAGGAGGGTGATCAGATCACGGTGGTTTCAGAATAGGGGGACTAAGGGATGTTTATAACTAATATTAGTATCAAACGGCCGGTATTTATTAGCGTTGTCATTATGGTATTCATTCTTGTAGGACTCATGAGCTATCGCAGCTTGAACATTAATGATATGCCCCAAGCAGACTTTCCCTATGTTACAGTTTCCATTTCACAGCATGGTGTTGCACCCGATCAATTGGAAACCAATGTGGCTAAGAAAGTTGAAGAAGCTATAGGGCAAATTTCCGGTGTTAAGCATGTTACGACAAATATCAGTGAAGGCGTGTGCAATGTTGTCGTTGAATTTGCCTTAGAAACATCGCCGGACGTTGCTGCCCAGGAAGTGCGGGACAAAGTCAGTTCGATCAGGAAAACCCTGCCTGATGATATCGATGACCCAATTATTGCTAAATATGATTTTTCTGCCACGCCAGTTTTATCCCTGGCAGTGACCGGTACAATGGATAATCGCGCTATTTCCAAGCTTGTGGATGATGTGATTACCAAGGGTTTATACACGGTCAATGGTGTAGGCTCGGTCAAGGTATATGGTAAACAGGAAAGAGAGATCAAGATCAAGCTGGATCTCGAGAAGTTAGCCGCCTATGGCCTGTCTCCAGCTGAGCTGGTGAGTGGAGTCCAGAATGGCAACTTGGAAATACCGGGCGGAAAGGTTACGGACGGGCAAAGTGAAATCTCCCTGCGGACCGACAACAATGTCAAGAATCTAGAGGATTTTTACAACATTACGGTTGGTACACGTGCGGGTCGTGAGATTAAGGTTCGTGATGTCGCTGTCGTTTCGGACGGTATTAAAGATCCGGACAGTATTTCTTATTATGACGGCAAAGAGGCCATCGGTATCGACATAATTAAACAGTCAGGTTCTAATACGGTGAGCGTCGCGGATAACGTGAAGAAGCAATTGGATATTATCAAAGGGGTTCTTCCCGCGGGCATAGATATAGGGGTTGTCGCGGATAATTCCGAGTCGATCCGTGATTCGTTTAATGAAGTCGTAAAAACCATCTATGAAGGGTGTATTCTAGCAGTAATTATTGTGTTCCTTTTTTTAGGGGAATGGGAAAGCACCCTGGTCAGTGGAATTTCGCTGCCAACGTCGATTATTACAACGTTCATTTGCATGAAGGTCATGAACTTTTCGCTTAACACAATGTCCCTGATGGCCCTCTCGCTAGCTGTCGGCTTGTTGATTGACGATGCCATCGTGGTGAATGAGAATATTGTCCGGCACTTACATATGGGAAAACCGCCCTTGCAAGCTGCCAGGGAGGGTACATCAGAAATTGGGTTAGCAGTCTTGGCAACAACCTTTGCAGTGGTTGCAGTTTTTGTGCCGATCGGCATGGTTAGCGGGATTATCGGTAAATACTTTATTGAATTTGGCCTCACAGTAGCCTTTAGTATGTTGGTTTCACTGTTTATATCCTTAACGCTCGTGCCGGTGATGTCTTCTAGATTGTTAAAGGCAGAGAGAAAAACGAAAAAAACCTTTGTAGGTCATTTTTTAGACTGGTTTAATAGCAAATTTGATTCATTGGGAACAACCTATGCTAAAGTTTTAAAGGTTGTTCTTAAACACCGCTTTAAAACCCTTATATTCACTATAGTGCTTTTTGTTGCCTGCATTAAGTTGGTTCCTTTGTTGGGCTTCAGCTTTGTTCCAGCCACCGATACTGGGAGCATCACTGTAACCGCAGCTACGGACTCGGGATTGACATTGCAGGCTCAAGGGGAAAAAGCCAAAGAAATGGAAAAAAGGCTGAAGAAATATCCTGAAATCAAGCATCTTTATACTACGGTGGGTTCTAACAACATTTCGATTTATGTAAAAATGAACGATAAACAAGAGCGAGAAAAATCAGCTAAACAGATCGCTTCAGAAATTAGGGAGGACTTAAATGGAATCCCTGGAATAGAACTTGCCGTACAAAGTTCTTCAGGACCCGGCGGGGCTGGCAAGGATGTCTCCTTTGTTATTATGGGGACCGACCAGGAGGTTTTACAGGCTTTTGCCCAGAAAGCAAAAAAAATAATGAGTGAGGATCCTCACGCCAAAGATGTCGCGATCAATCTCAAAACCGGCAATACGGAAGCAAAATTAGAGGTGGACAGGGATAAAGTAACGGATCTAGGCGTAAATACATCACTTGCGGCAGAGACAATACGGGCACTTTTCGACGGAATAGATGCCGGAAAATTCGAGTATGCGGGTGAAAGGTATAATGTGCGGGTATCCTTGAAGGATGATCAACGTAAGAGTTTGGATAATCTAGATGGGATTTATGTTAACGGCTCAAACGATCAGCTAATACCTCTGTCCAATGTTACTAAAAAAGTACTTTCCACTTCGTATTCCACAATCTCCAGATACGATAGGCTTAGGCAGGTTGAGCTTTCGGCAAATGTTGAAGGAATAGCCGTTGGAGATTTTTTAACAAATTATACGAACAAGTTTAAAGAACTCGACATTCCTAAGGGAGTTTTTGTACAACAGGGAGGAATGAACGAGACTATGTCGGAAGGCTTCATGAACCTTGTTATCGCGCTACTGATGGGTATCCTCTTCATGTTCCTGGTGATGACCATGCAATTTGAAAGCTTTTTGGATCCCATTGCGATCATGTTTTCTCTGCCCATGGCGCTTATCGGTGCAGTTCTGGGACTGTTTATCGCAGGCAGTGAGCTCAGCATATTGTCCCTGATTGGGATCATTCTTCTGATGGGACTGGTAGCTAAGAATGGTATTCTGCTCATCGACTTTACGAAGCAGAGAAGGAAAGAAGGACTTGGTGTCAAAGAGGCTTTGATAGAAGCTGGCACCGTTCGGTTAAGACCTATTCTCATGACGTCTCTGGCCATGATCTTTGGTATGGTTCCAGTTGTCACTGGTACAGGAGCCGGGACAGAGATGCGTGCGCCCATGGGGCAGGCAGTCATTGGTGGATTGATCACTTCAACTCTCTTGACGCTCTTTATCGTTCCGGTGGTCTATTCTCTGCTGGATTCTATGAAGAATAAATTCCGCAGAAATACTGAAAAATCTTTAACCCCCAATTTACCAGCCGAAAAAAGAGATTTACCAATAAACCCAAATTTATAATTTTATGGTCCCTTGTTTCTATGGGTGTATCTTGATGCAAACTGAACGCTTTTAATGTTTGTGTTATATAAGCTATTAATACACATTTAGAAAACATAAGGGATCGCTCTAGAACCAGCATTCTCAGGAATGCTGGTTTTTTGCCTCACCTGGATGACTCTCAAATAATAACTAGAGAATTTGCTAGTTCTTTTATTTTAAGGGTCGGACAAGCACTCGTAAAAAAGATTGTCGACCTGCATAAGGCACTATTAGAGTGCACATCAAATTGGGCGAGGGGGACAACGTTTGGCCTTAGAATCATAAATAAGATTTAAATTAAAATTACATAACTATGTAGCTTTATAAACATACTTAAGTTTAAGTACTCAAATTTGTCAATAGTCATTTACACTAAAAGATAGGAATAGGAGGAACTACTTTGACTAAAAAGAATAAAGTATCTAAGCAGGTTACGGCACAAACATCTACTCAAATTCATAAAAGCTCTTCAACCTCCAATTCAACGGGTAAAGACAGAGACGCAATAATTCCGAGCAAGGATAGGAGTCCGGATGACCTGGAAATCCTCGATTAATTCTCCAATCTTCTGACCTTTTAGAGCTCCCTAGGTCTTATAGACTTGGGGAGCTCTAAATTCTAAAGTAAGATTGGTTTACTCATTACATATCTTTTGAACTCTTCACTCGTTTTTTCGTAGAGGTTCTTATTGCATGCTATCTTATTCTCGCAATCAATTACATTCGTAAATAAAATACTAGATGCCCAAGGGAGTATTCATGCCTATAGTTTTGTTCTTAGAGGGTAGTTTCGGAATAAGAGAAACCATGAATATTTCGATTATCATGGTTTCTCTTATTCTGAGAATATGGATTATGATGAATCGTTTTGGAAGCAAGATCTTATTACAAAAAACTGATAGGAAAATCGAAGTACATAGCGAATACTTTTATTATTCGGATTATTCCTAGATGACTAGATGAAGTAGAGTCAACCAAAAGGATTTCAGTCTAACCGTAGGAGATTAGTTCAGGATTTATAGGCTAAGGAAAGGAAGCGGAGCAGAGATATGAATGTTATGTCAAAAACCTTGAAGGGCACGCGTGATGTGTAAAATGATGTATATTTCGTGTAGTGAAGAACGAAAAATTTACGAGATTCCTTATCAAGGACAAGCGGCTGTTGCAGGGTATTGGGACCCTAAATTAGGTTTGTGCGCTCAGTCGACGCTTCTAAAATGGAAGGAGGGTAAAGTCACTTCCTTCCAGCCTTTGAGTAACTTGGAGAGCATTCCTCAAGAAACGCAGTCATGGGGTTCTTATTTCATCATACCTGGATGGATAGATGCTCATGTGCACTTAGCGTTAGATAGCCTTGATTTTTTTCAGTGTTTAAAAAACTGGGAGAAACCTTCTTTGATCGAAGAAAACATTCAAGGATTTTTACAGCGTTATTTAGAAAGAGGAATTGTAGCTATTCGAGATGGTGGTGACATACCGGGCTTTGCTTGGAGGGCAAAAAACAGAGTCAATGAGGGAGTTTGGTCTGGTCCTAGGGTCGTATCAGTACATGAGGCTGTCAATCGAGAAGGAATGTATGGTCGTTTTCTGGGCCGTGGTTTTAGGGATATACTAGAGTGGAGGGAAAAAGAGCGGGATTTTATTGGTCAAGGTATAGATCAGCTTAAAGTCGTTGTGACAGGAATAATCAGCTTTGATGATTTTCAGAAGGTCGGTCCAACTCAATGGGCGGTTGAAGATCTAGCAGAGTTAGTCGAGGCAGCTCATAGACGTGGCATACTTGTCATGGCCCATGCCAGTGGGATAGAAGGTATATCGGTGGCTATTGCTGCTGGAGTCGATTCCATTGAACATGGATATTATATTACGTCAGGACAACTTAAATTGATGAAAGAAAAAGAGATTGCTTGGGTCTCTACGGTTGCACCGATTGGTAATCTTTTGAAATATCCTACAGATCGTTACTCTTTCCATGAAATTGAAACTCTGAAACGGATTCTGGAGGGACAACTTGCTAAAATTCACGAGGCCTATAATTTAAATGTCCGACTGGGTGTTGGGACAGATGCTGGAGCTTATCAAGTACCGCACGCTGAGAGTCTGTTTGACGAGATGGATTGGATGGTGCAAGCAGGAATTCCCAAACAGGCAGTCTGCCGAATGGCAACGCAGGAAAATGCTCGGATTCTTGGCAATTCTGAGTTGGGGAGGTTAGACATTGGAACCCCCGTAAATTTATTGCAGCTGGTCACACATTTTCCGTAATAGGATCTTGACTTAAATTCGAAATTAGTTTAGCATTACATGGACTGAGTTAAGAAAGGGTGAAAAAAAAGATAATGCGCTACTAATTCTACTTCTTTTAAAAATTCTTGTTTAATAAAGATGAGGGATTTTTGGGATAGGATTAGTATGAGCATTTTTAATAATTACTGAGTTGTTTTAATGCAAGTTAAGCCTTTTTGTTTCATATTAAAGGCGTTGCGACTCACGTTTCTATTATAAGATTGTTCTGCCTCCTGTCCTAAAATGGATGGGAGGTTTTTATGTTAGATTTAATACGTAATCGGCTAGTGAAAGCGATCTTGGGATCTGCGTTATTTTTGCAAACTGGAATCTGGGTGCGTAATTTCGCCGTGCTACTCTATGTCATGGAACGAACACATGGTAACGAGTTCGCCATCTCCATGATTTATGTCGCAGAATTTGCGCCAATATTTATTTTCTCCTTTATAGGTGGGACCTTTGCCGACCGCTGGCGTCCAAAACGAACGATGATTCTGTGTGATGTCCTCAGTGCGGTATCGGTGTTTGTTGTCTTGATTACCTTAGTACTAGGCACTTGGAAAGCAGTGTTTTTTACGACTATCATTTCCGCTATTTTATCTCAGTTCTCTCAGCCTTCAGGGATGAAGCTGATTAAGGAACATTTGCCTGCTGAGCAGATACAATCGGTGATGTCGCTATATCAGACGATCTTTACCGTTTTTATGATTCTTGGACCGATCCTTGGAACATTTGTCTTTCAGAAGTTTGGAATTGCTGTTTCGATTGCAGTGATGGGCCTTGCATTTCTGCTCTCGGCGGTTTCCTTGACGTTCCTGCCTCCGGACCGTGTGAACATTGTCGAAAAGACGGGAACAACCCTTCGCCAGGAAATGGTGGCTGGTATTCGTTATGTTCTAGCGAAGAAAATCCTGACGCTTTTGGGTTTGTGTTTTTTGGCCGCAGGCTTGGGCGGGGGCCTTATTCAACCCTTAGGAATCTTTCTGGTAACGGAACGGCTTGGTTTACCGAAAGAAAATTTGCAATGGCTATTGACCCTTAATGGGGTAGGGATGCTTTTGGGGGGAGTCATTGTCATGACTTCTGCTAAGGCTATTTCGCCCCAAAAGCTTTTGGCTTTCGGAATGCTCATTTCGGCGATTGGTGTGGCAGTATGCGGATTATCGACGACCCCATGGCTAACCTATTTGGTGCATTTACTGATGGGTTTAGTTTTTCCTTGTATTATGATCGGCATTAACATGATGATCATGCAAAATTCGGATAGTCAGTTCATTGGTCGAGTGAATGGGATTCTCATGCCTTTGTACACGGGAGCAATGGTTCTTACGATGAGTGTGGCAGGGGTGCTTAAACAAACATTTTCTTTGGTTGCCATGTATGAAGTAGCGGGAGTATTGTATATTATTGGGTTATTGTTCTTGTTGCCGTTATTTCACTCGCCAAAAAGTACTTTAGAGCATTGATGAGTTAGGGAATATAGTATAGGTTCTTAATTGGCCTTATCGTGCGACGCCCACTTTTTCAAGTGGGCGTATTGTTTATTTTGAAAGAAAGAATAACTTACGGTTATAACTTTGTTGCTATAACTTAATATTGGAGTAAAGCTTCAGTCCATGTTCATATATAAATCGGTAATTTAGCTGCCAACTAATTGGTACATGTATTCAATAGTTGACATGCTACTGAAGTCAGAGGTGAAGCGGATTATAGGTTCTAATACATAAAGATGTAAATAATCGTATACATTTGGCTGAAGTATATTTTAAGAGAGAATTATAAGTTAAAAGAACTGTAAGCGGTGTCATTGCTTAAGACAGAAGATTTAGAATCCAAAATGAAATTCTCTGGCATGGTAATTGCAAGATAATTCCGTAGATTCTGAATAGATTAATTATAAAATCTGCGAATTATTAAGTTGTTATGGAAGGAATGAAACTTTATATGAATAGAACGGCTAATGCTATGTATTTTAGCCCAACAGGTACAACTAAAAAAGTAGTGTCTGGTATAATAAAGAAAATTTCCGAATATATCGGTGGGGAAACTCCCATAAATTATATCGATTTCACCCTACCGGGTGCTAGAACAAACCCGGTGTCTTTTTCAGAACAGGATATTGTCATTATTGGAGTGCCAGTCTATGCAGGAAGAGTCCCCAATGTCTTACTAAATTATTTAAACTCAATTATCGGTAATAACACCTTAGCAATTCCGGTAGTTGTTTATGGAAACAGGAATTATGATGATGCGTTAATAGAATTAAAAGATATACTTGAGTCTAATGGTTTTAAAGTTATTGCTGCGGGGGCATTTATTGGAGAACACTCGTTCTCGACAACTCTTGCTAAAAACAGGCCGGATGATAAAGATATGGCCGTTGTCCATGATTTTGCCAATCTAATACATTCAAAAATTACACTTCAAGCTGAATTTCAGACTATTGTTGTAGAGGGAAATCAACCATATCGAAAACATTACATGCCTAAAAATAAAGCGGGGAGTCCTGTGGATATTAGAAAGGTTGCTCCTAAAACAAATAGTAATTGTAATGACTGTAAACTATGTGTCAACGTCTGTCCTATGGGTTCCATTGATGGTGAAGACGTCTCCAAATTTAAAGGGATTTGTATTAAATGTGGAGCGTGTATTAAAAAATGCCCTACTCAAGCCAAGTACTATGATAGTGAAGATTATTTAAGACATAAACAAGAATTGGAAATTGAGTTTACATTTCGAAGAGAACCTGAATTATTTATATAAAAAGTTGCAATGGTGGTCTTATCATCAATAGAAATATAGAAACAATTAGGAGTTCATCGTCCGTGAGGGCGATGGACTCCTATGAACACTCTCCGGCCTTTTGCATTATACCAAATATTTACTGGTGTTTTATCACAAACCTATGATTTCGTAATGATCGCTTCGACTGATTTACTAATTCTATTGGAGAGCGCTTGATATCCTGCAGAATTGGGGTGCAGACCATCCTTGGCGATGTATCGACCTAAATTAAATTTCAGTAGGTCGTAGGTTGGAATAAAAAACCCTTTCCCATCTTCTTCAACGACCTGTTGGGTATTATAGTTCCACTCATTCAGAAGACTGATATCTGCGACGTTGCTTGCTTTTTCATAAGGGTTATACAGACCAAGAAAAATAACAATGGTATTCGGGTTGGTGCTTCTTAATACCTTCATCGTTTGTTTTAAATTGCCAAGATAGCTGTCCAGTCTCACTTTAAATTGATCTTCTTTAGCGAGATCGTTAAGGGAAAGGATACTTCTCACATCATTACCACCAATAGAGACTAGAATCATATCCGAATCTTTGATCGTTTTGTCCAACCTTCTAGTTTGGAGTTGCTCTAGTAGACCTATGCTTTCAAGTCCGTCTATTCCTGCATCGTCTACGAGGATCTCTTTTAAGGTGTTGTTTTTAAAGTACTCGGGTAAATAGCCTGAAAACCCCTTGTTCTTTTCATCCCCAGTCCCTTTTGCTATCGAGTCTCCCAGGATGAGAACTTTAAAAGAGTTGGTAGTCTTGGAAGACAGTTTTGTTGAATCCTCTGGGGGTTGTGTCAATGGAGCGTTAGCCGACGGCTGAGGATTGACCGCGGTCGTGACGATGATTGCCTCATAGAAACCCATCGCTAAAACGATGAAACCCACGCAGGCTATGGTCAGAATTGAGTACCACATGCTCTTTTTTAACACTTTAATTTCTCCTTAGACCAGGATATCTTGTTTTGTAAAATAGACAAAGCTTACAATAAGCGATGCAATAGCCCATCCTAAAAGGACAGTGATCGAAAAAAGCATATTCATCCCTTCGATCGGCTGGAATGAGCCCGATAAATAATCCGTGAGCCGTAGATTAACCATAAACATGTAGCGTGTGATCTTCCAGTCTGAGAGAAAGTAGCTGATGAAATTACCCGCTACCAGGGTGGACATAATAATGCCTATCGAAGCAGCCGTGCTTTTTACGAGGATTGAGATCATAAATGAGATACTGCCAACGATGATGGAGACGAAAAAAGCCAACGAATAGACCATGAGAGCATATTGCCACTGAGGGACATTAAGGACACTGGTGGTATCTAATTTTCCTGCCAGAACTTTAAAACCTGTTGCTACCGGGGCCAGCCATCCTCCGTAACCAAAGAAGGCCCCTGAGATAACTACAGAGAGCACAAAAGCAAAGAAAACAACCATAACTTCAAAAATCACCAAGGTTAAATACTTACTGAGGAGAATCTTCCACCTTGGAACGTTCCTTACAAGAAGCAGCTTGATCGTTCCATTTGAGGATTCACCTGAAACCATATCGGCAGACAACATAATAATTAAAAGAGGCAAGAATAAGAAGATCGATTGTTCCATGAATTTGGTCGTGAATTTCGCTGCAGATTGTTCCAGAGGGTTAATATTATTATCTAGGTTATATTGTAGTTGTTCCATCCTTACCCTAGTTGAGGATATACTTTTCTCATCCATATAAGGGCTGTCAAGCCTATTCTTCATATCGAGTAACTGCTGATTAGCCAGTTTGCGCCAGTCGTCTGTTGCGGTAATTCCCATCCTTTGAGAGAGTTGAATCTTTGTTCTTACTAGGGATTGGTTTTGACCATAAGCAAAGACTGAGATTAAGACGACAAGAATGGCCAAAACAAACATAAGTCGTTTCTTGGAAATCATTTTGATGACTTCATTTTCAATAAGGCTAAACAATTTCATCACCTTCCGTAAGATCTAGAAATAGATCTTCTAAAGTATTTTGCTTGGTTGAGCAATAGGTGAGTGCTAGCCCTTCTCTAATTAAAAACCCATTAATTTTGTCTAGAGGGTGCTCCTTGATATCTGCACTGATGGTATTTTTTTTCAACTGAATAGCATCGACATGCCAATGCTCACTGAGGAGAGTGATTGCTTTCTCGGGGTTATTTAATTGCCATTCTATCCGATCATTATGAATGATTTCTTGGACATTGGCTGTTTTGATGACAGTCCCTTGCTTGATGATGGAAACGACATCACACATCTGCTGAATTTCTAACAGCAAATGGCTTGATACGAAGACAGTCATTCCTTCCTCATAGGCGAGTTTTCTGATCAGATTTCGAAACTCAGTAATTCCAGCAGGGTCGAGGCCATTCGTTGGTTCATCAAGAATTAAAAGCTTGGGTCTGGCAATTATAGCCTGAGCGATTCCTAAGCGTTGGCGCATGCCTAAAGAATAGGTATTTACTTTGTCGTTGACTCGATGCTGGAGGCCTACCATTTCCACGACATCTTTAATGCGCTGTCGGCTTATCTTCTTATCCATCGCAGCAAATTGTAACAAGTTTTCCATCCCAGTTAAGTATTTGTACATATCAGGGCTCTCAATAATGCAGCCGACATTTGAAAGAGCTTTGACGAAATCGTGGGCTACGGAATAGCCGCAGATGGTTACTGACCCTTCTGTCGGTTTGATCAATCCGACAATCATGCGGATCGTCGTCGTTTTTCCCGCCCCATTTGGTCCAAGGAACCCAAAAATCTGGGATGGGTAAAGAGTGAGGTTTACCCCTTTGACTATCTCCTTTCCTTTAATGGTCTTCCTTAAGTTATTAAGCTCCAAAACTGCAGTCTGCTGCATAAATTTTCTCCTCTTCAGAACGTTTATTAACCCGTGAAATATAATGTTCATTATAAATAAAAACAGCTTAAATAAACAGCTTATTTTGTGCACACTATCTAAAATGTGAAACGTGTCGGGTTGATGCAGCACTTCTCGATGGGCTACTTTTCAAAGGGATCTAAAGAAAAGTAGAGGTGGAAATAAGTTATCAATTAAGGAACTAAAACATTTTGATTTTAGGGGTTGACAGTTTGCGCAGAAAACGGTATTATAACTGAGCGCCACAAAGACGCACAACGATTGAACAAGCAAGGGGTTGAAACCTTGAGCTAGTCAATCTGGATCAAGTAAATTAGTTGTTGACAACGCGAGTTGAAAATGCTAAGATGTAGATCCGGCCTAAGTGGCCAATGAAAAGTCAT
>NZ_AGAF01000118.1 GCF_000224515.1 Desulfosporosinus sp. OT | reverse complement strand
TTATTTAGTTAATCAAAATAATTTTAGGTTGTCAAGTTACCTAGATAAGTGGCAAATAGTTATTGAAAGTGGGGCAAAATGTTTGTTAGAATCAATAAAAAGCTATATTCCCTACAATGAGCAAGAAACGAAGGATAAGGAAGTAATTATGTATTGCACTGAAGTATTTGAGGATGTTTTAACGAGGAATAATAAGGTTGCTCATTTTACTAGCTCGGCATTTGTAGTTAACCGAGCGAGAGATCGAGTACTCATGATACATCATAATATTTACAATTCTTGGTCTTGGATAGGGGGCCATGCCGATGGAGAAGAAGATTTGTTGGCAGTTGCCGTAAAAGAATTAAAAGAGGAAACTGGAGTGAAGAATATTTCCCTGGTTTCTTCAGATATTTTTTCCTTGGACGTACTTACAGTATTGGGTCATATAAAAAGAGGAAGCTATGTGTCCCCACATTTGCATCTATCGATTGCTTATTTAATCGAAGGAGATGAAAACGATTTACTAAGGGTTAAAGACGATGAAAATAGTGGTGTTCAATGGATTCCCATTGAAGAAATCAATATCTATAGTAATGAACCTCATATGCATAGGGTCTATGAGAAGTTAATAGCAAAATTAAGTGAACTCTAATACATTTGTTAATGACAAGTGTGATATCTACTCAACAGTTCTGCATCCACAAGCTCTTTGCTTACTTGAAAAGTTGGCAAAGAGCTTTTTTAAGTGGCAAGGGATTTCTAAAAATTTGATCGTTTGTCTGCAAATTTAACTCGATAATGAAGGATATCTAAAGAATTTGTCGAATTTAGTTAACGGAGATTGCCTTCTAAAATACACAAGTCAATTCTCGTCAAATCAAAAATTTTTGATTCTATTATGCTGTTTTTGGTCTTTATAATTTACTAAGAGGTTAGGAGCTAGCATCCATGTGCATTACTGATCAGAGTAAAGAAAAATGCTTATTGGGTTCATTTATCAGCAAAAAATTCTGCAAGAATGATGTTTCTCCAGCGTATATACTTGTTTTTATTGCTACTTTTTCGGAACTTTATTTTTCTTATGTTAATAGGTTTGATATCAAATACACTGTACTGTTGCTTTTGACAACTTACTGTGTATCGTTCATTCTAAATACGCCTTTATTTTTAGCAACTTATTATGTACTGACGCTGGTTTTGGTGTTAGTAGCTCTTTATTTCTCAGGAGAGACGTATTTAAAAAAAGATACTCTAATTACTATTTTTGCGTTTTTTTTCGCCATTCACTATCTAAACGTTTGGCAAAGACACAAAGCACACAGGAAACTTCAAAATAGAATTGATCACTTAACCTATCGTGACCAGCTCACGGGATTATATAATCGTAGTTTCTATGAGGAAGAGGTTAAGCGATTAGACACGGAAAGGAATCTTCCCATTTCTATCATTTTAGGGGATGTAAATGGGCTGAAGCTAGTTAATGATGCTTTTGGGCACGACAAAGGTAATGAACTCTTACAGAAAGCAGCATTAGGTATACGAAATGTATGCAGACCAGAGGATATCGTTGCTCGCTGGGACGGAGATGAATTTGTGATTCTTCTACCAAAGACAAAAGCCGAAGAAGCCGAAAAAATTGTTAAGAAAATTAAAGAGTTATATTCATATGAATATGTCAATGCTCTTCGAGTTAGTATCGCATTTGGTTGGGAGACGAAGCATAACCCCGATGAAGATATTCTGGAAATTTTAAAAAATGCTGAAGATTATATGCATAAACATAAAATTATGGAAAACCAAGGCCAGCGAGGGAATACCATAACCACTATAATACAAACTCTGCATGAAAAGAACCCTAGAGAAGAAAAACACTCCCAAAGGGTCAGTGAACTATGCCAGCATATAGGACAAGCAATAGGTTTTTCAGAAATTGAAGTAAGTAGACTTAAGGTTGTTGGCCTGCTTCATGATATTGGAAAAATTGCAATTGAAGAAGGTATCCTCAATAAGCCTGGAAAACTTACAGATTTAGAAAGAAATGAAATAAAAAGGCATCCCGATATTGGGTTTAGAATTTTAAACTCGTCGAATGACATGTTAGAGATTGCAGATTGCATTTTGGCACATCATGAAAGATGGGATGGGACAGGTTATCCAAAAGGTTTAAAAGGTGAAGCTATTCCAAGGATAGCAAGAGTCATTGCTCTAGCTGACAGCTATGATGCTATGACCAGTGAGCGATCATATCGAAAAGCTTTGAGTGAAAAGGAAGTTCTTAAAGAAATTCAAGAGAATGCAGGTACTCAGTTTGATCCGGAAATTGCAAGGATATTTATAGAAAAAGTACTATTAACCGGAACCTAGTTAAGATGGTCGAGATGGAGATTGTCTCTGGATTTTTATCTATGTTTTTAATGAAGGTCCAGTGTGGCTATTTAGCTTAGGCAAGGATACAGGAGAGAAAATTATAATGGGGAATATAAAGGTTATATTCATTTAATGTCGAATGTTAGGCACATGGGTCTGGTTTTCTAATACTTTCAAACCACCTTGAAGTTAGTTTTCTAGTTAAGTTACTATATGGTATATGCTTATAACACGGAGGTATTGAAGTGACAAAATTCGAGGCTTATCAGCTTATAGTCGCGGAGGTTCAGCAGTTTTTCAATGATGACGTTGCCGTTACTCTTTTTGATACAGAGAAGGTTGTTGCCTATTACCCAGGAAAGACGATCGATACTAAAGCAAAGCTTGGCAACTCGCCAACGCCCGGTTCAAACGTTTTGGAAGCTCTCACGAGCGGAAAGCGCGTTGTACGACGTATATCCAAAGAACTTTTTGGTGTTCCCTTTGTCGGTATCGCTCTGCCAATCTTTAATGAGTCAAAAATTGCTGGTTGCCTTGCTATTGCATGTTCGACTGAACTTTATGATAATCTACTCGCAACTGGTAAGGATATTATTGAAGCCGTGGTAACAATTTCTTCTTCAGCTCACCATTTGTCAGGTGCTACTGAAGAACTCGCCGCAACGATTCGAAGTATGGACGATGAGACTGAACATGTAAGCGCAGAGATGCGTAGAACCAATGAATTAACTCAGCAAATCAAGAAAATTTCCAAACAGAGCAACATCTTAGGGCTTAACGCAGCTATTGAAGCTTCTCGAGCGGGTGAGCATGGACGAGGGTTCGCTATTGTCTCGGATGAAGTCAGAAGGCTTGCTTCGGATACCGAAACCTCCACGAAGGCGATCGACAGTAACGTGCAGGAGGTTCAATCCTCTGTGGGACTTTTAATTGAGGCAATTAAGCAGCTGACGGCAGTAACTGACAATCATGCTAATGATGTGTCGGAAATTGCTCGCAGTTTGGCAAGTATAGAAAGTATGGCTAAGAAACTTGTGGAAATGGGACAAAGCTAAGCAGTCTCTGGAGGATGTAGATTAACAAAGTGCTTCGCGTCAACGTTGACGCGGAGCACTTTGTTTGTACTTGGCTACAGGGACACTTGGCCGCCATGGTTAGCGTACCGGGTGGAACCTTGTTGTAGAGTTAAGAATGGAATTTAGTGAATGTGGTATAATATATATCTCTCAGTTGAGATGAAGAGGAATGAAGCTTAAGTATTTTATCGCGGTGCGTTGTTACTGCAGGGATTCAGAAGGTAAATGTCGAATGGCAATCCAATAATTGGTTTATATCAAATATAACGAGAGTGGGTGAGGCCTATGCCAGAAGAACAAGAAGAATCCATCTATGGATTAACCTTTGATCAACTAGTGGCATGGCTTATGGAATATGGACATAAAAAGTCTAGGGCATCACAGGTTTGGGATTGGCTCTATAGGAAGCGGGTAAGGCATTTCTCGGAAATTATTGATGTCAATAAGGAGTGTCTTTATTTATTAGCAGATCATTTTGTTATTCAATCGTTAAGCGAACACTCTAAGCAAGAATCTGCGGATGGAACGACTAAGTTTTTATTTAGGTTAAAGGATGACAATTTGATTGAAACGGTATTGATGAGACATAAATTCGGGTTATCGGTTTGCGTCACTACCCAAGTAGGTTGTAACATGGGCTGTAGTTTTTGTGCAAGTGGGTTATTAACAAAAATTCGTGATTTATCCAGTGGCGAAATCGTGGAACAAATTATGAAGGTCCAACATCATTTGGATGAAGCGAAACTTGAGGAAAGAGTGAGTCACGTTGTAGTGATGGGGATTGGTGAACCATTTGATAATTTTAAAAACGTAGCAGACGCTTTACGGATTATTAAAGATCATAAAGGACTAGCCATTGCTGGAAAACGTATTACAGTGTCGACGAGCGGGCTTGCAGATGGAATTTATGAATTCACCGATAATAGTTTGCAGGTAAATCTAGCGATCTCATTACATGCACCAACAAACGAGCTCCGAACGCAGATAATGAAAATAAACCGAGCTTTCCCCATAGAGGAACTGATGCAAGCAGTTGATTACTATTTAAAAAAAACGAATCGCAGGATTACGTTGGAATATATTCTGTTAAAGAATCTGAATGATCGTAGGGAGCATGCCCTTCAACTTGCTGCCCTAATTGGGGATAAGCACCATCTCACAAATGTTAACTTAATTCCATATAATCCGGTGGATGAACATAATCAGTATCAAAGAAGTGAACATGAGTCGATGTTAGCGTTTTATGATACGCTGAAAAAACAAGGTATTAATTGTAGTATTCGTCTTGAACATGGGACAGATATTGATGCCGCTTGTGGGCAGTTAAGAAGTAAACAACTCAGGTCATTGATCCCATGATGAATCGATTTACTTATTCTAAATTCAACCAATCTGAATTGGAGGGACAGGATGATAGAGAAGATACTCGTTACTGGTCGTTTATTTGATGTTATGCAGAGCCTTTTAGCCAGCAAGCTAGATAAAGAATTACGTTTTCTATCTGAAGACAGAGTTTCAGAGTCTGACCTAAAATGGGCAGATGCTTTCGTTTCTTTTAGACCAACAGCTAACTTTCAGTTTGAGAATATAAAATGGGTGCATTCGCTGGGGGCTGGTGTCGACTCCTTTCTAAACAATAGAGCTTGGAAAAGAGACGTGATATTATCACGTACTATTTGCTCTTTCGGGCAAAAAATTAGTGAATATTGCTTGAGTTATATTCTTAGAGACTTGCAGCTACATGAGGTCTTTCAAAAATTAAAAGAGTCTAAAGTCATCAAGACGTTCGAACCTCTAGCCATTTCTACCCAGAAGATTGTTGTCTTTGGAACTGGGTCTATAGGTCAAGAAGTTGCAAGGCATTTCAGGTTCTTTGGAGCTCAAGTAATGGGAGTCTCACTCAGTGGATTACAAAAAGATCCCTTCAACCAAGTAGTGCCTATACACAAAGTAAGCGGTAGTCTACAAGACGCCAATTGGGTGATAAATACTCTTCCCTTGACACTTAAAACGAATAAATTATTTACTTGTGATTTATTTAAACATCTCAATAAGGCCTGCTTTATCAATGTGGGCCGAGGTGCATCGGTTGACGAGTATTCCTTACTTACAGCACTAGACAATAAAAATTTGCGTTTGGCAGTATTGGATGTACTTGAGAACGAACCATTAGCACACGATTCTCCCTTATGGGAGCGCCCGGAAATAATAATCACGCCGCACATTTCAGCCATAACTTCACCTGAAGAGGCAGTTAATTGTTTTTTAGATACTCTCAAAAATGTGGATCAGGAAAGGTTTCCATTAATTAATCAAGTGGAAATTGATAAAGGATATTAAGTTTTTCTAATTTAACAAGTGGTTAGTACTGGAAAAGATAGAAGCTATCATAAAAGGAGCGGTAATGATGGAATGGGTAAAAATACAGACTCTTTATGATTCTGAAAAGAAGGCGCTTAATATCGCAAATATTGTCGCAACTACAGAAGGAAGGTTAGCCAATCAACAACGTGGTCCCCAATATGAAGTTGAGACCCGCATAGAACAGGTAGGCGAAAAATGGCAGGTGTCTTGGCGCAAAGTCTTTGTGGGCAATAAAACGGGCTGCGGTGGTGGATGTGCATCTTGCAGTGATAATTTGCCAAAGAAAAATAAAGGCAAGGTGTTGCCTTTTAGAAAACCTTCAGTATAAGATCATCTTCAATGTTAATGGATGGATTGATTCGTGTTACTACTTAGGTACCTTGGTCTGAACAAGTGACCCTTAGCAGCCAGTTTTTTGGCGGATCAAAGAAAAGGTTGCGTGTATAGAAAAATACCATAAACCACAAGCTATACACTAAACAGACAACTGTTTTTAGTATAACCGGAGGTGTAGACCTGTGCGGAAATGGGAAGAATTAACCGAAGATGAGAAAATGATAATTACAACGATGCAAAGGCAGGAAATTGGACCTGATGAGCTCCTCCAAAGGATGCGCAATTCTGGGAGAATGGATGAAGAAGCTCTTGCAGGTTTAAGAAAAGCTCTTGATGATGTAAGAGATTTTCTCGTACACTAAAAATGAAATGATTCATTTAATCAAAGTTTATTTAAACTTTATAACTTAACCCAACTTTTAAAACCCTAGGTAAATTTCACCTAGGGTTTTAAAAAAAATCATATTGGGAGACCCCCTTAAAAAAATATTAGGCACGTATATGTTTTATTAGGTGTGGAAAAGTCTAAACAACAATGTCAGCAACTCACTCACTTAAGAGTAACGTATAGAAATAATGAAAATTGAAGTTAAGAGACCATGTTTAGAAGAAAGAAGCGAAGTTACTGCTATGAGAATTGCATTAATAACTAAACCGATTGTCGAATCAGAAACTCCAGAGCCATTGATATTCAAATCTTTCAAGCAAGACCCTGTACTTTACGCAGAAACGAGAGATATTGGCGTAGTCCCATATCAAGTTACTTACGCGGCATTTAATAAAGTTAAATTTTATCTTGATTTCAGTACCGTAGCAGACCCGGAAATTGTTAGTAACTTAGAGAATGTAGCAGAATTTACTATTTCTAAGATCAAAGCTTCCTTACACATCCCGAAGGAAATTATTAAAGATGTAACGTATGATATTAATAAAGTGGACTGGGTTGTCTATTTCGAAATTATCCTCAGCCCATGTTTGGCACAAACTTCTTTTATTGAACTCCTGAGTTATTTTACGAATGAGTGCTTATAGTCACCCATCCGCAGACAAAACAATTTATAATCAATTATTTGGTAATAAAAGGGTGTCTGCGTATTAGAGACCCTCAGATCTTGAGATGTATGGTTGTCCATCTTCTTTGTTTTATGGTAATATAGGGCCGTAGATACTCTTCTTGAATTTTCGAAAGGACAACTATGAGTCATACTAATCTGAGTCATACTAATCTGAGTCATACTAAGTTGAGTCATACTAAGTTGAAATCAATTTAAGTGAGGGGGATTATTATGCCCAAACAACTATATAGAGTTCTATGGTACTTGGCCATTTTCTTCATCATTGTGACGGTTATCACTTTTACTTTTGGTCTCATTCTTGTAGGAGCAGCGATTGTTAGCTTATTTGGGATTTATCGTTATTACCTAGGGAGAAAGAGATCAAGAAGCTTTAGGGAGTCGCCAAAAAGGTATTTCTCTGGTGAAATTATCGATATACAAGCAGAAACAATTCCACAAGCAACTAACGATAGATATTTTGAAAATCAGAAAAAGAGTTAATACCACGTTTCAGATAATCACGAGTAAATAATCAATGGGCACTCAACAATTGAGTGCCTATTAATACTGTAAAGCCTTAAACAAATGACTAAATAAAATATTTAACATATTATAAAATGATGATATAATGATTCTAAGAGGGGGTGAAAGTGATGAGAATGCTGGCTGAATTCTTTCCTGAATTTGCAGAGAAATTAGATGATCTCGATGCGCTGTATAAAGAAAAAAGAATGATAGATGAAAAAACATATCAGTTTATTTGTTTCGCCCTTTCGATTAAAGGTCGCTCAAAACCGTGTGTGTTGAAACATTTCAAAGGTGCCCTGGAAGCCGGTGCGACTGTAGAGGAATTGACTTATATCTTGGCACTCACCATGCGAGAAGCAGCAGGAGCCGATGATTGTTGGACTCATGAAGTAATTGGTGATTGGCAAGAGATCATTGCTGGAAATATCAAATGTGATTGTGAAAAGTAAGGAGATTGTCCAAATGGAGATTAAAGTACTGGGCACTGGCTGTAAAAAGTGTAAGCAGTTAGAGGAATTAGTAAAGGAAGTCGTTAAAGAAACTAAAACAGAGGCAGTGGTCATTAAAGTAACGGATATTCAAGAGATTGCGAAGGCCGGGATAATGCTTACACCGGGCCTAGTGATTGATGGAAAAGTTAAATCTACAGGAAAAGTTCCCTCTAAAGCAGATCTGGTGAAGCTGATTACAGAAGGTGCATTAAAATAGCAGTAAATCACACTTGATTTTCTGTTTCGGCAAGAACATTCGGAAAATAACTATTATAGGGTATCTAAATAAGAGAAGATAGAGTCTGCATTAAATTTAATGTAGGCTCTATCTTTGTATCGTGAACTAGACCTTTAGCTCTGGTAAAACCTAATTAATTAGGAGTTCGAAATTACTAAGATTTTTCAAGATGTTTAATTGAATAATTAGCATTTAGCTTCAACCAGAAATTAAATCACATGAAAATTGTTCCATTGTTTGTTTTCCATCTCTCTGTTAGTCTAACTAAGTAAGAAGAATTCTTTTTATTGCATTGTTGGGCTAAGGAGGAATACAAATGCAAGTGTGGTCAACTAAAGCGTTCAGTAAAATAGGAGTTGTAGCAATACGACGCATATTTTTGAGCATTCTTGTGTCAATTATAATTTGTTTATCCATACAACCAGTAAATGCAGCGACACTATACGATAACCTTAGTGCACTTAAGAACAATTCCAGTTCTCTTCAAGATCAGGTTAATGTACAGCAACAATTGCAGGCCATTGCAGAAAGCCAGGCACAATCGATCCAAGAATCAATTAATGTATTGAAAAGCGCTATCGATCAGGATAACCTAGTTATAGAGCAACACAAAAAAACCATAGCAGATTTAGACCTGGAGCAACAAAAGTTAGCTGATCAGCAGAAAAAAGATACAGAGACTCTTGAGAGCTACGTTAGAAATCAGTACACTGAGGGGGATACCCCCTATTTAAGCTATATAAGTTGGTTGGTTGGTTCGACAAGCATTAATGATTTAATCAACAGATGTAGTTATATTGATACAGTTCTTAGCTTCTATCGAGATCTGAGATTTAAGATATCGGCAAATGCTGATGAAATCAAGGTAAAGCGGAGCTTGGAAGAAGACGAAACAAAAAAACTAACAGATGAGATTCAGTCTAAGCAGCAACTTTTAGACGGTCTTAATGTAGCGTTGGCAAAGCAGACTGAACTAGTAAATTCAATTACTAATGATGAAGCACAAATTATGCAAGTGCAAAGTCGGGGTCAAGAGAATATTAGCGAAACTGAGCGCTTAATTGCGGCAGAACAACTGCAAGCTCAACTTGTTTCACAAGCGAAGTATCAGGAGATACTAGCGTCTCAACTGAAAACAGATAGTTTACAGGGTACGTTTAGCACCCCTGTGAAATTAGATGGACAGGTAGGGCAGTTGCTATCCTTTGCATCAACGTTCCTTGGGGTACCTTATACTTGGGGAGGTACTTATCCGCAATTCGATTGTTCAAGCTTTGTACAGTATGTATATGGACAGTTTGGTATTAAACTTAGTAGGGTAACTTGGGACCAATATAGCGAAGGTCAGAGCGTTTCGAGAGAAAACTTACAAGCTGGGGATTTAGTTTTCTTTTCTACGTATCAAGCAGGCCCATCTCACGTTGGCATCTATGTTGGTAACGGTATAATGATTAACTCTTCAAATAGTGGTGTTTCCTACGCTAGTATAAATAGTGAGTATTGGTCTAGTCGATATTATGGCGCAAGACGTGTGATTGCTCAGTAATCCGGGGTTATTTCATAAGCGATCAAGCGGTTGATGCTAAAGTCCTATCTTTCCATTAACAAAATAATTGTGCAGTATGGGATTAAGTCTTCAGCTTGATCCCTTTTTTCTATATATGACCATTCACATCACTTATGTAGCTCTCCAGCGCTCTCATGCCTTGTAGTGCTGCTAGCGATTAGGGTACTCCGTTCAAGGTTTGTTAGGTCTAATGAGTATATTCCTGAACATATGGTGAAGCTTAAAACTAAGTTTAAAATAAGTAACAAATTGGGGGTTCCTCAATGAAAGATTACTATTTGATACTTGGAATTAATGAACATGCTACGAGCGATGAAATAAAGATTGCCTTCAGAACGCTTATGAAGGTTTGGCATCCAGATGTATGTTCTCAAAATGACGCATATGATAAATTTGTTGAAATTGTTGAGGCATATGAAATATTAAATGATCCGCACCAACGCAAACAATACGATGAAATGCGCAATGCAAGTGAGGGCACTTTTCAACCGACTGAGGAGTCATCTATGTCTTTATTCGGATGCCTCATAATATTTTTCCTCGCAATACTAAGTTTTACTTTTGTCGCGTTTATTGCTTACAAAGTATACATTACTCTACACTCTACATAGTATTTAATCTATGAATGATTCGATATGAATCGCTTACCGTAGGCGGTTAGAGTTCTTTAGGTAGGTAATAATCTGCTCAACGGGGATTTTTTCTCGGACCTGATTATCGACTCCAACCATTGTTTCAGCCTGGAACAAAGAGTTTAGACAGGCCTCCTCGGAGGCATCTGAAACTGCCATGATAAAGGGGTCAAGAAACTCTGCGTTATCAATGATTAGAGGCTTTGCTTGGGGATGAATCCAAGGGTAATTAGAAAACGCCATTTCAATATTTCCGCACCCCCAGCGACAGATATTTCCTACTCTACTTAAACCCAACGGGGGTCTTTTGGCTAGACGCTTTAACTGGGGGCAGGTCAACGGAGCATCGGTGGCTATAATAGTAATATTTGAGTTGCGATGTGTTGGAGCTTCGTTGACTGGAAACATGCGACTGAATGGGATGCCTTTAATTATTAAATCTTCACGCTCGCCAAAGTTACAGACCATTAATACTCCCAAGGTCCAGGTTCCCAAGCTGTTTTTTATGTTGCGAGAACAGGTACCCACCCCGGACTTGTAGGCCATGGTGATCATACCTACTCCTGCTCCGACATTACCCTCCGGAACAGACCCACCAGAAGCTGTGGCAATGGCAGTAACTCCAGGCATATCGGTTACAGCATTGTATTTGCCTGTAGGCAGGGTGCCAAAGTCGAGCCCTAACTCCCTCACTCTAATTCGAACCACCTCCTCCATACTAACCAGTAAATACTATGAGTAATTATTGGTCTATATTCTAAGGTGGAGAGACTGTTCAGCTTTATAAATCAATGAAACAATTCAGAAAAATAGATGGGACAGATGAAGAAAATATAAAGGAATGGTAAAGAAAATAGCAGACGAAGGAAAATAACTGTTGACAGCACACACTGAAAATGGTACTATAACTGAGCGCCACAAAGACGCACAATGATTGAGCAAGTAAGGGGTAGAAACCTCGAGCTAGTCAATCTGGATCAGGTAAATTAGTCATTGACAACGCGAGTTGAAAATGCTAAGATGTAGATCTGGCCCAAGTGGCTAATGAAAAGTCATGGTCTTTGAAAACTAAACAACAAGGACAGCCAATGAGAGAAACTCGCAAGAGTTTCAAAAGAAATCATGAGCGAATCATCTTCTTCAATGAAGTTGAAATAACTTTTTATGGAGAGTTTGATCCTGGCTCAGGACGAACGCTGGCGGCGTGCCTAACACATGCAAGTCGAACGGAGAATTCAATAAGCTTGCTTAGAGAATTCTTAGTGGCGGACGGGTGAGTAACGCGTGGGTAACCTACCCATAAATCCGGGACAACCCTTGGAAACGAGGGCTAATACCGAATAATCTTAAGAGCTGGCATCAGCATTTAAGGAAAGGTGGCCTCTGAAGATGCTACCGATTATGGATGGACCCGCGTCTGATTAGCTAGTTGGC
>NZ_AGAF01000119.1 GCF_000224515.1 Desulfosporosinus sp. OT | reverse complement strand
ATCGCCTCGGTTGCCTCTGCAGCCAATGAGCCGATTATCTTAACTGAAAAATCCGGACTGTCTGCTAGTGCCAAAGCCTTCTTAGCAGCTAACTTAGGTATTACAGCCTCGGATGTTATTGGTGGAACCGGCGTCATCGATGCTTCCGTCATGACTCAGTTGCCCAACGCAACTCGCCACTATGGAATCACAGCCTATGACACAAATAACCAAGTGATCCAAGACTTCGCGTCTTCCCTTCAGTTCGATAATGTCTATGTAGCGAACGGCAAAACGGGTATTGATGCTCTCGCCGGCGCACCACTGGCAGCTCAAACGAAGTCCGCTATTGTTCTGACCGACGGCGCGAGTGTTCCTGCTGCGGCCGCGTTCACCCACAGTAAATCGTCTGCTAGCACGGTTGTTACAGCGCTTGGTGGTACAGCGGTTGTTCCTGAGAGTATTCGTACGGGAGTTGCAGAAGGTCAAGTAACAACCGTACCGGGAGATTTGACGATTACTTCAGTAACTGCACTTGATGATACCAACCGTTTCTTAGAAATCGACTTTAGCAAAGCGGTAACCAATCTGGAACCCTCAGATGTTACCATTCAAGATGCAGCGACCAAAGATCGTTATGGCGTTCAAGAAGTCAAGTTGTCTGCCAATGGAATGGCTGCGACGGTCACCTTGTATGCTGCTGATTCTTCCGATGCCAACGTTCTTCAGTACCTTACAGATTATACCGTGACAGTAAACGTCAATGGACAAATGCTAACAGCGAACTTCAATCGTTCGTATTCCATGGAAACCCTGGTACAATCGATCGATGTCGATAATAGCAAGATCACAGTTCATGACACGAAATCAGATACTGTAAAAACGCTTAAAGTTCTTGATCCTAAGTTTAATTATGAAGCTGCGTTAGGTGAAACTGTACAGGTTTGGTATAACAATGATAACGAATTACTGAAATCTCAAGTCATGACGTCAACGGCCAAAGAAGATGCGATTGAAGTGACCAAAGTAGATCAAATCAAACTAGTTAGTGAAGATAAAAAGTATGACGTTACCGGGGATAACTTCTCCAATACCTCAACGGCTAAATTTGCCTTCTATGTAAATGGTGAAGAAAAAGACATCGCTGATTATGTGGGTCAAAAACTCAACTTTGCCAAAGTAGGATTTGACAAATCAGGGGACATTGACTTTGTCAGTGCGTATACCTTAAACGATTTCTTAATCTTCAACTCCGTTGACGGAGACGAAGTACTAGGAGTTAATGGCAGCGGTTCCTTTGACGCAAACCACGCCACGATCATTAAAGACGGAGCCAATATCACGACAGCAGATCTCCAAAAAGGCGATGTAATTTTCTATAATGAAGATGCCAATGACGGAGACGGTTACGCAGAAGTTTACAATAACCAAGCGGCAACCGGTGAGATCACAAACGTGTATAGTAACGCAGTCGAAGTCGGCGGAAAGAGTTATGAGTTTGATTATGACTCCAATGACTACAACTATAACCAATATGCCGTGTATATTGACACAGACGGTAAAGTAAAAGATGTCGATTCTGATGCAGCCGAGTCACTTCAAGCCGCGGGTGATGTAACCCTGTACACTGACCATGCAGGAAACCTAGTCTATATCAGTGGAGACGTAGCGAATATTACCACCAATGATAAGGTTGCAGTCTTAACAGACAGTATTATAGGTTACTCTGAAGCTAAAGCTAAAATTGACGTTGAAGCTGTAAACCAAGATGGCGATGAACTTTCCTATGATATCAATTTGGATAGCCTGGACACGATTACGGTCGATGGCGTAGACTATGATATTGATAACACTGCGGGAGCGACAAGTGATTGGAAAGCGACGTTAGCTGGTGCAGGTATCACACTCATAGATAACAGCGGTGCTGCAAGTAACGTAGTGATTGATTTCAGTGCTGAAGCTAGCCAAGGACGCATGGTTAAATTAGATACCGATGACAATGGTAACCTTAAACAAATTGAATTCTTTAAAGGCACAGGAACCTATGGTTACGGCACCATAACGAGCCTTAAAGCAGGCGACAGTTATCTTGACGGTAAAAAGATGACTTCAGGAACCTTAATGTTTGATGCAACGGATGCTAGTACTGCAACGAAAGCAGGCGATTATGTAGAATCGACATTCGGTGACTACAACGGCTCAGAAATTGCGAGCGGAAGTTATATCTATAATGACGATAATGAAGTCATTGCAGTTTGGTTCGATGCGACAACAACATCCGATATAACGTATGACGAAGCAGTAGTGACCAACGTTCTACGTGATACCGATAAAAAGGTAGTAAGTCTAACAGTATACGCTGGTGGAGAACTGAAAACACTGGCAGCTGATAAGATTTCAGGCTTAACAACGAGTGACGATCTTAAAAAAGGCGATGTCGTCGTGCTTGAATTTGACAAAGGAAATCTTGCCTTAGTCAAAGACATTGCTACAGCCACTCATGAAATCGTAGATGGAACCGCGAATGAGTATGGAGACCGTGTAGTAACCCCAGTAACAGTTGATAGTGTTGACGTTGGTAATAAGAAAGTCACAACAAGTGACGGTGCGTTTACCCTTGCTGATAACGGTTTAGTGCTTGATGTCACAGATCCTTCAGACATTTCCGTGAAATCCTTAAGTGATCTTCGTGGCAAAACGAACGTAACCGTTGTCCGAGATGCTACCAATGGATCATTTGCGAAGTTCTTCCTTTACACGAAGTAA
>NZ_AGAF01000120.1 GCF_000224515.1 Desulfosporosinus sp. OT | reverse complement strand
CTCATAATATCCAGTTAAGCTTCTGGAAAGTCAATACGGTACAACTGAGCGTTGGACTATTCATGAGCTGCTCCGAAGAGAAAAGATATTTCTTCGGAGCTTATTTTGCTTAAATTCAAATTAGCAAAGTATTAAATACCATTGGTTTTAGATAGTAACAATGCTGTAGAGATTAGAAGATCTGTTTATAAACAAGATATACCTATGATTATCCATAGCGTAATTTCATTACGAAAATATTGTTCTGTTATAGACATGATTTTAATACAATGCTAATCTAGTTATGCTAAAGCATTGGTTAAAAGATTAGTTTGAGATTAATAGAGGATTGCTACAAAACACGCATATACTCTAAGTACTTGTGAAAGGGAGTATTTACATGACTAATTCCAATAAGGTTAAGGTACTTCTTTACTCTGATGGGTCACAGCACTCTTTTTCTGCTGCCATTTATACTGCTGCCCTTGTGAAGAATTTGCCTAATCTAAAGGTAACCGTTGTGCAAGTACAAGAAAATGGCGAGGGCTCAATGATAGGGGCAAAATGCAGAAGGATTGAGGAAAAGGACAATTGGCCAGTTAGCCCTATCGCGGACTGGCTTAAACGCTTGATAAATGAATCTAATTCGACAGACAAAAGTGTTTATGATGAGATTATTGATAAAACTAACGGAATATTTTTTGAAAGAGGGCTTAACGTTAATCACCAAGTATTATATTCAGACACGACTATGTCCGATACGGTCGATGTAATTCTTGATTATGCAACAAAAAAATCATTTGAATTTATCATTATTGGTACGCGGAGGCTTAATATCTTAAAACGATTGATTTCTGGTTGTTTAGCACAAAACATACTTAAAAAATCCACAATACCTGTGTTGTTAATCAAATAGAACTTCAATTTATATATCGCTATAATTTATTTGTCCCGTTAATTATGCAGTTAAGAAGCTCTCTTAATAGTAATTGATAAAAGGTTGAGCTAAATGGTTCAACCTTTTTTGTACTAGTCAGAAAGTATAACTTTTTGTTCTATACTTTCTGGAAGCATAAGTGCAACTAAGGCGGCCGCCTTCGCCAAGTTTGGCGCCAGCCAAGTTTTCTTTATTGGCTGTCTGCTTTTGTATGATAAGAATCGCGAATGAAATTACTTATAAATGAATTGACTAAAAATTAGTTCCGGAGAGAAATTTAGCTCTTCGGGACTTTACTTTTAAACTTTTATTTTGAAGAATTTATAACATTTAAACTTAGCTCGTTCAACGAAAGCGGTTTATTAGTAATCTAGGGAATTAATTATGACTCATAGTAGTTGTAATGTAGATTGAAAGAAGTTGGGAAAAAATCAGGCAACAACATGTTATTGCAATAAATTATTTTAGGGGCCATAAGAATTTAAATTAATGATCTGAAAATTATAATGAGTTGCTAGCTATAGATATCATACAGCACTTTAAGTCAGTCTATGATTTCACAGTTGTTTTGAATTTAAAACGAAGCTACTCGGAAAGACACGATTCCGGCCATTTTGAAGGCTCTTGTTTAAAACTCAAAGGTGAACATCCTGTAAATTAATGCCGCTTGTATAGAGGTGGAAAAGGGGTGGCAGAGCTGCGAGGAATTACAAATACCGCTTGTTTATGCCATATCTGATTAGAGATCAGCAAAGTTAACCATAATGTTTATTCATTACGAGCATATTGTTTTACTATTTACACACTACGAACATAATGCTACCCTTTAATTGTGAATATAGTCATAAAGGTATTACGAAAAAAGATGCTCAAAAGTAACCTCGAAAGTAAATTTCATTCTTTCCTCAGCTTGAGCTTTCAAAAGAGCACGATTTAGTTAGAATCTTTACTAGCATGCTCCGATGTTGACCTAATTTTTGCAGGTTGTTGGCAGCACTATAAATACTACTGAAAACGGGGGGAATTCCTTTGCCAAACTTAGCGAGTAATAAGTATATGTCTAAAGACAAGAAGAACAAGAGAGAGGCGGGTGATAAAGCCTACCCGATTTGGCTACTAATTAATCCGAAACATACTGCTGTTCGCCACAACATTTGGACACCTGTTCTAGCTGAGATTCAGGATAAAGTATATAGAGAAATCCACACAAGGATTGATTCTAGAAATATTTATATTAGGAATGCTGTCAAAGATAGTGCGATAGTTCCTAAAACCTTAAATTGGTGGGGAGCCGAAGTTTCTAAAGAAATAGAGTTGTTTAGGGAAATTGTTTTTGAATATAAACCGAAGATTCTTATTACCTTTGGCGCATTTCCATATGAATTCATGAGACGTGTCTACGAGATCAAACCAGAAAAAGGGCCCAAATCTTGGGGTACTGCTATCTTAGGGAATGAGTTTGGTAGATCGATTGAGAACTTTGACATAAATAAAACTAATAAGATTCCTTTACTTCGGCGAGTAGTTACGAGTGGTAAATTTATCGAAGATTACAACGATTTCAGCGAAAATTACTTTCAATATGTTGGATCAAAGATAGCGGATAAACTTATTGAGAACAAGGATAGTTTTAATATTTGGATTGAATAAACAACGCCCAACTCATCAAATGATGTTATTAAATAAAAGAACTTAAGAAAATAAAGGAGTGATGTAGATGGGTAAAAAGATTCAATGTCAATATTATCACTGTGGTACTGGTCGTTTCTGAAAGCTTTAAAACTCAACTATTAGTTTAACCGTAGGAGGTCGAAAATCATGATCGAAAATCTCATTGCTCATGCCAGTACATTATTTACAACAACCAATGTTGCTGTTGCGCAAGCAGCTGGTACACCTGGCGTACCATGGTGGGTATGGCCCCTTGCTTTATTAGCAACAACTTTTCTCATCGGCATTGTAGCTGCGTTAGCTGGAGTAGGTGGTAGCGTTCTCTATGTGCCAATCGTCAGCAGTTTCTTCCCTTTCAATTTGGATTTTATCCGTGGGTCAGGTTTGTTTGTTGCTCTAGCATGTTCGTTGTCTGCAGCACCAAAACTATTAAAATCGAATTTTGCAAGTCTTCGATTGGTTATTCCATTAGCTTTACTTGCATCTGCATCTAGTATAATAGGTGCGTTATTAGGACTGTCTTTACCACAAAGTATTCTTAAAACGTTATTAGGCCTTTTAATTACCTCGATAGCAATACTATTTATTTTCTCTAAGAATAGTGAAATCCCTAAAATTGGTCATCCGGATGCATTAGCCCGTTATTTAAATATCGGAGGAGCTTATTTTGAGACTTCTAGCGGTAAAGATGTTACTTGGAGTGTATGGAGACTACCCCAGGGACTTATCCTTTTTTGTGGTATAGGTATAATTGCCGGAATGTTTGGGATCGGTGCAGGCTGGGCTAACGTGCCAGTACTCAACCTTCTCCTAGGCGCACCACTTAAAATTGCAGTTGGAACAAGTATGTCGCTATTGGCTATCACTGACACTTCAGCGGCATGGATTTATTTGAACCAAGGTGCTGTGCTTCCTATCATAACAGTTCCATCTGTTTTGGGAATTATGGCGGGTTCACGAGTCGGAGTTAAGTTATTAAGAACTGCTAAACCAAAATCTATCCGATATATTGTTATACTCATGTTATTGTTCGCTGGATTGAAATCGTTACTAGATGGATTAGGATGGGGGTAAAAATTATGAACAGTCAAACATCTGTTCCAAGTAGTAATTCCAAAAGTTCTATAAATCAATTAAACAATGTTCAAGCTAGTGTAGAAGTAAGTTCGGAACAGAATACTTATGCTAATATTTTGTTAGTTTGTTCATGGACTGGAATTGCTGTAATGTTAGTTACGTTTCTGCTTTACATGGGTGGCTTCAATAATCCAACTGTCAGTCCTTCAGATATGCCTCTTTATTGGGGGATGAGCGTGCATGAGTATGCGCTGGCTACACATGCACCTAGTGGTTGGGCTTGGTTGTCAATGATTAGTCATGCTGATTATTTAAACCTGATTGGTTTAGCCTTTCTAGGAATTGTCTCGGTATTAGGTTATTTGTCCCTCTTTGTTGCTTACATGCGTAAAAAGGATTTACCATATATTACAATGGTTAGTTTAGAAATTATCGTAATCGTTTTAGCTGCTTCAGGCATTTTCAATATCTCTGCAGGATAAAAAAGTCGATGTTAGAATAATTATAACAGTTAGAACAGACGAATTAATTAATAGCGAGGCATTAAGGATATCCCAGGAATTTCTTGGGCATCCTTAATGCCTTGCTTTATTGATAGAAAATTATGTTCCATCTATGTTATACTTATGTTATTAATAGCAATGAAAGAGGTTTTAGAGATGAATGAATTTGAGTTTAATGTACTACTCTACTCCGATGGGTCACATCAGGCTTTTTCTGCTGCTGTTTACACTGCCACCTTACTTAAGAATATGCCGAATATGCATTTAACCGTCGTTCAAGTACAAGAACGGGATGAAGGTTCGGAAGGGACAGAATATAATTGGATAGACACTTGGCCGGTTAGCCCTACCTCGGAATGGATTAAACGAGTGACCGATGAATCTGATTTAACTACCAAAAACCATTATCATGAAATACTTACCAAAACTAATGAAATTTTTCAAGAAAGAGGAACGGACGTTAGTCATCATGTGATATACAGCAATCCAAGTATAACCGATACTGTCGACGCACTGCTTGATTACGCAACTAAAAGATCGTTTAGATTAATAATTATGGGTACACGTGGGCTTACTACTTTAAAAGGCTTGGTTTTTGGTTGTTTAGCACATAATGTACTTAACAGGTCTCCTATACCGGTGTTGTTAGTTAAGAAGCTCCCGCAAGAGTTTATTGATAGTTACTGTAGCTGAGTCGATTCCTAAGCCCATCCCAAAAAAGACTGGTAAACCAATAAGCAAGAGGTTGACCCAACTTATTTTGGGTCAACCTCTTCAATATTTGTAATAGAACTTAGAATGCAAATTGATTCTCTTAGATAACAAAAAGGATGCTCCCCTATAAATAGCTGGAAAGACGCACAAAATAGGTAGTAGATAAACATTCGTAACGCAGAAAGATAATTGTGTTCTGATCTTGGTCTAAATCTTAAAAGTGGGGGATTGTTGCAATTTGACGAATCATGAGATTAAGACAAAACTAATTTTTTCAACTTCATTTGACCCTTGGTATAATTTGGCATTGGAAGAGTATCTTTTTAGAAATGTCGAGAAAAATCAAGTGATTCTTTATCTGTGGCAAAACCAAAATACAGTTGTCATCGGTAGAAATCAGAACGCATGGAAAGAGTGTCGGTGTGGCCAATTAGCACAGGATGGGGGGAAAATTGCACGTCGCTTGTCTGGAGGGGGAGCGGTTTTCCACGACCTGGGAAATCTTAATTTTACCTTTGTGATGCACCGGGGCGAATATGATTTGCACAAACAACTTAAGGTCATTTTAGAGGGAGTGAGAAAACTCAATATTAACGCCGAATTTTCCGGACGGAATGACTTAACAGTAGAAGGTCGAAAATTTTCTGGTAATGCATTTTATTTCGAGCAGGAAAAAGCTTACCATCACGGTACGATCCTAATCAATGTAGACATTCACAAACTTACCACCTATCTCCAAGTTTCGAAGGAAAAAATTGCTTCAAAAGGAGTCGATTCTGTTCAATCCAGGGTCGGTAATCTGAGCATGTTTCAACCGGATATAACAATAGCCAAAATGAAGGAAACTTTAATCGAGAGTTTTCTCGAAATTTATGGCGGAAATTCAGAACCTCCAATCACTGTAAGCGATTCAACCTATAATTTGCAGGATCTTTATGAAAGATATTCTTCATGGGAATGGCTCTACGGAAAAACACCAAATTTCGATATAGTCTACGAAACCCGATTCCCTTGGGGAGGTATCGACCTGGGTCTGACCCTCAAAAATGGTTTAATTAAAGAAGCCAAAATTTATTCCGATGCTATGAACAGTCATCTAATAGAAAAAGTCGCATCAGCGTTGATAAATTGTCCATTCCAGATCGATTATCTGGTCAATCGGATAAACCAGCTGGAAGAGGATCCTGATGATAAAAAAATCTTAGCTGACCTCGTAACATGGCTTCTGAGCAAAGCGAGTGACTAAGTGAACATGTTTTTAATTAATGAACCAGGAAAAATGTGCTTAATCATAATATTAGATATCTGAAATCACTCGGCTAGTTCGTGCCTGTTGGTATTTCTCGTAGATTTCCCCCGATACTTGCATGTCTCCATAAATTCGCCATCCATGTGTACCTACATATGTTAAAGGAATCTGTTTCATAAAGCCCAGTACGTCTTTCAGAGGGTAGCCAAGAAAAATACCTATTTCGTGTGGGAACGCCTTTGATTTAATCTTTCCAAGAACATGATTAAGGTAGCAATTTAGAGAATATATTTCAGGGTAGTTAAAGGTTCTAAGGAATTCTTGATGGTGTTTTTCTCTCAAAACAGTGTCCAAAGTTGCTCTATGATAAAAAATGACCTGTTGACGCCCGTTTATTTGTCTGATTTCTCGAAGTCTAAGCTGCTCTTGTTGGGAAAAAAGAGTTTTAAACTCTTCCCAAATCCTTTGGTCATATAAAGACACGTTTAATAACTCAGAGGGTTTTATTCCTAATACAATGGGTCCGAGATGCTCGATTACTAAATGATAGTTACTACTGGGAGGCTTATCTTTAGCCCAGCAAACGAGTGTTCTTAAATAGTTGGTGATCATAGGGGTCAGTTCAGCTTTCAAATCATTACTCCTTGTTTGCAACTTGATTATTCTTTTGGGGTTATCCTTATCTTTACCAAATTAGTTTCAGACTATTAGCATAATACACAAGGGGGTATATGGACAACAATCAAGTGCCTAAACAATGAAGGATATTCGAATTAATTATCACAAACAATTTGTTACATGTTCGAGGCATATGCGGCCATAAACAATAGGAGATTTGTACTGTGAACTGCTGAGATTGCTAACGTGAAGAAGAAATGTAACGATCAAACGCTGAGAGTGCTGCTGCGTTAAATTGTAACTGAAGTAAAGGGTTGTGTTTTTCAGGATAATTATAAATTGGCCCCGAAGAGAAATATTTCACTTCGGGGCCTTAGCATGTTCTTTTTTGAAAACATCTGGAAATAAAGAGCAAAGATTATGTGCTTTGAAGCAAAATATTAAGCACTTGTATCAACACAAAAAGTAGTTCATATCGATAAAATTAAAAATAACAATAACGGATCAGTTTGTTAAGTCTCGAGCGAATTGAGGTATCAATAGGAAAACTATATTAACAACTTAGTACCTATATGAATCTAACGAAGAATCGTGTTCATTTAAAGACATCCAATAAAATGGAATTGAGAACCGGAAGTGCTTGAGATATATTATGCATTTACTCCTGTAGATAGGCGTATGGAAATATCCTGATGCCGGAAATCCAGGTAATAAATGTACCGCGAGATAAGGTGTCCCACTCTTTGCGGATACAATAGGATACCCTCTATAAAGTAAAGTGAATTATTGTTTTATAGAGGTAACAAGCTAGAGAGTCATTGTAAGAAACTCTCTGATTTAGTGCACCTTTTAGGTCGTGGAAATGAAGAAGGCGTTATAGAGTAGGGGAAGAAATACAAAATTCGTAGGATTTCGACATAAGAGTGTAATATTAATTCAATCATCCATAGAACATATTGATTATGAGTATACTGATCTGCTATAGACACGAAATTAACTCAATGCTAATCTTTACTTGTGATCATCAAAATTTACGAGAGGAAAGGAAGTGAAGAAGAATGGTAATTGGTTTCATCGCTATCATCGTCATGATCGCAGTCTTTGGAATTGTTTTTGTTGATTACATGCAGCAAAAGCAAAATATAGGAGGACAGGAACATGTTTGAACTTTTAGCCCTTTGGAGTTATCAATAAAAAAAGCAGCCTCTAAAGGCCGCTAAGAAGGTATATCAATATTATTATATCACGAAATTCATGTAAAGTCTTAATTAATATGTCATCACCCCAGAGCACTGTTTGGTGAAAAGGGCTGGGTGATAATTTAAGAAATTTGTTCTCCCAGCCTATCAATAAGACCTCAGAAATTAAGCCGAGGCATTACTACGGAAAAGATTTGATCGCATGGTTGTGAAAGTCAGGTCAAATATATCTCTGTGTACTAATGAGTAAACTGTTGCAAGGATAAGCCTTGAAGTATGCTAATCGCCGCCGGGGTAATTCTGCTGGTTGTTGCGATTTGGATGAAAGGTGGGATTCGTTTGTACTTAACACGATTCAAATATATACCTTTAATTGGAACTATTAGAACCTATAAAAAGGAATATTTTAGTAAAGACTTGATAGCCGCATTGACCGTAGCAGTAGTAGCTATTCCACAGTCAATGGCTTATGCGCTGATCGCGGGTGTTAACCCGGTTTATGGTCTATACACGGCTATAGTATCAACTATTGTTGCGTCGATATTTGGAAGCTCGAAGCACCTAATCGCCGGACCGACTAATGCTATAGCTCTACTAGTAGCAGGCAGCATGAGAAACTATATGGGACTTGAAAATGCTTATCAAATGCTTTTTTTAATGACTTTTATCGTTGGCGCTCTACAAATTTTCTTTGGAGTCATTAAACTGGGCAAAGTGATAAATTTTGTGTCCCATACTGTAATTGTAGGTTTTAGTGCTGGAGCTGGTGTGCTAATTGCCCTAGGACAATTGAGTACACTACTGGGCATATCAATCAAAAATTCAGCTCAAATGCCAACAACTGAAAAATTTTACTATGTAATGACTCATTTAAGTCAAACTAATTTGTATGCACTAGGACTGGGTTTAATGACCATAGCAGTGATCTTGATTTGTAAAAGGATCAATAAAAACTTGCCTGGTGCATTAATCGGGATTATCATTCCAATTATCTTTATAGTGATTTTTGCATTGGATCAGAAAGGCGTTAAACTTACAGGCAATATTCCATCTTCTTTGCCTCCCTTCAAAATGGTACAGTTCAATATTGTTTCGATGAAGGAAGTTTTCAGCGGAGCAATTGCGATTTCAATCATAGGACTAGTAGAAGCGATATCAATTTCAAAAACCATTGCCAGCACCTCGCGACAAAAAATTGATGCTAACCAGGAATTTGTCGCACAAGGTTTAGCGAATGCCGTGTCATCATTTTTCCAGTGTTTTCCAGGATCTGGTTCCTTTACACGTTCCGCAATAAATTATCACAACGGAGCAGTAACTAGAATCGCTGGCATCCTGTCAGGTGTGGCAGTTGCTTTAGTTCTTGTCTTCTTTGCTCCGTTTGCCAAGTATATACCCAATCCATGTTTAGCCGGCGTGTTAATACTTACAGGATACGGACTAGTCGACAAAAAGGAAATCAAGAAGGTATTGAAAGTAGGCAAATTTAAATCCGACTCCATTGCTTTGTGCGTAACATTTTTAGCAACAATTTTAATGCCGGACCTTGATTATGCAATTTATACAGGAATCGCACTATCCATTATCCTGTACCTGAAAGATACAAACAAAGTCCCTATAAAAATTCTTATTCCAACACAAGGAGTAGATTCCCAAATTATTGAACAGGAGATCGAATCTGTCAAAGGAAAAGTCGATGTTCTAATTATACAGTTGGAAGGAAATCTTTATTTCGGCTCGGCATACGACCTTGAAGAAAGACTTGATAGCCTGGTGAATAAAGCTAAAGTCTTTATCCTAAGGATGAAATATGTTCCGACTATTGATTTGACATCACTTAATGCTTTAAAAATTTTCATCAGGACTGTGAGAGAAGCAGGTGGGGTCCTGATTGTCAGTGGGGTAAAGTCAGATCTTAGGTCAATGCTTAATAAGACGAATCTTGTTTCAGATATCGACGTTGACAATATATTTATGTCCGAGAATGAGATTTTTGCCTCTTCCACTAATGCCTTAGAGAGAGCAAGAGCTGTTCTGAATTGTGAAAAGGATAACAAAATAAAATCGATGGCATGTAATCTATTAGAGTCTGTTTCGAATTTTAGCGGTGGCGCCAGTGTTACTGGCAAGAACACCAGTTCGTTCTAGACGTAGAGCGGTTATCCAAAAGGAAAAACACTTTAACCAATTCTTATGCCAGAGGTGCTATATTCAGAAGTTTAACGTACTAGGATGCTTAACGGTGCGCCAATCTTTGGTAGATTGTTGGCAGTAACCATAAATACTGAAAGGTGGGATTCGTTTGTCCAGCTTACCACTTAATAAATATATACCTTTAGATAAGAAGGTCAAAAGAGAGTCGGGAGACAGAGCTAACCCAATTTGGCTCGTAGTCAATCCAAAGCATCCTGCTGTACGTCACAACATCTGGACACCAGCTTTAGCTGAGATACAGGACAAAGTATATAGGGAAATTCATACAAGAATCGACACTACTAATATTTATATTAGGAATGCTGTTAGCAATAGCGCAATAGTTCCTAACACATTGAATTGGTGGGGAGCAGAAGTTGCTAAAGAGATAGAGGAGTTCAGGGAAATTGTTCTTGAACATAAACCAAAGCTTCTAATTTCTTTTGGTGCATTTCCCTTTGAATTTTTGAGACGTGTCTATGAGATCAAACCTGAAAAAGGGCCAAAGTATTGGGGTACTTCCAACTTAGGAGATGAATTTGGAAGATCAATTGAGAACTTCGATATCAACAAGACTAATCGAATTCCTTTACTTCGTAGAGTAATTTCCAGTGGTAAGTTCATAGAAGACCACAATTATTATGGTCAAAATTACTTTCATTATGTTGGGACAAAGATAGCTGAAAAGATTATTGAGAATAAGGAAAGTCTCAATATTTGGATTGAATAACGCTTGTCTAACAAAATTTCAAGATGTCCAAGATTCAGAAAAAGCTGGTGAAATAAGCAAAATAGGTTCATGTAAGTTTAAGGTCAGTATACGGAAATAGGCCCTGAAGAGAAAACCTAACTCTTCGGGGCTTTAGTATGTTTGGTGCTTAGAGTACATCTTTTTCGCCTCAATATGCACAGTTTTTAGGGGGGTAGTGAGTTATTTATATACCAAATATTATACTTAATATTATAAAAAATTACAACAAGAGTTCTACTATTCTGAATTCCATTGAGCTCTTTCAAGTGTTATTTTTAAAAAAGTCTATAACTTGTTTACTAGCTTGCTGAATTTGGCACAGATATATTTGTTTTTATATTTGTTTTTCAAAGGATAACTACATTTCCTCACGGGGAGTATATCTCTATACGCTTATTCAATCCATATTTTAAGGCGATCCTTGTTTTCAATAATTCTATTGGCGATCTTTGTTCCAATATCGCGAAAGTAATTTTCACTATCTTCCCAACTAGCAAGATTGCAATCTTCGATGAAATTACTACTCTTGATTACTCGACGAGGTAAGGGAATCCTATTAATTTGGTTTATATCAAAGTTCGCAATTGAGCGTTCAAATTCATCTTCTAGGTTAGTAGTACTCCAATATTTAGGCTCTTTTTCAGGTCTTATGTCAAAGACACGCCTTACATACTCACATGTAAGGATACCAAAAGTAATTAGAATTTTAGGCTGATGTTTATGGATACTATCCCTTAACATCACAATTTCGTCAGCTTCAGCTACTTCCGTCACCCACGGATTTGAGGTATTAGGAACTATTCCAATATCACTAACAGTATTTTTAATGAAGATTTTTTTAGAATCAATTCTTGTGTGAAGTTTACGATATACCTTGTCCTGAATCTCCTCTAATATAGGAGCCCAAATATCGTTACGCACAGAGGAATACTTGGGGTTAATTAAGAGCCAAATCGGATTGGATCTATCTCCGGATTCTTTCTCCATTCTATTAACTAAAGGTGAATATTTATCGAATTTTAAGTTGGGTAATTTTAACGGATTAGGATCAATCATTTGAAATACCACCTTTTAATGATTTAATTTCTGTCCCCACGGCCATTGGTACCTAAAAGATAGCTTTCCTCCTTTGCTTGTATGATATAATTGTTATATTGCAAACAACGTGCCAATCTTAAAACCCACTATATTCAAGCATTTATCCAATCATAATAAAAAGCGGTGTATCAAATGCTACACTTCGAAATAATTATTATTAACCTTTTAAGACTGTTTATCATCTTCATACTCTTTTTTATGAAGTATTAGAGCCCTTCTTGGTAATGTATCTTTTCTTCAATTGTATGTATTATATAATTCAGTTTGGGATTCTTCCATTATAGGGGCTGATTTGGTGAAGAATAAAAGAAAATTTTACTATTTCAAAGGTAACAGTTTGATTAATCAGATTGTAATTATCATTGCCATTATCATGCTTGTCTCATTAGTGGCATTGATGTATGACATCTTTTTCGCTTCACGGACGGATGAAGTTGTATTTTTAGACAAAGAGCAGAGACTGGAGGCCTTGGTTAAAAGTACAAATATTGAATATTCGAGAAATTTAGAGTCTCAATGGAGCGGGCCAGAAGATATCTCTCCGACTATGCTTGATGACGAGTTTACCCAGGTTGTAGAACCTCTAGTTCCAGCGAATTCAGGGATTCGTTTCGGTCTATATGTTCCCAGTACTGAGAAGATTGCAGTGCTAGGTTTCCTGCATAACTATCGTAACCTCTCACAGGAAGAGGAAGCTCAGAGGGAGAAAGACATATTAGCGAATACTAAACCTGGTCTGATAGCAACGGAGATGGGTAAGGAACCGCTCTTTCGAATTTCCGGCTCTTGGGATGATCAGGTTGTTGCGTACATTACACCTGTTGTAGTAAAAGGGAAAGTGATAGCAGTTATGTGGGTAGAGGAGCGACTCAATCCCTTCTTTTACCAGAGTAGTTACTTTGGTAAACTGCTGCGTTACTTCACTCTTGTCGTTCTGGCCTTAGTTATGATGGGTACACTAATAATAATCAAAAATTTAACCAGCGGGGTCGATCGTTTAAAGCAGGGCTTACATAACATGGAGAGTGATATTCATCAACTTTTGCCTGAAATGTCAGGTGAACTGGGTCAGGTGGCCCGAGCCGTCAACCGGATGGCTGTTGGCTTAGCAGAAAAGGAACGGTTGGAAGATCAACTACGGCAATCCGAGCACCTTATAGCACTCGGTCGTTTAGCAACTGGTGTAGCTCATGAATTACGTAATCCCATTGGTATTATCAAAACCTTAGTTGAACTTATGAAACAGGAATATTCTCAAGTAAGTGGCATCGAAGAATTTACAAGGGCTATAGACGAACAAGTGGACCGCCAAGAAGTAGAAATACAAGAATTACTTGACTTTGGGCGTCCCTCTAAAGTGTCAATGAAGGAATGCTCTGTCAATAAATTAATCAAGGGAGTCCTCTCTTTTTCAGCCGCCATGTTACGCAAGCAAAATGTAGTTGTTGATTTCCAACCGGATAATAAAATTGCTAAGATCATAGCTGATGCTGAAAAGTTAAAACAGGTTTTTGTCAACATTATTGTTAATGCAGCAGAATCAATGCCTTGCGGAGGCAAACTGGAAATTATTACGAAAGAAACGGACAATACGGTGACAATCATTTTCTCGGATACAGGAGAAGGCATTCCAGCAGAGGAAACGTCGAATATATTTGATCCCTTCTATACGACCAAAAAAACTGGTACTGGTTTGGGGCTATCGATATCCTATCAAAATATCAAATTACATGGTGGAACGATAGACGTAGATAGTGACTTGGACAAAGGGGCAACATTTATTATTAATCTTCCTGTAATTCCACAATGTAGCGACAGGAGTGATCTTCTTGACACCAAAAATTCTGGTAATTGATGATGAGGAAAGAATGTGTTGGGCCCTCGATAGGGCACTAAGTCATGAAGGCTACCAGGTAGTTACGGCCACAAGAGGTTTGCAAGGTATTGATCAGACCCGAGAAACCAACCCATCAATAGTCATATTAGATCTAAAGATGCCAGATATCGATGGTATTGAGGTGTTAAAAGAGATAAAAAAAATAAACCCTAGTATTCCGGTGATTATGATTACCGCCCACGGTACCATTGACACTGCAATCGAAGCCATGAAAATCGGGGCTACGGATTATATTACTAAACCCTTTAAGCTCGATAAGTTGAAGGTTCTGGTTAAGCAAGCCCTACATTTGTCTAATTCGAAAAAGCAGGTTAATCTGTTGCATCAGAAGCTCGGCAAGAAATACGGAAAAATTGTCGGTCAAAGCGAGGCTTTAAAGGAAGTTGCCCTCTTGATTCGACAGGTTGCAAAAACTGGTACTACTGTTTTGATAACTGGTGAGAGCGGAACTGGTAAAGAAGTAGCTGCTGTGGAGATACATAAAGCTAGCAACCGAGTTGATAAACCCTTTGTAGCGGTAAACTGTGCGGCTCTTTCGGAACAACTGTTGGAAAGTGAGCTATTCGGTCATGAAAAGGGGGCCTTTACAGGAGCAGCCAGTAAAAAAAAGGGCCGATTTGAAATTGCGGATCAAGGTACGATTCTTCTGGATGAGATTGGAGAAATGCCGCTCAATATGCAAGTGAAGCTACTGAGAGTACTACAGGAAAGGTGCTTTGAAAGAGTCGGAGGAACTGACACGATCCATGTCGATGTACGGGTCATCGCAACCACAAATATAGATCTTGCCTCGGCCATTTCTAAAGGAACCTTCAGAGAAGACCTTTATTATCGGTTGAATGTCATGCGTATCGTTATGCCGCCGCTTAGATCGCGGAAAGAAGATATTCCTCTTCTTGTAAATCATTTCCTTGAAAAATTTGATCCTTCTCATTACAAAAAAATATCTCCAGAGGCAATGAAGATCTTAACCCACTATAACTGGCCCGGTAACATACGGGAACTGCAGAACGCAATCGAAAGAGCGCTTATTGTCTGTCAGGGTGCTGAAATTCAGCCGGTACATTTTCCCAAGGAATTACTGAATAGTTTAGAGGAAACTTCAACTCCTGTTATAAACCTAACAGAGGGTGGCTTCACTTTGGGAGAGTTGGAGAAACACCTAATCATCAAGGCATTAGAGAAGCATAATAATAACCAAACAAAGGTGGCTAAATATTTGGGAATTTCCCGTCCAACTCTACTTTATCGTCTCCAAAAGTATGGTATAAAGTTATAGTGAAAGCATTAGCCACATTTTGGAGGCTTTGTTTCAATAGATGCGAACACCGGTTCTTCATAAAATTAAATATACATTGAAGGCAAGCAGGGAGCTTGTCTTTCGTACTTTTCGAACATAAAATAAAGGGTTGGTGAAAAGAACCAATTTGTACCAAGAATAGCGCTGTTTTTTGAAGTAATAATCATGGTATAATTGAGTTAAATTAGAAGAATTAGTAAAGGGTGGTGTTTGAATGAATAATGCCAATATGTTGAAGGTGCTTCTTTACTCAGATGGTACACAGCATTCTTTTTCTGCAGCTGTTTATGCAGCAAACTTATTTTACAGTATACCCAATATGCAATTAACTGTCTTGCATGTACAAGAAGGTGTAGAAGGCACTGTCTGGGAGAACTCTGATACAATGGAGACTCGACCGACTAACCCTGATTTGGACTGGGTGAAACACTTAATGGGCGAAGCTGATTCAGATAAGATAAGGCAATATTCTGAAATACTTACTAAAACGAAAGAAATATTTTTACAGAGAGGACACAAGGTCAATCAACAGGTGATCTACTCCAACCCAAGTATTCCAGACACCGTTAAGGCGATTCTGGGTTATGCATCAAGACATGAATTTGGGTTGATAATTATGGGAACGCGAGGTCTGACTAGTTTAAAAGGGTTGATTCACGGCAGTTTGGCGCATAGTGTACTCAGTAAATCGACAATACCCGTGTTGTTAATTAAGAAACTTCCTCAAGAGTTTATCGATCGTTACTGCTCAGCCGTTGATGCTGAAGGTCATTGCCACTTACCGAAAATTACCGAGTGATCAATTGCAAGGTAACAGTTGGATACTTCGTTCGAATATCGGTAAGAGAAATTATCACGGTGAGAAAACGTTTCTTCCTTAGCTGTTGTAGGTTTTGAATTTATGTTATAGTCACGTTAATCCAAACTTAGAAGGAGGTATTGTAATGACTGATTTTAAGTATAAGGTCCTTCTTTATTCCGATGGATCACATCAGGCTTTTTCTGCTGCTGTTTACACTGCCACGCTACTAAAGATAATACCCAATATGCATTTGACAGTTGTGCAGGTTCATGAACGTGATGAGGTTTCGATGGAGACTGAATATAGTTGGATCAATACTTGGCCAGTTAGTCCTACCTCGGAATGGATGAAACACGTGCTCGATGGATCCGATACGGAGACTAAAAGTGAGTATCATAAAATACTTAATAAAACCAACGAAATATTTTTAGAGCATGGACTCAGCGTTAGTCATCAGGAATTATATTCTAATAGCAAGATTTCCGAGATATCTGATACAGTAGATGTGATTCTTGATTATGCAACAAAAAATTTATTTGAATTAATAGTTATGGGCTCGCGGGGGCTATCTAGTTTAAAAGGACTCATTTTTGGGAGTGTAGCGCATTATGTACTAAACAAATCTGAAATACCAGTATTGCTAATTAAGAAACTCCCTCAAGATTTTATTGATAATTACTTGGCTGACACTGAGGTCTAAGATCATTTTCAAATGATATCTCCTCTTTGAGCGCATGTTTTCACTGTTTCAGTAAGTGCTATCTGACTGTAATCGACTCGTTTCTGTTAAAAGTAATCTAAAGATTTTATTGGCGCCCGGTATATGCTTAAACATGCACCGGGCGTTCTATACATATTAGGTCAAGAAAACAGTGAATCATCTCCTTTATATATTCATGAAAGATATTCCTAGAATGTAGCAGGAAAGACACCAATAATAGTGGAAATATACTACAATGTTAATGGATTGGATCTGTGCCACCGCAGGGTTGATTTATAAATTGGCAAGTTTCCCTCTTGTAATGAAAGGAGAATAAAAGGTAATGGCCAAACTTGAGTATCGTTTATTCGACATGGAAAATGGTTATCCTGCGCTTTATCATTATGAATCAATTCCAAAAGATGAAATAGTGATTCGTTTTCTATGTGATTACTTTATCAAAGACGGTATTGTATATGAGAAAACATCGAATGCCATTGAACCGCCTCTCCATATCATCTATGTGAAGAAGGCGACCGATGAAATTCCGATTCCTGTGGATCATCGTTCAACAGTTGGGCAGGGTTTTATTATGATGGAAATAAGAGAATACCGAGAGGATGCCCAAGAATATCCTATTATACAGAACTTAGAATTGAGCAGTTTAACGGACCTCGCCATTATTGGCCAGTGCAACTATTTGACGTTAGAGGGTGTAGAGTGGGAGCAAACGTCATTAGAAGTGGATGAAGACAGAAGAACGTATGTTCTATATGCAGAAAAGACGAGTTAATTTACAGGGAAGGAGAAATAAGGTGAATAAAAGTTCTAAGATGGTAAGTCTATTTCTTTCAACTGCCTTAGTAATAGGAGGCGTTTCAGCATGTAGTTCCGATGAACAAAAAGTTGTTTACGATAAAGATGGCAATCCAATCGTTTTACAGGACGATCGGGATCAGGGATTCTTCAGTGGTTTTTTCGGTCCCTTTGGTCCTTTAGGTCCGTTTGGATTTTTTAGTGGGCGTTCATTTGGATCTAACTCTGGAGCTGTACGATATCCTGGTGTTACATCGAGTGGCTCTGGAGTTGCTGGGAGTTCACAGAACATGGATGATATGGATGGTTCAGGTGCTACTAGAAGCAAATCAGGAGTTTCAGGTGTTTCGCCCTGGGGACATAGTGGTTCGACAAGCACATCCGGAGGGAGTAGCTCAAAGGGAGGGACAGGAATAACTAGTGGTTCTCATGGCGGGATTGGCGGAGGTGGGTCGAGTGCCAGCTGAGCCGTCTTATGAGATGCTTAGAGAACAACTGTACGGTCCGCTGAGATCGATTTTTTCTTGGGATTGGATGGATGGAGCGGAGTACGGATTGGCAGGAATTCATCTAATATCAGCACAATTTCGTCAAGAAATTGCCTTTGCAACTGAGGCCTTAGGAAGAATTTATGCAAAAACTGTTTTTGCAGTACAGAGTGCGGATGATGCACTATTGCTGGAGTTAGGAATTCCCGAAGAAGCATTGCTTGCAGTTCGAGCGCTTGTTAAGCCCGAAATGGTGACGGTGATTGGTCGCTTTGATTTTGTGCAGACGACCGAAGGGATTAAAATGATTGAGTTTAACGCAGATACGCCGACCAGCGTCGTAGAGGCTTTCTTTGTCAATGCCAAAGCATGTCGTTTTTTTGGGATGCAAAGCCCGAATGAAGGGATGGATGAACAGATTCGAGAAGCATTCGGTCGTATTATTGAGACGTATCAGAAACAGGGTTACGCTACGGACTCAATAGTTTTTAGTGCCTTGGGATGGCATGATGAGGACAGGGACACTGTGAAGTATTTATTGAACCAGTCTGGTTTGGCGGCACAGTTTGTAGCGCTCGAGGACTTGAGAATTTCTGAAGATCGGTTGTGTGCTCTGATCAACGGGCAGCTCGTACCTATTGATGTGTGGTATCGTCTTCATGCCTTAGAGAAACTTGCTTTAGATAGTGATGAAAGAGATCAATACCCGACCGGGGCACATGTCCTTGATTTGGTAGCTAGAGGTAAACTAGCAATGATCAATCCGCCCTCAGCGTTTGTAGCGCAAACAAAGGCACTTCAAAGCTTGATCTGGAATCTTCATGAAGCAGGTGAGTTTTATACGACTGAAGAACATCAGTGGATTGAGGCTTATATGCTTCCGACTTATATGGAAAACCGCTTTATTAACAAATCGTCGTTTGTAACAAAGCCAATCTTCGGCCGTGAGGGCGGGGCGGTTAGTCTTTATGAAGCTGACGGCCAGCTTGTCGAAAAAGATAAGGATGATTTATATTGGGATCAACCGATGATTTATCAGAAACGGGTTGAGATGGAAGAAGTCGAAAGCAATACAATGAACGGGCTTTATAAAGGAAGGTTACTATGGGGATCGTTTCTGGTCGGAGGCAAAGCTTCAGCGTTATGTGCCCGTATTGGTGAGCGCATCACTGGAAATCTATCGTGTTTTTTGCCAATAGGTTTAATAACTAGTGAGGGGGAAGAGGGTAAATGTATCTAATTAATTTTCTTAAATATTTAGGGTTGACTATTCCTTTGATGCTGATAGCGGTGACGCTCTTTACATACACGACACCCTACAAGGAATTTCAGATTATGGCATTGGGGGATGATCTGGAAAATCCGCAGAAGGTCGCAGCTGCAAAAGCTGTGGCGTTTGATTTAGGAGGAAAGGTTCTAGGTGTGGCTATTCTCTTGGCATCAGCCATTTACCACTCTGTAGACCTCCTGGATATGACTGTTTGGACGCTGACTGGGACGGTCTTCTTAATCATCGTATATTGGCTCTTTGAATTATTAACACCTTCTATTAAAGTTCGTCGTGAAATACCTCAGGGTAATGTTGCGGTCGGTATTTTCTCATTTTGTTTAAGTATAGCAACGGGAATATTAATGGCTTCTTTAATCAGTTATTAATTCCTTATCTTGAGGGTAAACTTAAGGAATGAAACTCCCATTTCAAGCGCGAGCGGAAAGCCTCGATGCTTAACTTCAGTCAATCGTTTTACACTATCTGGGAAAAGAGGGAGAACATGCGACTATGGCATCAGGATCTCCTCACCTTATTGCCGCGCGCCCAAATCCTTGGACAACACAGAGAATGCTGTGCGCTGCGAGGAAAAGGATGGGGCAGGAAACATTCCACAGTCGACTATGTATTCTCACATAGTGCAAAACGGCTTGTTAACTATCATTGTCTTGTTCTTATGGAAATGGAACGTAGGGGATATAAACCCGATCAACAATGGTTCTGCCCAGAGTATCGGGGAAGAAATACGGCACCTTGGCCAACCACTTTGTCTGATGAGCCAGAGGTTTCTGTAAAGAATCCCATTTATCCAGAACACAATGACGCTTATCGTAAAGAATGTCTGGCTAATCTCAAACAAAAAGGTGTGGAGCTTTAGTACATTTTTATGAAGATAGGGTATTTAAATTTTGGTTCACCGGATCGTTAAAGCTCGCAGTCTCTGCGGGCTTTTAAGTTGTTTTAACCTCTTAAATACTGCTATAATCTTAATAGATAGTTTCTTTTAAGGAGTTTACGGGCGATGAATATTCAAATTTTCGGCTTTAAGAAATGTTTTGATACTAAAAAAGCAGAACGCTATTTTAAAGAAAGAAAAATTAAATACCAGTTTGTGGATTTAACTCTCCTTGGCTTAAGCAAGGGAGAATTGCAAAGTGTGAAAGCTGCTGTAGGATTAAAGAATCTAGTTAATAGTGAATCTAAGAATTATAAAAAATTAAACATGGATCATGTTATTTCTTCAGATGGTAGAGAAGAGATGCTATTAAATAACCCTAGTCTTTATAAAACGCCGATCGTTCGCAATGGCAAACAAGCGACTGTCGGCTATAAACCGGATGTATGGGAGTCTTGGGAATAATAAAGTTAGTTTAACAGTTTCAGATTGGAGATATGATTGAGACCTTGGAAAAGATCATGGTAGACGATCGTCAAGGGCATAGGGGAAACAAAAGCTATTCAAAAGGAAATGAGACAAAAAACGCTTGGATGGAACGTAGAGATTAGAGACCTCAAACAGGATTTTATTAATCATAGGATTGTACGATAGTGTATTATACAATCCTATGATTAGAGGGAGTATGAGTGTGGGACATATAATAAATGCCAAAGAAGAGATATATCGGGCATTGGCTGAACGCCTAAGCAAGATGCCAGAAGGCGCACCAATAAATGAAGACCTCATGGCTATTCTTCACCGACTCTATACGGAAAGCGAAGCGACTGTGGGAAGTAAATTCCCTTTGCTTCCAATGACCTTGGATAAGATCGCCGACATCACAGGTATCGACGAAAAAGAATTAAAAATAATTCTCGACGGAATGTCTAACAAAGGTTTGGTATTAGACATTCCTCGTAAAGATTCCTTCTATTATATGTTAGCTCCGATGTTAGTAGGATTCTTTGAGTATACCTTCATGAGGACAGGGGATCATACAACCTTAAAGGAGTTAGCAGAGCTATTCGAAACTTACTTTCACAGAGATGGAGTCATGCATGAAGTCGCCGGAATCAATACTAAGATTATGCGGACTCTGATTTATGAAAGTCTTATCCCTGTAGCTGTAGAAACGGAAGTACTCGATTACGAGAAAGCATCGTTAATTATTAAGCAATCCGGTGGTGGAGCAATTTCCATGTGTGCTTGTCGTCACGAAGCAGCCCACCTTGGTAAAGCCTGCGATGCGCCAGTAGACGTTTGTATGTCCCTCGGTGGTGCTGCAGAATGGATAGTGCGCAAAGGTCTGGGCAAACCTGCCACAGTAGATGACTTGCTGAAGGTGCTTAAACAGACCCAAGAACTTGGATTAGTTCATCTGTGTGATAATGTGCTGAATAAGCCAACCTATATCTGCAACTGTTGTGGTTGTTGCTGTAAAGTCCTCCGTGGTATCAATGAACAGCAGGTTTTCGCCACGCACCCCAGTAATTTTATTCCATCACTAGAGTTGGAAAGTTGTCTAGGCTGTGGTCTTTGTGTTGATAAGTGCCAAATTCAGGCAATCACTATGACGGATCAAGGAAAGGGTCTATCGGTACCAATTTTGAATAATGATGTCTGTATCGGCTGTGGAGTTTGTTCTTCTGCCTGTCCAAGCGGTTCGCTGACCATGTCGCGTCGCTCTGTATTGTATGTTCCCCCAAGGAACGGTCGGGAAAAATTAAGGCGAGTAGCCATGGAAAAAGGTCGGTAAACCCACCTTTAGAATCTAATTTAAATTGTCGAAAAGGGTAATGCATTGAATTAATAAAGAAGTCTGTTTTTCAGTCGTGTGATTGGAAGCAGGCTTCTTTATTAATTGACTTCTTCAAACCCCTCTTATTTCACGGTGGCGTAGACCTTATTGGGTGGACAGATTAGTGAAAATATTTTTGGGCCTTTTTCGGCCGTTCTTATCGCTAAAGCAAGGGTTGTAAGAGCGGTTTTGCCCTCCCAGACTGTTGTAATGCACGCCGTTATCCGCGACAAATAGTTTTTTGATCTGGGGGGAGCTTCACAATTTGTGGCAGTAACATAGCCCATACGCTGAGTGCTTTCCAAATGCAGCATAACTTTTGGCGACAAATCTGATGTGCATATTACCTCTACGATGCGCAAATAATACAAATTAGTCTACATAATAAACTTACAGGATGTGAGGCGGTATGCGGCTCTTTCGGTCACGCAAAAGAAAGAAAGCCCCGAAACCTGAGTTAAGCCAGCCCTTGGCGGCTGAGACTGATGCTAAACAGGAAAACCCGCCTTTGAACAATTCTTTGGCTGAAAACCTGAATACACTACAGACCATGTTTGCTAATTGTACTGATTTCACTTACCGAGAATTAAAGATAGGACTGGAACTAGTACCTGTCCTGCTTCTGTATGTGAACGGGATTACCGATGAACAAACGGTTAACCAAAATATTTTGAAATCTTTAGTGAACATCCGGTGTTCAAATCTTGAAATTTCCAGGTCTAATAATCTCGAAATGATTAAAAACGAATTCCTGGAAATCGGCAACATCACAGAAATCTCTACAATTGGGGAAGTCACTGATGCCATACTAACGGGAAGTGTTGTCTTGTTGCTGGAGGGAACCGCCAGAGCCCTGCAAATAGGAACCAAGGGTTTTGTGGGCCGACCAATTTCTGAATCAGTTACTGAAGGGGTGGTCAGGGGCCCGCGGGAGGGGTTTACTGAAAGCTTGCGTACAAATACCGCGTTGTTGCGGCGCAAAATCAAAACTCCTAACTTAAAACTGGAGAAGTTTGTCTTGGGGCGGGTCACCAAGACTGAGGTGAATATCGCCTACATAGAAGGAATTTCCAACACTAAGGTGGTCGACGAGGTAAAAAAAAGAATATCTTTGATCGACGTGGACTCTGTGCTGGAGAGCGCTTATATTGAAGAAATGATCGAAGATGAAGCTTTTACGCTTTTTCCACAGATTGATCACAGCGAACGGCCTGACAAGGTAGCTGCTGGAATTTTACAGGGTCAGGTAGCTATCTTTACGGATGGAACTCCGTTTGTCTTAATAGTACCAACTATGATGATTCAGTTTCTGCAGTCTAGTGAGGACTATTATGACCGCTCTATTTATGCCACATCAGTTCGGTTGGTACGTTTTTTCTTCCTCAATTTGGCATTGCTTCTTCCCGCTCTATACATTGCCATTACTACCTTTCACCGAGAGTTGCTTCCCACTCCACTGTTGATCAGTATCACCGCCGCACGCGAGGGGGCTCCTTTTCCTACAGTCATTGAGGTCTTAATGATGGAAGTGACATTTGAGGCGTTACGGGAGGCCGGGATAAGGCTTCCAAAGCCGGTGGGACAAGCAGTTAGTATTGTGGGTGGACTAGTTATCGGGGACGCGGCCGTGCAAGCCAGCATGGTTTCACCTATTACGGTGATCATCGTAGCCCTTACTGGTATTTCATCCTTTGGAATTCCTTCCTACAGCTTTGCCTTGGCAATCCGGGTTTTGCGGTTCGGCATGATATTGTTAGCGTCTACCTTGGGTCTTTACGGGATTCTACTGGGTTTACTTGTCATGCAGGCACATCTTGTATCCCTGCGTTCTTTCGGGGTACCCTTCTTTGCTCCGCTCGCTCCTTTTAACTTGAGAGATGCTAAAGACTTAGTGATGAGGTTCCCTTGGTGGGCTATGGGGGAAAGGCCTCGTCTAATCGCAAAGAATAATAATAACAACACACAGAGGCAGAAATTCTTCCTTAAACCAGCCCCGCCCGATGAAAATGAACAATAAGGGTGTTAATTATGCGTAAACTGGCTTTGATTTTGGTATGTATCTCCTTACTAACAACTGGCTGCTGGGATTATCAGGAAGTAGATCGCCTTGCCACGGTTCTCGCACTTGGGATTGACCGTATACCGGGGAGTAAAAACGTCCTCTTGACCGTGCAAATTGGGAAGCCTGAGGGGAAGGGGAGTAGTAAACAGATTGGAGGACAAGGGGGAGAGAAATCTTACATTATAATGAATAGCGAGGGTAAATCGTTGTCTGAGGCCATCCTCTCTATAGGCAAACAGTCTACCAGACGGGTTGTACTTTCTCACTGTAAGACGGCGGTCTTGGGAAGGGACTTGGCTGAAATGGGTATAGGAGAAATCCTAGACGACTTAAAACGCGCCAGGGAATCCCGCCGCACCAACTGGATACTCACCACCGACAAGACAGCTAAGGAGATTATAGAGAAAGACATTTCCTTAGAGCAGTTGCCAGGCAGAGGATTAGATCATATTCTGCAAAATTTCAAAAAAGCGGGTCGGGTCGTACCCATGAACTTTAATGATTTTTTTGCCCGACTCAATGGAGAATCGCATGTTAGCTTTACCCCATTAGCCCAATTGGAAGACATAGACAAGCAGGTTACTAACCAGTTGGAAAAGGTTGTCGGCAGGTCTCTGGACACCGAGGAGAAGCCTAAAACCCTGACCATAGGAAAGACTGCCGTTTTCAAAAATCTAAGAATGGTGGGTGTGCTGAATGAAGATGACACAAGAGCCCATAAGTGGCTTGTGGACTCTCCAAAAGGGAGTAGTATAACATTGGCTTATGCTCCCCAGGCACAGACTAACGGGGACAAAGGAGATATCATGTTTGAAATCGAGGATGGCCAAACGACCATTACCCCACATATCTCAGAAGAAGGTATAACGATGAATATTGAGTGTACGACTAAGGTCTTAATCCATGAACTCGGAGCAACTGGAGTAAACGTGCTCGATCCTAAGGTGGTAGCACAACTGGAACTCCAGACTGCGGAAGCGATGAAACTTCAGCTTGAACATACCATTAACACAGCCCAGAAAGAGCTCAAGTCTGACTGTGTCGGTTTTGCTGAAAATCTACATAACTATTATCCCCTCGAATGGAAGCAGATAAAGGATAACTGGGATGATGTTTTTCCTACTGTAGATTATCAGATTTTCTGTAAGGTCAAGATTTTGAGTTCTGGAACGATAAGCAACCCCACCCTGCGAAGTGAGCCAGAGTAGTGAACTTATTGAGCTAAAGCTGAACAGCGAGATTTTGGTGATTGAAAAAGCCTCCAGTGACGATAGTCTCCTGTGACGATAGTCTCCTGTGGAGAGTATCGCCGAAGCCGCTGATCCCAAAGGAATACCTATCGGCGTAGGATGAGTATCGCCGAAGCCGCTGATCCCAAAGGAAGCAGAGTGTGGAACCCACTTATAGAAGTGGGAGTCTTGGAAGAGGATAAACATATGACCGTTCTAATTGTTTTTGCTGCCCTGGCCATTAGTTTGGCGGAAGGGATACCTCTCGGAAAACAAGGTCAGTGGAAAGAGCTGGCCGTTATGAGCACTCTCCTCGGCATGACCATCCTACTGGCAGCGGGCAACTACCTTGGATTGCCGTCTCCTCTATCGCTTCTGGAACGACTGCTGGAACCAATAGGTAAAGCTATTTTCAAGTAAATATAAAGAAAGGTGATTGGATGCCGGAGAAAGGAATTATCAACACCAAACAGTTCGTTTGGATGTTGTTTATCATTATAACCACCCTTGCGGCTATGCAAATCCCGAGTATGCTGATAATGCAGGCCGGGAGGGATGCCTGGCTCTCCGTAGTCAGCGCCTGGTTTCTCGATGTCATGCTGGCCCTAGTCTACGCTTATATGGGCATCCGCTTTCCTGGAGAAAACTTCGTACAGTACAGCATCACCATCCTGGGAAAGTATCTGGGCAGGATGGTCGGAATTCTATTCCCACTCTTTTTCTTATTAGTGTGCTCCTTAATGTTGCAGGGCTTAAGCCAGGTAGTTAACACCATCTTTCTGCCAATGACTCCCTTCAATGTTATCCTAGTATCTAGTTTCCTAGTCAGCGCTTTCATCGGTCGTAAAGGGCTTGAAGTAATTGCTAGAATGACAGAAGTTCTAGGGCCACTGTTTTTCTTCAGTATTGTTACCGTTTGCTGCTTGGTTCTACCTGCTGTTCACATGGAGCGGCTGAAACCTCAGCTTGATGAAGGTATAGCGCCTTTCCTGATTGGTACGCCCTTAATGCTTACCAGTTTCGGTGTTTGTATTATAATGGCCATGTATATCCCTCTTTGCAACCGACCAGAGAACGGCTTTCTGGCAAAGTTTAGTGCTGTCAGTATGGGGGCATTGGTAGTGGGTCTGGTTACTGCATTATCAGTGGGCATCTTCGGGATTGAGGACGCGCAATACATGAACTCACCCGGGCTCCAGCTCGCCAAAATGATCAATTTCAGTAACTATCTGGAGAGAGTTGAGATGGTTTGGCTACTGATCCTCGTCGGTTCGGGAATCGTGGCTTCATCCAGCCTGCTTTGGGCATTTGGACAGGGGCTCGCCCAAATAGTTGGACTGAAGACTTACCAGCCACTTATTTATCCAGGGGCGTTACTATCCTTAGTGTTCTGTATTGGCTCCTTTCCCAGTAGCCTCAATCAGACGAATTTTTTTCACTATACTTTTCCTATTGTTGCTGCTTTCGTTGAGACTGGCCTTGAACTCTTTCTATTTGCAACTGCGTTGGTATTGAATAAGAGGGGAGCGGCTTGATCGAGGATTGTGTGGATGAGTTGTCATACTTTTTTGTTGGGGAGTACTGGAGGTTCCGAGCGTGCCTTGTCCATTTCATTCCTAACCGTATCACGATATTTATTAAATAGCTTTTTTTGAAATAGGTAAGAAATTAGGCAACCAGTCGTAACTATGGATATTCCGATGACAGCAGCTAGAATATTGTAAAGACCGCCGACTTCCATAAGCAACACCCCGCTCCTTGAATTTGTAACCCGTTAACCATAGGATACCAACTTTTAGGAAAGGCTAGTCCAAAAGCACATGGGATTGAAATTCTCTTTAATTGAAAGATGTGCGGAGAGCTATGGAAACAGATGTCATGTTCCAAAGTGTTTATTGAACCGTTTCAATAATTTTAATACATCCTCTGGTGAAAATTGAAATGGCGGTAAGTTATTATTTGAAGCTGGATTAGTCAATGGTCGAGAACCAGTCGTTTTCGGCGGTACCACAGCCCTGATAAAAATAGTTGTTAAAAGTTCTAAGATCAGCATCGGCAAAGCCCCTCTTAAGCCTGGAAACGTAAATACAGGAATAAGAAGAAAGACAGATGGAGTATAGGGCTTATCAGTAAAATCACTCCAAACGGCTAAAGCAAATATTAAGGGAGCCTCCGGTGTTTCAATAGTACCAGTACTAACATCTTCTCTCGAAGGAGTAGATGTACCGGTTGAAGGAGTAGATGTGCCAGCCGAAGGAGCGGATGTACCGGTTGAAGGCTGGATATCGCGTGATACAGAGGCTAAGAAATTCTGCAAATCCCTTAACGACATCCGCACAGTTTGATCTGGAGGTATAACAGGACCTCTCTGTATTGGCATTGATTCAAGACCAAAAAGACGGTCAGCAAGAAACAGGAAGATCTGGGAAGCGATAAGAAAGCCTACGGAGGCAACTACTTTTCCTGTTAGCAGGGGCTGTAGGAAAAAAAACGTTGAGCTTCCCGGTACAGAACTAACGGGAGCAAAAATCGATACGCCAAAATTTAAAGGTTCTGTAGGATAACGACATTCACAAGAAACAGGTTCGCAAGAATTCGCCCCAGGTAAGGGACGTATGCTATTAGAAAAAGTCGAATAAATATTATCCATGCCAATAATCCTCTCTTCCTATTCTAGATTATGGAAATTTACTTGTAAATGTACCTTATTCCCATGATGAGAGTGGTTGTTTTTAATAGTTAAGAACAGTTAGAAGACCGAGGGCAAAAGCCTCGGTTTTTATTTAAATTAGCGAGTAACCTAGACAAAGTGGCTCAACTGGTGATATTGTACTTATCGGTGGGTAGCCATCAAAAATAGCGAATCTTTAAGGAAGTGAACTGGTCTTGTCAGAAACGCAATATAACGCAGAATCTATCCAGGTCCTAGAAGGATTGGAGGCGGTACGCAAACGTCCTGGCATGTATATCGGTTCTACCGGGAGTAGAGGGCTTCACCATTGTGTTTATGAAATCATCGATAACGCAATTGATGAAGTCGGTGCCGGATTTTGTAATCAAATCGCTGTTGCTATTAACATAGATGGATCGATAACGATCGAGGACAATGGGCGAGGGATTCCGGTTGACATACATTCTGTCAAGAAAATTGCGGCTGTGCGTTTAGCTTTTGAGACGTTGCACGCAGGCGGTAAATTTGGCGGGGATACCTATAAAACCTCTGGAGGATTGCATGGAGTTGGAGCAAGTGTAGTCAATGCCTTGTCGGTTTATCTAACAGTTGACATAAAACGAAGCGGAAAACTTTATCGAGTTGAGTATGTCAATGGAGGTCAGCTCAAGTCAGATCTGCACGTCGTCAAGAAAAAAATAACGGGTACTGGCACAACCGTAATTTTCAAACCCGATCCACAAATCTTCAAAGAAACGACTGTTTTCAAATATGATTCATTAAGAAGCCGTTTAATGGAGTTGTCGTTTCTCAACGAGGGACTAACCATTGTCCTTACTGACTTGCGTGGAGAAACAAAGTCAGAAGTCTTTGCTCCAAAAAATGGAGTGATTGGTTTTGTTGAACACATAATTAAGGAATCTAATGTTATGCCTGTTCATAAGAAACCAATCTATTTTAAAGGGGAAAAGGATGATGTCATTGTAGAGTGTGCCATTCAGTATAACGACGGAGATGATGAATCTTTTCACTCTTATGTGAACAATATCCCCACGGATGAAGGGGGGACTCATGAGTCGGGTTTTCGCACGGCTTTAACGAAAGCTTTTAATAATTACGGACGTAAGAACAATCTTTTCAAAAAAGATGAGAGTCTTATCGGGGATGACCTTAAAGACGGCCTAACGTGTGTACTATCACTCAAGGTTAAAGATCCCCAATTTGAAGGACAAACCAAGACCAAACTCTCTAATATGGAAGTTGAGGGCCTTGTTCAGTCGCTAACTAATGAAGGAATCGGTCAATTTTTTGAGCAAAACACTTCCATAGCTAAGGACGTTATCAATCGAACATTGACAACCTGTCTGTTAAGACTTGCTGCGAAGAAGGCTAAGGAGCTTAAAAAGAAAGCACGTGATGCGGAGGTTAAAGCACTTAGCGGTAAGCTTGCGGCCTGTAGTGGGAAGGATAAATCGCGTAATGAACTTTTCCTCGTCGAAGGGGATAGTGCAGGCGGTTCGGCCAAAATGGGGCGTGATCGGCGATTTCAGGCTATTCTTCCTTTGCGGGGCAAGGTTATTAACACTTATCGTGCTAAGATAGATAAGGTCTTAGGAAATGAGGAGATCAGGAGTATTATCACGGCCGTTGGTTCGGGTATCGGCAAAGAATTTGATTTGGAAAAGGGCAACTACTCCCGGGTCTGTATTATGACGGATGCTGATATTGACGGAGCACACATTCGCTGTCTATTGTTAACGTTTTTCTATAGATACATGAAACCACTCATTCTGAGTGGAAGGGTTTATATCGCGCAATCTCCTTTGTACAAAGTGGAGAAGGAGCGAGGTAAGATAATACGCTACGCTTTCGACGATCATGAATTGAAGAGAGAACTTAAGGATTTAGGCAAGACGGCCAAGATCTCACGTTATAAAGGACTAGGCGAAATGAATCCGGAACAGCTTTGGGAAACAACCTTGAATCCTGTAAATCGGCGCATGATCCAAGTGACGATTGATGATACTCTGGAAGCAGAGCGTAAGCTTAGAATTCTCATGAGTGAGCAAGTAGAGCCAAGGCGAGATTTTCTGATGGAAAACATTGTCTTTACGGAAGATGATATGTAGGTTATTAAGGAGAGATAAGACCCGATGAGTATAACTGAAGACAACATCAATCAGCGTCCACTCGAAGACGTCTTGCCAGAATCGTTCTTGGGTTATTCCAAACATGTTATCTTGCAGAGGGCTGTTCCCGATGTTAGAGATGGGCTTAAGCCGGTTCATCGCAGAATTCTTTTTTCAATGGACGAAATAGGGATGCATACCGATAAACCGTACAGCAAGTCAGCTCGCTTAGTTGGGGACTGCATGGGAAAATACCATCCTCACGGTGACTCTTCGATCTATGATGCAGCTGTTCGTTTGGCTCAACCTTGGTCAACAAGATACCCTATGGTGGATGGTCAGGGAAATTTCGGTTCAATCGATGGTGATAATGCGGCAGCTATGCGGTACACGGAAATGAGAATGACCCATCTATCTCAATTGATGACTCAAGATATCGAGAAGAAGACGGTCCTTTTCAAAGCAAACTATGATCAACGTCTGAAAGAACCTGTCGTTCTCCCCAGCCCTTTCCCTAACCTCTTAGTCAACGGAGGGTCTGGAATTGCCGTCGGAATGATGTCTAATATGCCTCCTCACAATTTACGGGAAGTCGTAACCGGCGTGATCTTGCAAATCGATAAGCCGGGGATTTCGGTGGATGAGCTGAGAGAAAAGGTGAGTGGGCCGGACTTCCCCACCGGTGGTTTGATTATCGGCACAGAGGGTATAGACAATGCATATAAAACCGGACGCGGAAAAGTGACGATGCGTGGTAAAGCCATGATCGAACAAAATAAAAATGGCAAAAGTTTAATCGTAATCACCGAAATTCCTTATCAAGTTAATAAATCAACGCTGGCTGCTAAAATCGAAACGCTGGCAGATTCAAATAAGATTGAGGGCATAAGCGAGGTCAGGGATGAATCCGATCGGGAGGGAATCCGACTTGTCGTTGAATGTCGAAAAGATGTCGACCCGCTGAGAATCTTACGTCTTCTGTATAAATATACTCAGCTGGAAGATACCTTTGGAATTATCAACTTAGTTATTACGGCAGAAGGTACGCCGAAGGTCCTTGGACTAAAAGAGATCAACGCGGCATTTATTACCCATCGCAGAATCGTGGTCACGAAACGGACGGAATTTGATTTAGAAAAAGCCCGTTTAAACGCCCACATTCTTGAAGGATTAGTTATCGCCATCAATAATCTAGATGAAGTAATTGCCCTTATCCGGGCCAGTAAGACTCCTTCCTTAGCTAAGGCTGCACTTATTACCCGATTTGAGCTCTCCGAGACTCAAGCACAGGCCATTCTCGATATGAAGTTGCAACACTTAACCAACTTTGAACTGGATAGCATTAAGAAGGAACATGCCGAAGCCTTAAAACTCATTGCTGAGTTAGAAAGTATCTTGGCGGATGTGAATAAGGTTTATGATATTATCAAGAAGGAACTCAAAGAAATTGCCGATAAGTACGGCGACGATCGACGGACTCTCATTCTACCAGAGGCAATGAGAGATCAGCTAGATCTGAGTTCCTTTGAGGAACCCGAGAGTCTCATCGAAGTTATGCTCACAAGCAATGGATTTATCAAAAGGATGCCTATCCAAACAAAGAAAAACAAAGGGAATGCCTTAATCTGTGCTTACAAGGATGGAGATACTTTAGCAGAGAAGATCTCTTGCACGGATAAGGATACGCTTTATTTTTTTACTCATACCGGAAAATTCTATAGTATTAAGGCAAAAAATGTTCCTGAGGCAGGGGTTAAAGATAAAGGGGGACCCCTAACCAATTTATTAACCTTGTCTATGGAAGAAAAAGTAGTGTCTATTCTTGCTCTCAAAGACACTACAGATACGTCGTTTTTTCTAATTGTCACGAAAAATGGTTTGGTCATGCGGAGTCCTGCAAGCGATTTTGTAAACGCTCGCTCCTCAGAAACCATGGGGCTTAAAGAGGACGATGCTGTTGTCAAAGTGTTTCTGAGCAATAACCAAAGGGAAGTATTCCTCGTCACGCATCAAGGGCAAGCGATACGTTACCAAGAAACAGAAATTAACCCAATGGGACGTAAATCACGCGGGGTCAAAGGGATAGCTTTAGGCAAAGAAGATCGGGTTGTTGATGCTCTGCTGCTGACCAGCTCAGAAAAAGACCCTTATGGGGATCTAGTGACGGTAACTGAGCGAGGTTTCGTAAAACGTACTCCATTGGAAGAATACAAACCTCAAGGACGGGCAGGAAAAGGAATTGCGATCGCTAAGCTAGACCCAGTAGGAACTGGCTATATCATGGGTATTTACCACGTTAAATATGAAAACGTGTTAAACATCATTCAAGTTAGTGGAAACGTAACCCAGATAGAGATGAAGAATGTTAAACGAGATTCTCGGGGCAAATCAGGCAAACAATTGGTTCCGGTTTTGTTGAACGATTACGTTGTCAGGATTATATAGCTGTTTTAGATCCCACTTAAAATCTAAAACAGGAATAAAGAAGTTACTGAAACAACATAATAAAAATAGAGGTCTTAAAAGAGGAGGTATTAGAAAATGGAGATTTTCGATATTGCGGTTAATGGATCAGGTTTTGATAATGAATATAACTTTAACAATTACGCATTAACGTTAGTCTTCAAAGATGGTGAAACAGAGAAAACAGTTAGAGCCAATTTGCGTCACTATCCAACAGAAAATGAATGGGATCTGAATCCAATCTTTTATGAGTGCACAAACGATGAAAAACAAATTATGATTGATCAAATAATTAGGAATGAAAACTTTAAATCGGCGTTTGAGACCATTGAGAACTGTTTGGAAGGATAGCTTGAGTTTAACCTGAAATAACGGAAGCAAATAGTATTTAACCTCTTACAAAACTGTAAGGGGTTTTATTTATACGATCAAAGAGATAGATCTGGATGATCTCGTTATTCAGAAAACACTTTAAAGAACAAGGGGTTAAGTGAGTATAAGTACAAATACTAATAGCGTATATTCTGAGATAAAGAAGGATTTTGACAATTTTCGACGAAATGACTAGGAAATAGATGGACATAAGGATGGTGGCGATTTACATTGATTGAAAAACAGCGCATGATCCAAGAGTACGTTCCGGGAAAACAGGTAACTATGGCCCATATTATTCCGAACCCTCAAGAGGATATTCACGAACGATTAGGCATAATGACCAAGGGAGCAATAGGAATTATGACTATAACGCCAAGCGAGGCAGCTATTATTGCGGCTGATGCTGCCAGTAAAGCGGGGGACATTGAACTGGGTTTTTTAGATCGTTTCACAGGATCTTTAGTGATTACTGGAGATGTTTCCAGTGTTGAAGCAGCCTTACATGCTGCTGTAAATACTTTAGTTACCATCTTAGGATTCTCACCAACGGATGTGACGAGAAGCTAATGGGTAAAATATTACTTATCGGAGGGATTGGCGCGGGTAAGACTTCTTTGAAACAGATGCTTATGAATGAGCAAGTCAGCTATCGGAAAACGCAAATGTTGGATTTTTCCCAGATCTTTATTGATTGTCCAGGGGAATATCTTGAAATACCTCGATTTTACCATGTCTTAATAGACACGAGTCATCAAGTTTCAGAGATTTGGGCGCTTCAAGATGCTACAAAACCACGCACGTTTTATCCGCCAAAATTTGCAAAGGTGTTTAACAAACCTATCATCGGAATTATAACTAAAGTGGATTTACCAAAAGCCAATCTCGAACAAGCGGTTTCTTATTTGGTCTACGCGGGAATAACAGAACCCTTCTATTCAACGTCGATCGTGAATGGGGAAGGATTTAGTCCGTTGCGTCTTCGAGTGGAGGCTTTGAATGAATTGCGAGACCGTTAAAAGGTTATGCATTGAGTACACGAATCTGAACGAGGTCGATATCGAGGTATTAGAAACCTTGGCTTTACAGATTCCTTATACTGCCGAAATAACAGGAACGGATATATTTATTGATGCTTTGTCGAAAGACGGAGTGGATGCCGTGGTGTTGGCGTGGGCTTGCCCAAAAAACCGATCATTGTATGGTCATAGTGTCGTCGGAGAATTAGCCTTTGCCACCAGCGAGCCTGCGGTTTATCGCACGTTCCAAACTGGAAAAACTAGTCGGAACGTGCGAGGCGTTAGCCAAGAAGGGATTCCCATAGAGCAGACCGTTGTCGCGATTCGTAACGCTTCGGATGATGTGATTGGTGCTCTGATCATGGAAAAGGATATATCCGAGGAATTACGTCAAGAAGAGCAAGTGGAGCTTTTGACTCAAACGGCCGAACGTTTGAGTAACACCTTGATGTATTTGTCAACGACTGGGTCACAGTTTGAAGATTGGGTTGGAAACGGGCTGTTTGTTTTAAATAAAAATACTAGAATAACGTATGTCAACAAAAAAGCTGCCCAGATATATCAAGATATTAATGGATTTGAAGCATCAGGAAATGATTTTCATCTGTCAGTGTTCAATTGTGCTACCTTAGATGAGGTTCTGATTATCCTTAAAGACCCTGTCGAATTCTGTATTCTAGGTAAAAATTATTTTTTTCAAGCTTATCCTTTGGTCACTTACGGAGAATTAAGCGGCTGTGTTATATCCTTTCGAGACATTACAGACCTTCGAAAAAAAGAGCAGGAACTTCATGCGCAAAATACCGTTATTCGAGAGATCCACCATCGTGTTAAGAATAATCTTCAAAATGTAGCTGCTTTGCTTCGCCTTCAAGTGCGACGGTCAAATTCAGACCTTGTAAAAGCGGAGTTTACGGCAAGCATAAACCGAATCATATCTATCGCGATGGTGCATGATGTGTTTTCCTGTCAAAATTCCGATTCAATTGATTTGTGGGAACTCTGCCAGCGTATTCTTAATGGTTTGTTAGAGAGTTCCGTGCTGCCAGAGCAAAGCATTGAGACCCATGTTGATGGACAACAACTTCTCTTGCCAAGTTCGCAAGCGGTTCCATTGGCCCTGGTTATAAATGAGCTATTGACGAACAGTTTCAAACATGGGGTTCGTTTCTTAGAAAAAGGCGTAATCACCTTGGCCATATCAGAGACGAAGGAAAAAATACAACTTTCCGTGAGGGACAACGGCCCGGAACCACTCGTGCCCTTTGATCAAGTGCAACAACGGCGATTGGGTTTACAAATTGTAGATTCTTTAATCGGAGAACAATTGGGCGGCGAGTTCCAAATGGGACGCATTGAAGGAATGACATGTGTTACGGTTAGCTTTCCAAAACATAATTCGGAGGAACAGTCATGAGTTCACTATCCATCTTGATTGCTGACGATGAGGCCTTAATTCGTCTGGACATTAAAGAAATGTTACAAGGGGCTGGACATATTGTCTGCGGCGAAGCAAACAATGGCGAGAAGGCCGTTGACCTAGCTAAATCTCTCGCTCCAGATTTAGCCATTATTGACGTGATGATGCCGGGTTTAGATGGTTTGGAAGCGGCAAAGATCTTACATTCCATGAACATACCAGTTTTATTGCTAACGGCCTATAGCCAGCCGAAGTTTATTAACCGGGCAGAGAAAGTCAGTGTGTACGGGTATCTTGTCAAACCGATTACAGAACGGGATCTATTACCAGCTATCCAAATTGCTTATGCGCGTTGGAGAGAAATGCAAGAGGTTCGGGCAAAATTGAAAAACACTCAGCATGAATTACAAAGTCAAAAAATGATTGCCCGAGCCCGTGCTATTCTCGCCAAACGTGAGGGAGTGAGTGATTATGAAGCACATCAATTGCTTATTCATCAGGCCATGGATCTTCGCATAACGGTCGTAAAACTGGCAAACAGACTAGTGAATGGGGCAACATTTTGATAGTTTATAGCAATATATTTTATTGAAAATAATTATCTGAATTTAAAGGAATAATGAAGAGAATGTCGAATAGTAATATTACAGAGATTCAGATTTGTCTCTGCCAGTAAGAGACATCCGTTTTCACAAAGGAATAGTGGGCAAGAAGGCCCTTTATTGCATCCCGAAATTTTCGGGATGTGATAAAGGGCCTTCTTTTTTTGGGGGGAAAGGAGGCAGTAGTTTATAGCTCTGATAGGAATGCACTAAAAAAATAAAGGGGAGGCTTTTGTGTGACTACTGAAACTAAACACGGAACCGGTGAAGATCCACATTTATCCAGAGTATTAAAACCAATTCACTTATGGGCTCTCGCAGTCGGCTTAGTAATCTCGGGTAACTATTTTGGCTGGAGCTATGGGTTCGGAGCAGGTGGACCTATGGGGTTAGCCATGGCATTGATACCAGTTACGATCTTTTATGTCACGTTTATTTTATCCTACTCAGAGTTAGCAACGTCCATACCCCATGCCGGTGGGCCTTCTGCCTATGCACGCAGAGCAATGGGACCTTTTTGGGGGTATATGAATGGTATCAGCTGTTTAATTGAATTTGTGTTTGCTCCTCCCGCCATTGCGTTGGCTGTCGGTGGGTATATTAACTTTCTCATCCCGTCCGTCCCGACAGTAACTGCAGCGGTTGCCGCTTTCTTATTTTTTATCTTTATTAATTACTTGGGAATGAAAACTTCAGCAATGGTAGAACTAGTGTTCACAGTCATTGCCTTAGCTGGTTTAGCTATTTACTGGGTTGCTGCAGCCCCTCACTTTTCTATGGCTCGTGTTATGACAGCACCGCTTCTTCCTTTCGGTATGAAAGGGGTTATGGCAGCCGTACCTTTTGCCATCTGGTTCTATCTCGCCATTGAAGGCGGAGCCATGGCTGCGGAGGAAATGGTGAATCCGCAGAAGGATATCCCTAAAGGTTTTCTGAGCGGTATGGGAACTTTGATGATCATGGGCTTCCTAACCCTCTTCCTGACGGCAGGTATTGCCGATTACAACTTAGTCTCAGCGGTAGATTTTCCATTGCCCATTGCTTTAGCCCAAGTTTTCGGTGAAAATAGCACGATTGTCATGTTGGTTAATATCATAGGTTTGTTCGGTTTAATAGCTTCCCTGCATGGAATTATAGTAGGGTATTCCCGGCAGACCTATGCGATGGCTAGAACTGGTTATTTGCCTAAATTCCTCGCGTATGTCGACCCTAAACGTCATACTCCAGTCTGGGCCTTGTTAGTTCCTGGACTTGTTGGACTGGGTGTTGTTCTCACGGGTCAGACAGCAATCGTGATTACCATTGCAGTTATCGGCTCGGTTGCACTTTATATGCTTAGCCTAATCAGTCTGTTTGTCTTACGCTCCAGAGAACCCAATCTCAAAAGACCCTTTAAAGTATGGTATCCAGTAATCCCGGTCATTAGCTTTCTGATAGGCATTTTTCTGACTATAAGTGTCATTATTTCAAGTGTACCAGCTTTGAAATGGGCGGCTCTTGTTTATGTCATCGCTATCGCGTACTACTTTATTTGGGGAAACAAGCATGTTCGGCCATTTGAAGAAGAGTTCGGCGTTTTAGATGAACTGGATACCTAAGGTAGCATCATGGCAAAAGAGATGGCATTAGTCAGTGTGGGGATTGATGTAGGAACAACGACTACGCAATTGGTCATTTCGCAGCTTACCTTGGTCAACGTAATGCCTGGCAGTCAAGTACCCAAAGTAGAGATTAGCCACAAAAGCATTACGTATATGGGAAACGTGTATATTACTCCGTTTGAAGATCGACAACACGTTGACGGTGCGGCGTTACGTGCGATCATTGCCAAAGAATACGAGAAGGCGGGAGTGAAGCCTGAGCAGATCGATACCGGCGCCATAATTATTACCGGGGAGACTGCGAAAAAGGAGAACGCCTCGGAAATCATCCATTCCTTGGCAGATTATGCCGGAGATTTTGTTGTGGCGACGGCCGGACCAGATCTCGAAAGTGTGATTGCCGGTAAAGGATCGGGAGCCGAGGCGCTCTCCAAGCGCTTACATGCATGTATTGCCAACATCGATATCGGCGGAGGAACCACGAATATTGCCTATTTTGATCGCGGCAAGTGCATCGGTACGGCGTGTATCAATGTTGGCGGTCGACTATTTGAAGTTGATCCGTTAACACACCACTTAAATTATATCTCCGCTCCGGGCCAGACGGTCATGAATCACTGTTATCCGAGCGGCTCCTTAGAGCCAAGCGAAGACGAAGTGCTCGTGATCCGAAAGTGCCTCAAGGCTATGGTGGAATGTGTCGAACGGGTCATCTTTCAGGAACCTCTACTCGCCCAGGACAGGCCCCTTGTGATGACCAATACGCTACCGGATATCTTGCTCAACGGGGTGGTTTTTTCAGGAGGAGTGGCCAAGTATATTTATCTACCAGGGATCAAGGAATGGTGGATCCATGGGGATGTCGGGCCTCTTTTGGCAGAAGCGTTCAGGGAAAGTCGTATTCATTCATCGTTTTCTGTCCATGAGGGGTCGGAGACGATCCATGCAACGGTGCTTGGTGCTGGAGCGCATACGGTGAATGTATCGGGTTCAACCATAACGATAAGTAAGGATTCACTCCCTTTGCGGAATGTTCCGGCAGTATACCCGGAAGTGGGGGCCTTGGGAATGTTCTCTTGGCTTAAGCCGGCGGAGAATTATAATGATTCTCTATACCGAACGGTTGCTTTAGTTGTCCCGGCGTTGCCCAATACTGATTTTAAAACAATTTGTACTCTCGCCGAAGCTTTGGCTAGTGAGCTTCCCATAATAAAAGGAGAGCCTAAAGTGATCATCGTGCAACAAGATATTGCCAAAGTCTTGGGACAAACACTGCAGAGACTTCTTCCTTCGGTTCCACTGATTTGTTTGGATGGAATAGAGCTCGCTTTGGGTGATTTTCTGGACATTGCTAAACCGTTACCGCATGAAGATGCTGTGCCTGTGATTGTCAAAACCTTGGTATTCGCCCGTTAAGAATTGTCCACAGAAGGGATGTGAAATCGTGAATCTAAAGACACGCCTTTTTGGTCAAACCTTTGTCTTTAAAAATGTAAAAGAGGTTCTGTCGAAAGCAAATGAGATCAAGTCCGGAGATATTCTCGCCGGAATTGCGGCCGAAGACGCCGCAGAGCGGATCGCAGCAAAACGAGTCTTGTCGGAACTGACTTTGGAAGATTTACGTCTGAACCCAGTCGTACCGCTTGAGAATGACGAAGTATCGCGCATTATTGATGCCGATGTCAATGAACCGATCTATCACTCGATCAAAAACTGGTCTGTTGCAGAGTTCCGAGAGTATGTTCTCAAAACAGATACCACAGGCTCAAACCTTCAGCGGATTAGTCGTGGGCTCACTTCAGAAATGGTCGCTGCTGTTGCCAAGCTCATGAGCAATCTTGACTTGATTTTAGGAGCTGCTAAAATACAAAATCTTGCCCACTGTAACACAACCATTGGTAAAACAGGCTGCCTAGCTTCCCGTCTTCAACCCAATCATCCGACCGATGGAGTTGAGGGGATTTTGGCTAGTTTGCGCGAGGGGTTGTCCTATGGAGTTGGAGACGCAGTGATTGGACTCAATCCTGTCGATGATTCGATGCCCGCAACCATACGTAGCTTGGAGACTCTTTATCAGTTTGTTGAGGAGTGGAAGATACCCACCCAAATTTGTGTTCTAGCGCATATTTCCACCCAAATTAAGGCCCTGAGAAAAGGGGCTCCCGTTCACCTGTTATTCCAATCGATTGCTGGATCACAAACAGGTAATGAGGCGTTTGGAGTTAGTAAAGACATTCTTGACGAGGCTTATGCTCTCGGGTTAAAAGAGGGTCGGGCAACAGGCCCTAATATCATGTATTTTGAAACTGGGCAAGGCTCGGAACTTTCGTCTGAGGCCCACCATGGTGCAGATCAAGTGACCCTGGAAGCGCGTTGTTACGGTTTAGCCCGTCACTATAATCCTTTTTTAGTAAATACTGTTGTTGGTTTTATTGGACCGGAATATCTCTATGACACACGTCAAGTGACGCGGGCAGGGCTCGAAGACCATTTTATGGGGAAACTTTCCGGGTTGCCTATGGGGGTCGATGCTTGTTACACCAACCACATGAAGGCTGATCAAAACGATATTGAGAATCTAGCGACTCTCTTAGCAGCGGCAGGCTGCACGTATTTCATGGGGATTCCCATGGGCGATGATGTCATGCTGAACTATCAGACGACGAGCTTCCATGACATTGCTACCTTAAGAGAACTGTTTAACCTTCGACCGCTACCTGAGTTTGAAGCCTGGGCGGAAGCGATGGGGATACTAGCTCAAGGTAAGCTTACAGCACGTGCCGGTGATGCTACCATTTTCACGAGGTAAGGGGGAATAAGAAAATGAGCTTAGAAGACAATGTTCGCCTGATCGTGGAACAGATGCTTAAAGATATGGGGAAGGGAAAGAGTCAACCTTCTGCCAGCTCTCAGGCAACCGCACCGATCTTGGACGAATGTCAGATTACAGATTTAGCGGAAATCGACTTGCAGCGCTATTTACAAGTTCCAAGTCCCGCTAATAGTGCGCTATATGCTGAGATGAAGCTCTCAACACCTGCTCGGATAGGTGTTTGGCGCTGCGGCCCCCGTCCTCTGACGGATACGTTACTTCGTTTTCGCGCAGATCATGCGATAGCACAAGACTCCGTGCTTGGTGAAGTTCCGGAAGATTTTCCGGCTAAGTATGGCATGGTCTCTGTCCAAAGTCTATGTCAGTCGAAGGATGAATATCTCACGCGACCGGACTTAGGAAGAAAACTTGATGCCGAAAATTTAGAGATTCTTCGTCAAGGGTGTCAAAAAGGTGCCATGGTTCAAATTATTGTTTCTGATGGGCTCTCCAGTAAAGCAGTTGAAGCCAACATCCCCAATCTCCTCCCAGCTTTAACCCAGGGCCTCGAGGGCATGGGTGTGAAACTAGGAACGACTATTTTCGTTCGGGGTGGTCGGGTTGCCGTGATGGATACGATCGGTGAGGAACTGAAACCGGAAGTTGCTGTGATTCTCATCGGAGAGCGACCGGGTCTCGGAACCGCTGAAAGCATGAGTGCCTATATGGGATATAATCCGAGGCAAGGTATGGTTGAAAGCGAGCGGACTGTGATCAGCAATATTCATAAAGGTGGGACTCCCGCTGCGGAAGCTGGAGCTCATCTCGCGAGTTTGATCAAAAAGATTCTTGATGTGAAGGCGTCGGGTGTGAAGCTAGAGTAGAAGGGCTAAATAGAGTGAGTGAAAGGAGATAACATAATGGCTACAAGAGAAGATCTCGTTGCCTTAGGAATGGTTGAAACCCGGGGAATCGTCGGGGCGATAGAGGCGGCAGATGCCATGGTTAAAGCCGCTAATGTGACCTTAATTGGTAAGGTAAAGGTTGGAGGCGCGTTAGTGACTGTCATGGTACGTGGAGATGTTGGAGCAGTAAAGGCAGCAGTAGATGCCGGAGCATCGGCGGCTGAACGGGTTGGAGAACTCGTTAGTTGTCATGTGATTCCTCGTCCACATCCAGAACTTGAGGCGATTTTACCAAAGTTACCTGTCTTTGAAGAGAAGCCTAAAACAAAAAGTGTTGAGACCACGAAATAATCCGTCGGGGATAAGCGAAAGCTTCCGTCGTTAAAAGGGAGGGTTACCATGATTGAGCCTATTAAACCTAAGGTTTTAGCGGTTAGGTTAATTGCCAATGTCGCTCCGGATTTGGCTGAAAAGTTGGGACTAACGGGTTATCAGCGTTCCATTGGCATGATCACAGCAGACATTGATGACTGCACCTACGTTGCTTTAGATGAAGCAACCAAAAAAGCTGAGGTTGACGTCGTCTATGCGAAAAGTTTCTATTGCGGCGCGGCCCGTGCATCAGGCCCGTTATCGGGAGAAATTATCGGAATTTTAGCCGGCCCGAGCCCTGCAGAAGTGCGTTCAGGTATTGACGCATGTATCGACCATTTAGAAAATGATTGTTTTTTCTATACGTGTGATGGGGGTAAAACAGCTTGGTTTCCGCACACGGTTTCTCGGACGGGGAGTTACCTTTCCAAGATTGCAGGAATTGAGGAAGGTCAACCTCTAGCTTATCTGATTGCCCCGCCAATTGAGGCTATGTACGGAATGGACGCAGCTCTAAAAGCTGCAGAAGTCACCATGCAAGCGTTCTATGGACCACCGACGGAAACTAACTTTGGTGGCGGCTTGTTAACTGGATCGCAAAGCGCGTGTAAGTCCGCCTGTGAGGCCTTTCAACGCTCGGTGATGGATGTTGTGGAAAATGGTCTTAAATTCTAGAAGAAGGGGAGGCGCAGCTTTGTAATGGAACTTGATCGTGATTTATGCTCCTTACAAGAAGCAAGAAATTTAATTCGAGCTGCCCGCAAAGCCCAAGAAGCCCTTATGAACTTCACGCAGGAACAAGTGGATCATATTATAGACGTGATGCGCGAGGCTGGGGAAGCGAATGCAGCGAGGTTAGCCATGATGGCCGTTTCAGAAACAGGGATGGGAAATTACAACGACAAATGTTTTAAGAACTATTTTGCATCTCGGACGCTTTATGAGTCGATTAAAGACATGAAAACTGTCGGGATTATCCGCGAGGACAACAAACAAAAAATTTGGGAAATAGCAGAGCCCGTAGGCGTGATCGCGGGTATTATACCCACTACGAATCCCACGTCAACGGTGATTTACAAAGCGATGATTGCTTTGAAATCTCGCAATGCGATTGTGTTTTCGCCACATCCTTCGGCCGTTCGCTGTACGAATGAAGCGGCTAAACTTATGCATCAGGCCGCTGTCGCGGCAGGAGCACCAGAAGGTGTTATAGGCTGTATCATGAATATTTCGATGGGTGCAACAACGGAACTAATGAAACATCCAAGTGTGGCCTTGATCTTGGCGACGGGCGGAAGTGCCTTAGTTAAAGCAGCTTACAGTAGTGGAAAGCCAGCTCTGGGAGTTGGACCGGGAAATGTACCAGCCTTTGTCGAACGGAGTGCAGACCTGCCCAAGGCTGCCGAATACATCGTGATGGGCAAGACCTTTGATAATGGAACGATTTGTGCTTCGGAACAAGCTATCGTGGCGGAAGAGTGCATTGCCGATGAACTTATAACGCATCTCAAGCGGAATGGAGCGCATTTTCTTAATCCCGAAGAGGTCCAAAAAGTTTCTAAGGTTGTTATATTACCAAATGGAGGGGTTAACCCCAAAGTAGTGGGTAAGGACCCGAAATTTATTGCCCAGCTGGCGGGAATTTCTATTCCAGATCAAACGAAATGTTTGGCTGCTCCCCTGTCAGGTGTTGGGTCGCAATGGCCCTTATCGTATGAGAAACTCACGACTGTTCTAGGCTTTTATCGAGTTGCGGATTGGCATGTCGGATGTGAGCGTTGCCTTCAACTTTTAGAGGCTGGCGGAATTGGTCATAGTTTAGCGATTCACTGTAATAACGAAGAGATTATCCGGGAATTCGCGTTAAAAAAACCTATTAATCGGTTGCTGGTGAACACTCCCGCAGCTATGGGAGGAGTTGGGGCGACAACGGGTTTGTCTCCGTCCTTTACCTTAGGGTGTGGAACTTGGGCAGGATCGAGTGTTTCAGAAAATGTTACCCCACTCCACTTGCTCAACATTAAAAGGGTCGCCTGGCATCAACGGATACCCGAACGCAAACCGGTGGAGTCGATGAAGGTTGATGGGACAGCTCAAGTAGCTCTGAGCCAAACTTCACAAGTCGATGCCCAGTTGGTCCAAGAAATTATCAAACAAGTCATGCAGCATTTAAACAGTATCAAGTGCTAACGTAAAAAAATAGATCAAGATTGCGCAACGAGCATGCGCATCGAATTGAGGAGGGAACAAGATGGCACAAGATCGAAGTGTAATCGCACTCGGAATGATAGAAACCAAGGGCTTAATCCCGGCGATCGAAGCTGCGGATCAAATGTTAAAAGCGGCCAACGTGACGCTTTGCGGAAAAGAGCATGTCTCAGGAGGACTGATTTCAGTAATGGTTCGTGGAGATGTCGGTGCAGTAAAAGCAGCAGTGGATGCCGGAGCGGCAGCCGCTCAGCGGGTGGGCGAGCTTCTCAGTGTGCATGTTATTCCGCGCCCGCATAAGGACGTCGAATACATTTTGCCGGTTGCCGATAATAAAAGCTACGGTGAAAAATAATCTGAAATTTTACTAAAGAAAAGATCGGAGCTTCAGTGGAGACTCAACTCCACCATAGGTCAAATCAGATATCGATATCTGACCTCTGGCATCTGACCTCTGACTTCTGTAATGAGGTGAGGACTTGATCGTCACGGAGTATGAATTAAGAGCCAATTGGCACAAAACCAAGGATAGAATTATCACGTTACCGCAAGGGAGCGTGATAACGCCTTCTGCGTGGGACTTTATCCGGTCCAAGGGAATCGATGTCCGAATTGAAGGAAACAGGATTCTCACTAGTCACCAAAGGACAATTTCCAATGCACAGCAAACGGCCGTTCAGCAAAAATCCTTCGAAGAAAAGCTAAATGCCCCTTGTCAAAGTCAAAATTCCTCGGTCGTTAAACCGGAACACATGACTCATCTGCGCATTGGAGCCTTGGTTACCAAAACACACCCGGTGATTGCCTATCGAGGACAACTCGATTTGTTTCAGTGTGAATTGGTCGAGGCCCAAGGTTTCTTTGCCCAAGAGGGCGAAGAGGGGTTAACTCTTAAATTAGAGGAAATCTCATCCTTCGCCCGACAACTCATGGTCAGTGAAGTCAAAGACGAACCGTTTCAATGGGCAACCCTCATTGGACTGAAACCAGAGGAACTACGGGAACGGTCTCATAATCCCAAGAAGTATTTTGGAGTGGAACACACACCGTTAAGTTATACCCATGGGAAAGTGGTGTCTAAGCTCCATCATTTGAGAGCGAAGTCACGAGAAGTTGAACTCTACGCCAACCGGGCATTCACCGATGATTTGGGGGTATGCAGTCGTACTGACCTGATCCAGGCTTTAAATCGGCTGTCTAGTGCCTTATATATTTTAGCCTGTGAAGTTCGAGGTAGGCTTCAACTGGAGAAAAGAGTTCCCATTGGAACCTCGAATCGTCATATACATCTCTCAAAAGACGATTTATACATCCTGTTCGGAGATAACTATGCCTTAGCCTTACAAAAAGAGCTCTCCCAACCGGGTCAGTTTGCAGCCAAAGAAACGGTCACCTTGGTTGGCCCTAAAGGATGCCTGGAAAAGGTACGTGTGTTGGGGCCCGTAAGAAAAAGCACACAAGCAGAAATTAGTGTCACAGATTGTTATAAGTTGGGGATAAAGCCCGTTATTCGAGATTCAGGGCAACATGATGGAACTCCCGGTCTTCAAATTGTCGGGCCATTAGGGAACGTTGAACTGGAGTCTGGTGTGATGGTCGCCAGTCGGCATATTCACTTACACAGCGATGATGCCCAGCAATGGTCCTTGAAGGATGGGGAACGGGTTCGAGTTAAAGTCCAAAGCAAACGCCCAATGATTTTTGAAGACGTTTTAATACGAGTCAGTGAACATTTCCGTAAGGAGATGCACTTAGATGTGGATGAGGCTAATGCAGCATTTCTTGAGCCACAGAGCCAGGGTCTGCTCATGGGGGTATAAGCCATGAATGAAGAACTTATCAACCAAATCGTGCGCCGTATCCTATCCGAACCTGCCTTTCAAAGCCTAATGCAAGGAACTGACGAAGAAACAATGGCGGTTAAGCCGGAGGGGTTAGTTCTATTGAACTTTGTCCCGGATTTCGAACGGGTCTTAAAGACGGTAAAGAAACGCTTTGGAGCGGAATGCACGCTGAACATTTTACCCAGTGAAAGCGTTTTTAAGTTCAACCCTGAATTACCCGAGGGGATGAACTGGATTACACCTCAGGATGCTTATGCCAAAGATAATTGGCAAAGAATCATAATCCCGGCGTGTTCTCTAAATACCCTTGCTAAAGCCGCCTTAGGTTTACGAGATAACCCTATTAGTGAGATGATCGGGCGTGGACTGACTCAAGGCAAATCCATTGAGTTAGTGACCGAGTACCTCGGATTGACCCTGCAGACGCCCCCAGCGTACTTTGAACTCTATGAAGGATATATTCAGAAGGTACAGTCCTACGGTGTCATGGTGTATTCAACTTTAGGAGATGAGTGCACCATGATTAAGGACCAGGGCCAGGACAGAGCGTCTTTGGTCGAGCAAAGACTGGTTACGGGCAAAGGGAAAGTCGTTTCTGTTGAGGAGCCTGGCGTTTCGAAACGCGATCAATCCTGTCAAACAGGCCATTATGACTCGGGATCAATGCCCCTGGAGCAGGAGGTACCTTCACGGGAACCGATTCGCTATGCAAAGAAGTATTTAGCGGATAAAGATGCTTATGGTTTTCCAGAAGAATCAATCGTTTTGGTGAAACGATTAACGGTCATTTCTCCGTTGGCCCGAGATACTTTGAAGATGCGTCGCATCGAATTGCGTCAGGAGATGGAGGGAGGAAGACAATGATTTTGGCTCGCGTCATTGGAAATGTGTGGTCAACGCGAAAAGAAGAATCCTTGCGTGGTCTGAAGTTTCTTGTCGTCCAACCAGTAACCCTCTCCTATGATGCAGATGGGACAGCAAGGCTAACGGAGCTTGGAAATTCTCTCATCGCTGCGGACCAGATCGGAGCTGGAGAAGATGAGATTGTTATGATCGCCAGCGGTTCTTCTGCTAGACAGGGTTTGGCGAATAATAACATACCTATAGATGCCATAATCGTAGGCATTATCGACAAAGAAACCTTTGAAGCGTAAGCTAGTAGGTGAAAGAATGAAAGATATAAGTACGAAAGATATAAGCCTGAATGTTCGGGAGGCTGGGGTTGTTGGTGCAGGCGGTGCAGGTTTTCCAACGCATGTCAAGCTTTCCGCGCAGGCAGAGATTGTAGTGGTGAACGCTGCAGAATGTGAGCCAATGTTGAAAACAGACCAACAGTTGGCAGCACGTTTTCCAGAGCAAGTTGTTAAAGGTTTAACATTAGCGCTGGAGGCAACAGGTGCTCAAAAAGGGATTATCGCGTTGAAGGCTAAGTATAAAGCTTCGTTAACTGCCTTGGAGCCCTATTTAACCGATAAAATCCAGATCGCGATCCTGCCGGATATCTATCCGGCGGGTGATGAAGTCATTACGATTTGGTTAACTACTGGTCGGCGCGTCCCCCCGGGTGGAATTCCTTTAAATATTGGGGTAGTAGTGAATAATGTTCAGACCTTGATCAATGTGGCTAAAGCGGTTGATGGCGAGCCTGTTACGACGCGTACCCTCACGGTCAATGGGGCGGTAAAAAATCCAATCACCGTGACGGTCCCGCTTGGTACTTCGCTGCGAGAAGTCATCGATCTCGCCGGTGGAGGTAAGGAAGAGGATATAACGTATATCAATGGAGGCCCGATGATGGGTACGCTGATTACCGACCTTTCCTTCCCGGTAACCAAGACCACCGGAGGGTTAATAGCCTTACCGAGTGATCACATGCTTATCAAAAGAAAAAGTATGTCCTTTGAAACGGTTTTGCGCATTGCCAAAACGGTGTGTGAACAGTGTAGCTTTTGTACAGAGCTTTGTCCTCGACACATGATCGGTCACGAATTATCGCCGCATTTACTCATCCGGGCGATGAATTACAAAAATATTGGAGATCCGTTGATGTTGACAAGCGCCCTGACATGTTCTGAGTGCGGTGTGTGTGAAGCCTATGCTTGTCCGGTGGGAATCTCTCCGCTTAGAGTGAATCGCGCCTTGAAAGCAGAGCTGCGTGCCAAGGGCATTAGCTATCAAGGAGACCTAGGAAACGAAGACCCGATGGCCAGGAATCGCTTAATTCCATCGTCCCGTTTAGTGGAACGTTTGAGATTGCACCCGTGGTACCAGGAGGCACCTTTATCCTTAGAGATCTATGAACCGGACGAAGTGAAGCTAAAGCTTCAACAGCATATCGGAGCACCGGCTGTTCCAGTGGTCAAACTAGGAGAGGTCGTAAAGCTAGGCCAAATCATCGGAGAAATACCGGAAAGATCGTTAGGTGCTAAGGTCCATGCTAGTATTAACGGAACAGTGGTTCAAATCACGCCCCAAATGATAACCCTACGGAAAGGTGGTGCTGCAAAATGATCCATGCAATTGGGTTGGTTGAGTTTACAAGCATTGCTCAAGGCATAGAATGCGCGGATATCATGGCCAAAACTGCAGACGTCAACATTTTAGTGGCGAAAACCACTTGCCCCGGAAAATATATTGTCTTGGTGAGCGGAGATGTGTCTAGTGTTCAACAATCGGTGAATGCTGGTAGGGACTTAGGTGCAGAAACCGTAGTGGATTACTTCGTGATTCCCAATGTCCATCCCTCGATTTTACCAGCAATCAGTGGCACGAATACCTTAAAAGACATTAAAGCACTTGGGATCATTGAAACCTATAGCGTAGCTTCCCTGATTGAGGCAGCAGATGAGGCAGTTAAAGCAGGCAATGTTGAGCCTTTACTCCTTCATCTTGCCTTTGGGATCGGCGGTAAGAGTTACACAATTCTCACAGGCGAAGTCGCGTCCGTAAAAGCCGCTGTCGGAGCTGGGAGTGCCTTGGCAAGTGATAAGGGACTACTCATTCGTCAAGTCGTCATACCGCGTCCAGCGAAGCAACTCATTGAGAGTTTGTTATAGCGGAGCACGAGTACGATGCGCGAAGTTAGAAGTTAGAAGTTAGAAGTTAGAAGTTAGAAGTTAGAAGTTAGAAGTTAGAAGTTAGAAGTTAGAAGTTAGAAGTTAGAAGTTAGAAGTTAGAAGTTAGAAGCAAGAAGTAAGATGTGCGAAATGTACGATGTTCGTAACTTAGAATCGAACTACGAATATCGAACCTCGAACATCGAAAAGGGAGGTGTATCAATGGGGCGTTTTATTTCGGAATCGGTTTTACGGGATATGGCCAAAGTGGATAAAAATATCATTTTAGAAGACAACAGTGTACTGACTCCTTCAGCTAAAGATCTAGCCAAAGAGTTAGGGATTACGATCACCAAAGGACGACAAGAAATCGTCAGCCAGAGTGTTATCGGTCAATCGGTAGGACAACCGGCAAATTATCTAAACGAACTACAGGTAACTTCTGACGTTACTGGTGCTGAAAATCAAAACGATGACCTTAAAAAAACCGTGCAGAAAATTCTGAGTGAGGTCTTAAAACCTGCCTGTGAGAGTCCTAGAGCGACCCATGTGGTCGGTAAAAACGTGGTTATTCAGCCCTTTTTAGAAGCTCCTCCTGGGCAAAAGGTTGGACTGGTGGATGTTATTGATGCACGGGTTGGGAACCTCGCTTCCGGCTTTATGACGTTTGACCACTCCAGATTACCCTGGTTTCTAAACTATGATGAAGTGGATTACGTCATAGAAGGAGAGTTTGTTCTAGAGGTGGAGGGCAAAATGTTCCACGCTGTAGCAGGTGACGTGCTCTATATTCCGAAGGGAAGCAAGGTAGTCTTTTCTTCGCCAACGTTTTGCAAAGTGTTTTATGCCACCTATCCAGCCAATTGGGCGGAGTTTTGAGAATAAGGTAAGTCAGATATGTTGGAGCCACTGACATTAACTTATTCTCTTGAGGTATTTCGCAGACTGGATTAATTACATGATTATTTTATAAAAATATTAAAAGCCTCAGCAAAATGTTAATTGCTGGGGCGTTAATATTTTCCCGAAAGGTCTAAAGCTTGAAGATATTCTTTTAAAGTGAACTAATAACTCTCTATTGTTAACCTCTATTCGGCGCGTATTTATGCAAGTCAAGAATTTCTTTGACCAAACTAGATCCGGCTTAAACAAATATAGATAACAGAAAACAAACAACATTTTGCTCTTTGAATATGTCATGTGGTATTATGTCGATAATAGCAATTTAAGGGGGGAAGGAATTCGGGACAGTTAAGTATGAGAGGAATCCGCACTGCCTACCTAGGAAGTTTATATTTCTGATAATGAAGTTTGTTGTAGAGTACAAGTAAAAGTAAAAGGGAGTTGTAATAATGAATACTATTGAGACTTTAGAAGATGCGCAATACTTTCTAGACCACTTTAGGGAAATAGGTAACGAATCACCAGCTCAGTACCATGTACAGAGTTGGATGTATGAACGTATCCTGCCGGGCGAAGATGGTTCTGAAGTGGTTGACAATATGCCCGTAACCATTAGGATAGACAAACAGGATAATTTCACCAAATACTGTTATACGCCGGATGTCGGTAGGTACGTTAAAGAATATGTACCTTTGACTGTTCAAGACATATTTGAGGATAGGAAATATATTAATTACGCTTTAAGTGTTCAAGGCAAGTTGAAGTAACACAGTGAAGTGAGATGGCGTTGGAGGCTATGTAGTTATTCATTAAGATTAGCTAGCATAGCCTTTTATTTACTGTCAATATTTCTCTATACTATATAGATATCCTTATGATAATATATAATCATAAGGATATTTATAATATTGGAGGTAACAGTATTGGACAAAGCAACATTGTTTCAAGAAATCTCACACGCCTTGGTAGAGTTTGAAGTTGAAAAAGTGGCAGAACTGGCCGAGGAAACTATACAACAGAACATACCTGCTTATGAAACGATTACAGAGGGCTTAGTCACTGGCATGAAAGAGGTCAGTAGGTTATATGAGGAAGAAGAATATTTCCTTCCAGAGGTCTTGATGTGCTCAGATGCCTTCAACGCTGGTCTTGATGTGGTGAATCCTCATCTAGACAAAAATTCCCTGGAAAAACCCATCAAGATAGTCATTGGGGTTGTCGAAGGGGATACCCATGATATTGGTAAAAACTTGGTTCGAATTTTATCGGGAGCCTCGGGTTTCGAAGTCTACGATCTTGGACGTGATGTGCCTCTTAATCAATTTATTGATAAAGCTGAAGAAGTTGAAAGTGATATGATCTGCATGTCTACTTTGATGACCACGACTATGGATGGAATGAAAACTGTCATAGATCGTTTAAAGGAAAGAAATCTTCGGGACAAATACAAAGTTCTCATTGGCGGCGGGCCTATTTCACAGACCTTTTGCGATAAAATCGGAGCTGACCTTTACGCAAATGATGCCAGCTCAGCTGTGAGAAAAGCCAAAGAACTGATGGGGAGGGCCTAATATGTTAGTCAGGGAAGATATTTTAACCCCCAAAGAAAGGGTTATGGCTCTCCTAACCGGAAAACCCCTCGACAGAATTATCTGCATGCCTATTGTAACGACAAATACTGCTCAACTCATTGGCAAAACTGTGAAAGAATTTCAACTCGATGGCAAGGTTATGGCTGAAGCGCATCTTGCTGCGTTCAAGAAATTTGGCTATGATTTGATTTATCTTTTCACGAACTGTTCCTACGTGGCTGAGGCTATGGGGGCTGAACTGGATTATTCTGAGAATGAACCGGCTAATTGTGAGGTTCCCATAATTAACTCTCGGGATGACTTAAGTAAAATCAAAGTTGCGGAAAAGAATGACGGTCAACTGCCTGTTTACTACGAAGCACTGGAGATCCTTAATAAAGAAGTAGGCGACCAGGTTTTTATCTCTGTTTGCTTTTCTGGACCCGTTTCCACCGCTGCCACACTGCGAGGTGTAGAAGCTTTTGCCCGCGATACCTACTCTGATCCAGAACTTTGCCATACCCTCTTAAGAATGGCTACTGACAGTTGCAAAAACTTAATTCGAGAAATCGTTCGTTACGGTGCTATGCCTATTATCCTAGAACCTATTGCTTCCGGCAGTCTGTTTAGCCCCAAAATGTTTGATAAAATTGCTTTTCCCTATATTAAAGAACTTGTGGACTTATCCCACGAGCTCCAAGCACTTGTTCCGCTGCATATCTGTGGTAAGACTCACAAGATTATAGACAAGATGACCGACACCGGGTCTGATGTAATTAGTATCGACAAATGCGATCTCACGATCGCTCGGGAAAAGGTTGCTGGCAGAGCACTCATTCTTGGTAATATTGATCCTGCCAACGAACTCCTATTTGGACCCGTGGAAGAAATTGAAAAAGTCTGTGTTGAGGCTATCGACACTATGAAAGGCTATACCCCTGCCTTCATCCTCTCCACAGGGTGCGAAACGGGTAATAAAGTGCCTTTCGAGCATATTCAGGCGATGCTTGATGTGGCTCGGAGTCACGGTCTTTATGAGTATAAAGAAGGTGAATAATCTTGGATGAAAAAGTACGTCTATTAACCGCACTGAAGGGAGACCGGGTTGACCGGCCTCCCGTTATTTGCCCAGGAGGCATGATGAGTGCCTGTGTTACGGAGATATCCGATCAAGTAGGGGGCGGTCATCACTCAGGTTCGCAAGCCATGGTAAGTGCTGCGCAAAAAATTAATGAGCTAACGGGCTTTGAAAATTATGGAGTGCCATTTTGCCTAACTTCTGAAGTTGAAACATTAGGTGCCAGCGTTAATATAGGAGATAACTTTATCGAACCGAGAGTTACCCGGTATAATGACGATCCCCTGGAAACGATCATGGAAAACTACTCCCAAGCAGATGTTACCAGTGGCAGAATGGGGGTAATTTTAGAGGCGATCCGTCAACTCAGAAACGACAAGATTCCTGTTATTGGTAATGTCTCAGGACATATCAGTACTGCATCCTCAGTCATTGATCCGCTAGAAATGTTTAAAATGCTGAGACGGGACCCTGAACGGGCAGCCAGTTTTCTGACCTTTATTAATGACTATCTTGTTAAATACGCATTGGAGATGGTCAAGGCTGGGGCTGACGTAATTTCCATATCGGATCCCACGGCTACAGGAGAAATACTGGGACCACGCAATTTTCAGAAGTTTGCGCTTCCTTACTATCATAAAATCATCAATGCTCTTCATACGGAAGGCATACCGGTCATCCTTCACATTTGTGGTAATGCCACGAACCTCATCGGATCACTGAATGAGGTTAACGCTAATGCAGTAAGCTTTGATTCTATAGTCAACATGAAGAACGCTCGAGAGGGACTGAAAACGGGACTTATGGGCAATGTAAGTACCCAACTTCTGCACACCGGGGAACAAGCGAAAATTGTGTCCATCACTCGCAATGCGCTCCAGTCAGAGGTTGATATCGTTGCTCCCGCTTGTGGTCTTAGCATGGCAACGTCGATAAGTAATCTCAAAGCCATGACAGATTACGTGAAAGAAGGTCCTTACAATTAAGATGGTTAAGGTGCATTTCACCCAAGAGGACCATGCAATAGAAGATCTTACAATAGAAGTTACCGAAGGAGAGCGGCTTACTGAATGTATTCGGGCAGCGGGTCTGGTCTTGGAGACTCCCTGTAATGGCTTAGGTCTTTGCGGCAAATGCCGAATCAAGGCTTGGGGTGACCTTTACCCTCCTGAGGATTTGGAAAGTGGGTTTATTAATGCCCCGAACATTCGTTTGGCCTGTCTCGCCAGAGCAAAGGGTGAGGTTTGGATTGAGTTACCCCCTAAAGGTAACCAGCTCAAGACCATAAATCAAGGTTTGGCAATCGAAGTTGTAATCGACAGCTTCGTTAAACAAGTCTTGTTACCACCTCTCGAAAGAACAGCTCAGCCCTACCTAGAGAGTCTACCCTATAACTTTGGCTCGGTGGACATTTATCAGAAGGCGGGTGGGCTGGAACAGGGGGGAGCCAATGCCAATCCCGTTTATGGTGTCCTAGTTGACAACGACCTTGTTGACCTGGGTTTCGGGCCTGACGAAATCCTGGGAGTGGCTATTGACATAGGTACGACAGGAATATCCGCTTATCTCCTGGATTTGACCTCCGGGGGGATCCTCCAGAAACAGTCCTGTCTAAACCCTCAAACAGAGTTCGGGGGAGATGTCTTATCACGGATAAGTTACTGTCTCGATAATCCCCATGGGCCAGCGCAACTAAGGGAAATAATCTTAGGAAAACTAAATGAATTGGTGATAAACCTTACTGGTAGCATTGCTAGAACAGAGCGTGTTTACCAGGTAGTGATAGCTGGTAATACGACTATGCTGCACTTTGTCTTGGGTATTTACCCCGGGTCCATAGCCCGAGCGCCCTATCGCCCAGTCTTTCTTGAACAAGTTGACATGAAAGCTAGGGAGGCAGGAATACTGATTTGTCCGGAAGGAAGGGTAACCCTTTTGCCTTCAGCATCAGGGTATGTTGGGGCTGATATCCTTGCTGGTGTGGTTGCCACAGCCTTTGACAAAAAAGACTACCCGGCAGTTTTCTTAGATATTGGAACAAATGGTGAAATCGTGGCTAATCTTGGAGGTAGACTCATTGCAACCTCGACTGCTGCCGGTCCGGCCTTGGAAGGCATGAACATTTCGTGTGGTTGTCGTGCGGAAGAAGGAGCCATAGATACCTTTTCAATAGATAATTCGTTTAATCTTCATTTTACTACGATTGGCGCTGCTCAACCCAAGGGAATCTGCGGGAGTGGATTGATAGATATCACTGCGGCTATGGTCAAACGGAAACTAGTCCTGGCCAGCGGGCGCTTTAATCCTAGCCCTGACCCTCGAATCAAAGATAGGGTTCGGGATAAAAAGTTTTATCTCACAGAGGAAATTTACATTTCCCAAACAGATATCCGCCAGATTCAACTGGCTAAGGGTGCTATTTCCGCAGGCGTTACTCTGCTTCTCGAAGAAGCAGGCATCCCTCTCGAAACTATAGAAGAAGCGGTCATTGCTGGGGCCTTCGGATATCATATTAATCCAGATAGTATTCGAGAAATCGGTCTCCTGCCCAAAGGGTTTAAAGGGAAGATAAACTTTGTTGGTAATTCTTCGGCGGAAGGAGCCCGTTTGGCCCTGATCAATAAAGGTGTGATGTTCCAGATCCAGGAATTGAAGAACAGGATAGAGGTTCTAGAGCTTTCCACAAATCCACGCTTTCAGGACTATTTTGTTAAAGCGTTGGGCTTTTAAGGGGGTGTAATGATGATTAAGGTAGATGTAATCTCGGGTTTTTTGGGTTCGGGGAAGACCACTCTGGTTAAGAAACTTCTTCAAGTTCATCATCAGGAAAAGGTAGTTTTAATTGAAAACGAATTCGGTGATATCGGCATTGATGGCGAACTGATTGAGCGGGAAGGTTTTGAAGTCTTCGAAATCTCTAGTGGATGTATTTGTTGTATCATGCAAAAGGATTTTGTCCAAATGCTGGCCCGAATTATTAAAGAGTTCCATCCTCAAAGGATTATTATTGAGCCTACTGGCATCAGTATCCTGAGTGAAATTATCGATATTCTACGTAAACCTGAATTCGCTGCCCTCCTGGAGATTAACTCTCTAGTGACAGTTGTGGACTGCGTTAATTACCTGCAGCAGTGTGAAGTCTTTGGAGAATTTTTCGAGGACCAGATCACGAATGCCTCGTTCCTAACCTTAAGTAAAAGTCAACTCGTTGAAAGTGAAACCATAGATAAGATCATTACTTCTCTCAGAGGATTTAACCAAGATGCTGAAATAATCAGCAAGCCTTGGGATAGCTTTGGTCCTGCCGAAGTCGAGAATCTCCTTGATGGGCAAGCAGATTTGGATTTTAGTGATATTCTTCATACGGAGTATAAACCTTGTAGTGAAAACGAATTCCAAACCTTAGCCCTTAAGACCTCGCGCGCTTTTAGCCAAGAGGAACTAGAACTTATTCTTTCTCTTTTGGGACAGCCCCAATATGGCCAGGTTTTGAGAGGTAAGGGTTTTCTCAAAAGTCCTCAGGGTTTCTTGGATTTTAGTTATACGAATGGACAGTTTATGGTATCGCCAAGTAAATTTAACTCTAGTGGCAAACTGTGTCTGATTGGAAAAAATCTTAAGCAGAAGGAGATTAAGAACTTGTTTAAGATTAAAAGTGAGGGGATGTTTAGTTGGTTGAAATTCTAACAGACAGCTTCCAAGATGTGATCAAGGTTGTTCCCATTTTGCTTCTGGTTATCCTCTTAACAAATTGGATTACCGGTAAGGTCGAAAAAGGAACACCTTTTTTCAGTCGTCTAGCTCGACTGGATGTCCCCGGCGGGGCTCTACTGGGAATCATCCCTCAATGCGGCATATCAGTGGCTTTCGCCAAACTTTATGGGAATGGTTATATCTCCTTGGGGATGCTCATAGCCGTTTTCCTGGCTGGTTCAGATGAAGCCCTGATTGTCATCGGAGCCCATCCGGATAAGCTGTCTCTGATGTTAGGGATTATAGGGATTAAGATCTTGGCAGGGATCGGAGCCGGCTATTTTATAAACCTAGTGATCAAGGAGAAACGTAACCGTCTCAAAGGATGTGGCATTGATTGTGATTGTCCAAAATGTGGCAAACATAAGAGTATCCTGATAAATAGTCTGGTTCATACCTTGAAAATTGCTCTCTTTTTGTACGTTACTGTTTTTATCATCGGGATCTTAGCGGATCAGTTCGGAGAAGAGGGAATCTATGCTCTGCTTGGACGAAATTCCTTTCTTCAACCGGTTTTCGCTGCATTGATCGGTATGATTCCAAGCTGTTTTTCTTCTGTGCTCATCGCCGAGGGTTTCATCAAAGGAGCCTTAGGTTTCGGATCCCTTATCTCTGGGTTATTAGCCAATACGGGATTTGGGATCCTAGTTCTTTTCAGGGAACTTTCCTTGAAAAAAACCTTTGGGATTATCCTGCTCTTACAAGCTATTAGTATCTTGGTGGGGGAGTTATTTTATTTTGTGATAGCGTAGCTGAAAGTCCCTGACTTCTATCATTGGAGATGAAGGCGGTCTCCGTCGTTCTTAATCAGTTTAAGGAAACAGTATACCTTTTCAGACAGGTATAGTTGAGCTCACTCAAGAGTTAAATATTCGAACTTCGAATCTCGAATATCGAACATCGAAAAGGGGAATGAGTAATGGACTTCAAGTGTACGGGAGATGATCTGGAGCAGATTCCGGAAGAGGTGATTGAAAAAACGGGTATTACCTTTCCTGGCGCTCATTCGGACAAAAATAATATGGCAACGCTTGCCAAAGAGCTAAGGAAACACAGAGGGGATGTTATAGCTAGGGTTCCTTTCTGTGTTACGGTAGAAGGAGAGGCATACGGCGCGCTTATCAAGCTGGGCGATGCTATGAATGGGCCCAGGGTAGAAAGTTACCGGTATACTTCGATTGAAGAAATGTCCAATATCCAGAGTTTGAACTTAAATGAAGGCCGCATCAGAGAAGTCCTAAACGCCGTGGAAATTCTAGCGAAGGCGGGAGAAAAGGTGGCTCTGAGTGTGGAGGGTCCTTTTACGATTCTATCGTCACTTATAGATCCCATGGATTTTTATAAAGGCTTACGGAAAGAGCCACAGCGGATTCAGGAAATTCTGACGGTCGTTGAAGAGGGTATCATTCGATATAGCCTTGAAGGTATCAAGCGGGGAGCCTCAATTATTTCTTACGGGGACCCAGTTGGAGCAATAGGTATTTTGGGACCAAAAGTATATAGGGAGTATAGCGGGCCCTCAAGTTGGAGAATTATTAAGGGTATTAAACAAGCAGGTGGGAAAGTACTTCTCCATCTCTGCGGAAAGACTTCAACTGCACTGGAAAAAATAGAGATGGCTAGATCTTTTCCTATCGACGTAGATGAAGCTTCGACTTATGGGCAGGCATTGTTAGGACTGCAAGATACGTTGACTGAGCCCATTGCGATTGGGCATAGATGTATTAAGGGAAGTTTAGACAAGGTGAATCAAGCGGTTATTTGGGGGATTGATTTAATTTAATAACAGTATTTTAATGCTAGGTAAATTAATATAATGTTACAAAGATCCTTTGATAGGAGTCCTGTACTATTTAAGTAATTAATGGGAGACCGGGTTTGACCGGTCTCCCATATTTCTTACAAATTGTCAGCACTGAGAAGATATGATGGTAACGGTTTTCTCTTTACGCTGAAATCTGCAATTAACTCAAAAGTCATACAAATTCAATTAATTTAGTTGACTGATTAATTTATAATTAGTATAATAATAAATAATAATTTATATATTATAAGGGGGTATATATCTATCTGATCTGAGTAAGGGGGAATGTTAACCAAACGATATCCTTAGGAAATGGGAACGACAAGTTAGTTAATTATACTAAAAATTGGGGGTGCAACGATGACTGAACTTATCTTGTCCAGGTTACAATTTGCGGCGGTCTCATCTTATCATTTTTTATTCGTGCCATTGACACTGGGGTTATCTGTATTAGTTGCAATGATGGAGACTTGGTATGTACGTACTGGGAACGAAGCGTACAAAAAAATGACGAAATTCTGGGGCAAGTTATTCCTTATTAACTTCGCCATGGGGGTTGTGACCGGCTTAGTTCAAGAATTTTTATTTGGTATGAACTGGTCAGAGTATTCCAGGTTTGTCGGAGATATCTTCGGAGCACCATTGGCCGTTGAGGCCTTAGTAGCATTCTTTATAGAGTCCACATTTTTAGGTTTGTGGGTTTTTGGATGGGATAAATTACCGCAAAAGGTACATGCACTTAGTATTTGGCTTGTGGCTATTGCCTCCAATGTGTCTGCACTTTGGATTTTGATTGCCAACTCCTTTATGCAAGAACCGGTCGGGTATGTCTTACGCAATGGCCGGGCCGAGATGACTGATTTCTGGGCCTTAATTACGAATCCTCATGTTTATTATCAGTTTCCGCATGCTGTTCTCAGTGGATTTGTGACCGCAGCATTCTTTGTTATGGGAATTAGTGCTTATCATATGTTGAAAAAGAACCATCTGGACGTTTTTCGTCGATCATTTCATATGGCTGTGATTTTCGGGTTAATTAGTGCTGTTGGAGTCGCAGGTGTAGGGCATTTACAGGCAATGCATCTTGTGCAAACGCAGCCTATGAAGATGTCAGCAGCTGAAGCGCATTGGGAGACGGAAAATCCCGCAGGGTTATTGTTATACGCCTCTATTGATCAGCAGGGACATAAAAACAACGCTGAGCTTAAAATTCCTGGTTTATTAAGCTTTCTGTCCTACAACCGTTTTACAGGTGAGGTTAAAGGAATTAATGAACTTCAGGCTTCTGCAGTCGAGAAATTTGGACCAGGCAACTATATACCACCAGTAACCTCTCTGTTCTGGAGTTTTCGAATTATGTTAATTGCAGGTTTATGGTTAGTCTTGATCCCTCTTTTGGGGCTTTACTTTTATAAGAAAAGAAGTTTAGACAAAAAGTCGTGGTTCTTAAAAGTATTACTATGGACTATTCCGGTACCCTATATCGCCAATACCGCAGGTTGGTTCATGGCAGAAGTTGGACGTCAACCTTGGATCGTTTATGGATTACAAAAATCAGAGGCAGGTCTATCCACCTCGGTTTCGGCAACCTCTATCCTTATTACTTTAGTGGGTTTCACCCTGATTTATGGAATTTTGGCGGTAGCGGACGTCTATCTCTTGTTAAAGTTTATTAAGAGGGGTCCAGAAGATACTAACACGGAAGAAACGCTGAAAAGTGGAATAAAGGGGGCGTCATTGTGGACTTAAACATCCTCTGGTTCATACTCATTACCGTCTTGTTTGTCGGATTCTTTTTTCTGGAAGGTTTTGATTTCGGAGTAGGAATTCTCCTTCCTTTTCTAGGGAAAAACGATTTAGAGCGTCGTGTGATCATTAATACAATCGGGCCTGTCTGGGACGGGAATGAGGTCTGGATGATTACGGCCGGTGGAGCAATGTTTGCAGCCTTTCCAAATTGGTATGCAACTTTGTTTAGTGGCTTCTATCTTGCTTTGTTTCTGGTGTTGTTTGCCTTAATTATCCGTGGTGTCGCCTTTGAATTTCGCAGTAGTGACAGCAGTCCCCGTTGGCGGGCCACTGGGGATTGGATGATATTCACTGGCAGTTTTCTGTCAGCAATCCTGTGGGGCGTTGCTATGACGAATATAGTTAAAGGAGTGCCGATTGATGCTCATATGCAATACGTTGGTACCTTTTTCACCCTACTCAATCCTTATGCAATAGTTGGCGGTCTTACGACGTTGCTTGTTTTCATGCTTCATGGAGCCTTGTATCTCAACTTGAAGACTACGGGTGAGATGGCTGACCGAGCGTCAAAGATAGCCAAGAAGATAGCCTTGGTCGGAATTCTGGTTGTTCTGTTGTTTGCGGGTTTAACTTATTTTCAAACAGATTTGTTCACTAATCTTGGGGCTGGTATCACTTTGCTAGCCGCAGGAGTAGCCCTAGTCTTGACGAATGTTTTAATCCGTTCTCACAAAGGGGGCTGGGCTTTTGTCACCAATAGTGTAACGATTCTCTTGTTCACAGGAGCTTTATTTTGGGGACTGTTTCCCCGCGTGATAATTTCCAGTCTGAATCCAGAGTGGAGCCTAACTATCTATAATGCCTCATCCAGTCCGTACACTTTGAAGATTATGACGATCATTGCCCTGACTATGGTCCCGATTATTCTGTTGTATCAGGGATGGACCTATTGGGTTTTTCGCAAACGCGTTACAGAAAGAGACCTTCGCTACTAAGTTGGTACCCTCAAAAATGAAGGGGCAAGTGACGTCTTGCCCCTTCATTTTGCATCCTTAGACCTTTTGGGATACTCTATAGCAAAGGTTCATGATATACGGAAACGAAAATAGATTGCGCCTAATACACATTAGATTCAAGCACAGAGGAAGTGTCTTAGCTTAGAGAGCACTTTAGCGAAATTGCGTCAAGCGAATAGCAATGCAGCGTGTGCGAATACGATAGTCTCCAGTGACGATAGTCTCCAGTGGAGACTATCGCCGAAAGCGCACGGCCATTAACGAATACAATCGCGCTGAGGATTAGTATCGCCGAAGCCGTGATCCCTTAAAGGAATCTACCGGCGTAGGATGCTAAGACACTTCCTCCCACAAATGCTAAACGGGAGATGACCTTAATGTTTGATAAGCGATTAGTTCAAGAGGGGAGGCCTGTCTGGAGGTACCTGTTGCTCACAGTTGGGTTGAGTATGGGGATTGCTTTTCTGGCAGTTGCTCAAGCTTGGTTTGTCTCCCGGGTTGTGGCCGGAGTGTTCCTGGAGGGAGCTACCCTTAGAACCGTTTGGAATGCACTTTGCACAATTCTTGGGATTATTGTGTTGCGAGCTGTCTTGCAATGTGTCAGTGAAATAAGTGCTCATGAAGCATCTTCTCGCATCAAGCTGAGTCTGCGCAAACGTTTAATGAACCATATTGTCTCATTAGGGCCGGTGTATGCTCGAGGGGAAAGGGCAGGAGAGTTAATCACCACGGTAGTGGATGGCATAGAATCTCTAGAGGAATATTTTTCGAAGTATCTGCCGCAACTTGTTCTTGCCGTAGGAATACCTCTGCTTATTTTAGGGTTTGTGTTTCCTCTAGATTGGAAATCTGGCTTAATTCTTCTTTTGACAGGACCGCTTATCCCTGTATTTATGATGCTGATTGGAAAGCTGGCCGAGAAAAAATCCTTGCACCAGTTCCAAGATTTAAGTTGGATGAGTGCTCATTTCTTAGATATTTTGCAAGGAATGACGATGTTAAAAGTTTTTGGCCGTACTAAAGATCAAGTACGGGTGATTTCGAGGGTTAGTGAATCATATAGGAAAGCTACACTAAGTGTGTTGCAGATTGCTTTTTTATCGGCACTAGTCCTAGAGCTCCTAGCCACGATGAGTACAGCCTTAGTCGCTGTAACTATAGGGTTAAGGCTAGTGTATGGAACACTATCTTTCTCTGCGGGATTGTTTCTGTTGCTACTTGCTCCTGAATTTTACACCCCACTCAGAACTCTCGGATTAAATTTTCACGCAGGTTTATCTGGGGTAAACGCTGCAGGGCGAATCTTTGAAATTATGGATCAACCTTTAATGGGTATCGATGAGGAAGCTGTTAACAAGGAGGGGGATACTCTAAAAATACGCCGGGAGCATGTATTATCCACCGATTTTCATCTTTCGTTTCAAAACATTAAGCTGACGTACCAACCAGGTTCTACACTGGCTCTAAATGGAATCAATTTGTCCCTGCATTCTGGCGAGAAAATTGCTCTTGTCGGGCCTAGTGGAGCTGGAAAAACTTCGCTTGCTCAGTTAATTCTTCGCTTTATAGAGCCTACTGCGGGAGAAATTTATGTCAACGGAGGTTTGCATAGGACCATCTCACTCGAGAGTTGGCGGGAACAGATTGCTTATGTATCCCAGAGTCCTTATCTATTTGCGGGAAGTATTGAGGAGAATATTCGCTTTGGAGGTCCATCTGCTACGATCGAAGAGGTCATGACTGCGGCACGAGGAGCCGCGGCCCACGAGTTTATTTCGCAACTTCCAGACGGTTATCAAACCCAGCTTGGAGAAGGGGGTACTCTCTTAAGTGGCGGACAGGCCCAGAGGATTGCTATTGCTAGGGCTATCTTGAAAGATGCCCCGCTGCTCATCTTGGATGAAGCGACGTCTGGATTGGACTCGGAGAGTGAGCATTATGTTCAGCAGGCCTTGAAACGACTGATGCTGGAAAAGACCGCTTTAATTATCGCCCATCGGCTGAGCACAGTTCGTCAAGCTGATCTTATCGTAGTGATGGAGCAGGGGCGAATTTTAGAACAGGGTAAGCACGAGGAATTGATGAGGAAGCAGGGGCTCTATTATCGAATGGTTACAGAATACCGAGGTGGATCAATATGAAGAGCATGAGATGGTTAATCCGCTTGATGTTACCTTATTGGCGGCGAATCTTGTTGGCTTTGATCTTAAGTACGCTTGCAATTACGAGTCATATCGGTTTGATGGCAGCGTCTGCCTATTTGCTCGCCCGGGCTGCTCTTCATCCGCCGATTCTGGATTTAATGGTAACGATTGTCGGTGTACGGGTTTTTGGGCTTTCGCGCGCAATATTTCGCTACTTAGAGCGCTATGTGTCGCATGATGTGACGTTTCGGGTCTTAAGTCAAATTCGAGTGAAGTTTTATCAAGGCTTAGAACCACTAGCCCCTGCCCGGTTGTTAAACGTTCGAAGTGGAGATTTGCTGAGCAGGATTGTGGCGGATGTGGAAATACAGCAGAATCTTTTTTTGCGTGTTTTTGCTCCTCCGTTCGTCGCCGTGCTGGTTCTGTTTGGCTATGGGCTTTTTTTAGCTCATTATGATGTACGATTCTCCTTTATTCTTGCTGCCTGCTTTCTGGTAGCAGGGCTTGGAATTCCGTTGGGTATAAAAGGTTTGAGTCGAGGTGTCGGACGCCGGATGGTCGCCTTGAAGGCCGAGCTGAGTACACAAGTCGCTGATACCCTCTTGGGAATGACCGAATTAGTGGTTTATGGTCAAGTCCAAAAGCACTTGGCAAAAATCCAACGAACTGACCAGAAATTGAATGCGCAGCAAGGCAGAATCGCCGGACTTTCCGCGCTGTCTAGCGCTCTGACAGGAATGATTGCGAATCTGGGCTTGTGGGCCGTTCTTGTTCTGGGGATTCTACTCGTTGAAAAAGGGAATTTAAGTGGAGTGAACTTAGGGATGTTAGCTCTAGGGACCTTCAGCAGCTTTGAAGCGTTGTTTCCCTTAGCGCTTGTTCCGCATTATCTGGAGCAAAACCGTGCAGCAGCGGAGCGCTTGCTTGAGTTGATCGAAAGTGAACCCGCATTTAAAAGTAGTGGGGTACTGTCTCCAAAGCCGAAGGGAATGGATTTGGCATTTGATGAAGTGAGCTTTAGGTATGAGTCAGACGCCCCATGGGCTTTGAATCAGCTCACCTTTCGGATTCCACAATACGGTAAGATGGCGATTGTTGGACCAAGTGGAGCCGGCAAAACCAGCGTGGTGAACCTTCTGCTTCGTTTTTGGGACTATGATGAGGGGCAGATTGACTTGGGTGGGTATTCGCTCAGGGATTACACTCCGGAGGATGTTCGAGGTTTTATTGGGGTTGTGACCCAACGAACGCATTTGTTTAATGCAACAATTAGGGAAAATCTCCTTTTGGCCAAGCCTGAGGCAACGGAAGATGAACTGATTCAAGCGGCTCAGCAGGCAAAGCTCCATGATTTCATCCTGTCAACGCCTCAAGGGTATGATAGTCGCGTTGGGGAAGGTGGATTTAAACTATCGGGGGGACAGAGACAACGCTTGGCGATTGCTCGAGTCTTTTTGAAAAACGCTCCGATCTTAATCCTTGACGAAGCCATGGCAGGACTCGATCCTTTGACTGAACGAGAGGTCATGGATGAAATCTATCGACTTATGGAAGGGCGGACAACTTTAGTGATAACGCATCGCCTTCTCGGATTAGAGAAAATGGATGAGATATTAGTGCTTGACCAGGGGCGGATCGTGGAACGTGGTAAACATGGAGAGCTCCTTCAACAACAAAGGCTCTACCATATGTTGTGGGAGACAGAGTCGGTATTTAATTAAAAATATTACTTTGCTGGAAATTATTGAATTCTCTTGCGAAAATACGTGCACAGAAAAAATTTGTCCTGCCATAAAATGAATATGGATAAATTTACAAGAGAAGGGATGTCTAGTGATGTACTATATAGTTCAACCAGGAGATTCTCTGCACAATATTGCTATGCAGTATCATACAACGGTTAGACGTTTGATGAATTTAAATTCTCGAATCAGCAATCCTCATAAAATTCATGTTGGTCAAAGAATTGAGGTTGGTAATCAATGGAGCGTTCTCAATCCATGGAGGGGAATCGAATACCAGAGAGGCCAAGAAGAATATAAAAGGGGTCGCGAAGCATACCGAAGGGGCCAAGCCGAATCTCAAAGAGGCCGAGAATACTCGAAACACTATGGTCGGTAAATTAAATTTCACAATATAATAAAAATCCCGCTGAATGTTTACAGCGGGATTTGCTCATCTCAATATATGAAAGAATCAAAGATTAGAATCCGTAGCTCTCAGGTATAATTACTACAGTTATATCGGTTGCCACTGGCTTTTTTCTCATTACAGAATATACCCTACATATTCTAGTTTGGGCCTGACAATTAACACATACGCCGGTTTTTGTACATGGATTTGGAGTTTCCAGTCTTTTATTATTCATTGGAGCTGCAATGCCTTCTAATCTTTCGAAAGCAGCATTTTCATTTTTGCATACTTTGTCAACACTTGCTACTATGATAACTTTTTTAGGACCAAAACTCATGGCACCTACTCTATTTCCAATCCCATCTATATTTACAAGCATACCATCCATAGTAATTGCATTACTGCTGCATAAGTATAAATCACTTAGCATTTCTTCTCTGGCAATAGCTAACATTTCTTCGCGCGTAATACCCGGTGTGCCGTGATCCAAAACCTTCCCACCAACAGCTTTAACCTTATCTTGAATTCCCATCTTCTTTATTGTCATCGATCCACCAAAACCCACTGTCATTTCAGGTTTGACGTGACTCATAATAAAAGCCGCAGCCTCCTCGGCAGTTGAGAAATACACCGCATCAAACTCATTTTTTTTAAAAGCTTCAACCGCTTTTTGACCAATTGTTTCCTTATGCCAATTTTTTATTTCCATAATAGTTCCTCCTTTTTAGCTAAAACAACAACTTCTATACCTCTTGTTACCTCGATTCTAGCTTTTGTTTATTAGTCTTTCTCTACGCTTTTAATTATATATGATATTTATGACAAAAAGATAGTATGCACTTAAAGGGTAGATACTATCTAAAAGGAATGCAGTGAGAAATGAAAGAATGTTTTAACAGTCTTCGCTCTCCGTCCCTTGCCCCAAAAGCGACTCAACTTCATTGGCTGGAAGTGTCTGCACATTTTTAAGTTTACGGGCAATCGTTCGCGACTTTCTAGTCGCAGTTTCGATGGTGTTGCTCGCTTCTTGGAGTTTTTTCTGGGTTTTTTCAAGGACCTCCACAAATTTGCCAAATTCGGTTTTTACAGCGCCAAGTAAGTTCCATACTTCGCTGGAGCGCTTTTCAATGGCCAAGGTTCTAAAGCCCATTTGTAAGCTATTGAGGAGGGCTGCAAGTGTAGTTGGGCCGGTAATGATGACTTTGTACTCTCGTTGGAGGAGTTCACAAAGGCCGGGACGACGCAACACCTCTGCATACAATCCTTCAACAGGTAAGAATAAGATGCCAAAATCCGTGGTATTAGGGGGATCAATATATTTATCACGAATGGTTCTCCCCTCAAGCTTGATGCGGTTTTCCAGGGATTTTCCGAGTTCCTCAATGCGTGGAAGGTTGGCATTATCTTGAGCTTCAATTAAGCGTTCATAATCTTCCAGCGGGAATTTCGCATCGATCGGGAGCCAAATGAAGCGGTCATGGCCGTCTCGAGCAGGAAGTTTGATGGCAAATTCGACGCGGTCGTTGCTGCCAACTTTGGTCGGGACATTCTTGGCATATTGTTCAGGAGTTAGGATTTGTTCTAATAAATTCCCGAGTTGAATTTCTCCCCATATTCCTCGAGTTTTTACATTGGTGAGGACTTTCTTTAAGTCCCCGACGCCGGAAGCCAGGCTTTGCATTTCTCCAAGCCCTTTATGCACCGCTTCTAAGCGCTCACTGACTAATTTAAAAGATTCTCCTAAGCGTTGTTCAAGAGTGGCCTTTAGCTTTTCGTCCACTGTTGCTCGCATCTGGTCTAATTTCTGGCCGTTATCTTGTTGGATAAGAATAAGCCGTTCTTCCACCGTTTTGCGTAGTTGTTCTAATTTCTGATCATTTGTTTTGGTCAAGGCAGCTAATTGATTGGCGAAAATGTCCAATTGATTGCGTTGAAGAGTTGCAATTTCCGTCATACGCGTCAGTACAGATTCATTAAAAGAAAGGACGGACTGATTTAGTTCTTCGCGGACTTGTCTGGCGTTAATAGATGATTCCTCTCGGTTCCTGGAAATTTCTCCATTGACAAGTCGCTCGTTGCGTTCGAGGGATTTCTCTAAAGAAGCAAATTTGCTCTCGAACTGGACAACGGAGGTGTGTGATGATCGTATTAATAGGATAATTAGTAGGATGATGGCTATGACGACTAGAGCAATTAATCCGATTAGCAATGATTCTGTCATATATAGAGCCTCCTGTTATGTAGTGTGCTTTTGATTAATACTTTACCATACTGCATACCGGGTCTTATAAAAAATTTTATAAATCGGTGACAAACAAGTCTGGGAGTTTTTGAATGGATGAGTAAGAAACCGTGATTTTTCCGTAAGAAGAACCGCCTCTTTATTGTCGAAATAAGCAAATAAAAAAGATAATATGACGATGCAGATAATTTTATGAAGGATTTTGCGATTTATAAAGAGAATATACATAGAAGGTCATGTGACAGTTTAAGGGCTTATGGGTTGGCTTGTTTTAATATTGGAGGAAAATATGAAGAAGCTTAAAATAAATCTAACGACTTTGATAATTGTGGCCTTGCTATTCGGCTTAGGAGGCCTATCCTTATTAACCTATATTAAGACGAGAGAAGTGTTAAATACTGACTTAGAAACGCAGATATCGTCGCTGACCCTATCATCGGGTGCTGAAGTGGGGTTATGGTTGTTAGCACATAAAAAAGAAATGGAGGTTATGGCCGATACCCCACTTATTGAAAATGGAGATCAGAATGCCATTATTTCCTATTTGAGAAAAGAAACTAAGCGGAATATTGACTATGAGCAATTTTTTGTCATGAATAACTTGGGCGGATTCTTCACAGATTCAGGCCAGATTGGTAATGCAGTAGACCGTGATTATTTCAATAAAGTCATGGCTACAGGCATGTCAGTAATATCAGATCCTTTGATTTCTAAGGGAACTGGCAACCAGATTATTGTCGTCGCAGCCCCTATTATCAAAGATAATAAGGTGGTCGGTCTCATTGGTGGTAATATCAAACTGACAGAACTCATTAAAATTGTAACCTCGAAAGAGGTTGGTGAGATTGGCAGCTCTTTTTTAGTTCAGCAAGACGGCTTGGTTATTACTCACCCGGACCATAAATTGATCATGACTTACAATCCACTTAAAGATGAAAATGCTTCCCCGGATTTAAAAGACGCTATTCATAAAATGGTTCGAGGGGAAACAGGGTTTACTAGGTATTCTTTTCAAAATGAGGATAAATATTTAGCTTACGTCCCGGTGCCGGGTGTCAAATGGTCTATGGGAGTGACAGTCCCTGTAGCCTATGTGGCTAATCAACTCCGTTATTTGCCGATCTATTTTATAGTTACGACCATATTTTTTGGTTTTCTACTAGCATATTTCTTGAGTCACTGGCTGGTCGTCCCCCTTACTAAGTTAGCCGAATTTACTACGGAGCTTAATGATAATTTGCATGAAAGGGTGGACATTTACCAACTTAATAGTCCGGTGATTGAAGTTAAAACCTTGGCAGCTAACTTTCGGAAGATGGTTGCAGCACTTCAGGAGAGTTTTCGAGATCTGGAAAGTTCGAAGGCTAACCTAGAAAATGAAATTATTGAGAGATCATTAATGCAAGTGGATTTGGAGAAAAGTTATGAAGAACTTGAGGCTTCTGAGGAAGAACTAAGGTGTAACTATGAAAAACTTCAATCAAAAGAAGTTGCCTTGAGGGAATCTGAACGCCGATTTCGTTCGATGCTTGAAAACGTTGAACTTATTACCGTAATTATTGATAAGAACGGTAACGTGATTTTCTGTAATGACTTTGCGCTAAGTCTAACTGGGTTCCAAAAGAACGAAGTGATCGGAAAAAACTATTTTGATATTTTTATCCCTAACGAAACGCTAAAAAATGCTAAAACTTGGTTTGAACAAATATTAATTGAGAAGAAAATAGTAGGACATAATAACTATCCCATTCAAACCAAAAACGGAGAAAAACGTTCGGTTAATTGGAATAATACCTTGTTATTTGATCTCGAGGGCAACGTCTCTGGAGTTTCCAGTATCGGTGAAGATATCACAGTGCGTAAGCAATTTCAAAAAAAACTTGAGTATATGAGTTTCCATGACGCTCTAACCGGCCTTTTTAACCGGACGTATTTTGAAGAAAAACTGCGTCTTTTGGAAGCGGTTTGTTTCGCTCCGGTGGGGATGATTGTTTGTGATGTCGATGGATTAAAACTGGTTAATGACACACTTGGACACACCACTGGTGATCAATTACTTCGATTGACTGCCAGTATCATTAAAGCATGTTTTCGCCAAGAGGATCTCTTATTTAGGATAGGTGGCGACGAGTTTGCGATAATTTTGCCCCAAAGCGAATTACTGTTAGTTCAACAAGCCTGTCATAGAATTCGAAGGGCTGTTGAACGGCATAATAAAGAAAACATCGAGTTTCCTCTTAGTTTATCTGTTGGATTTGCTGTGAGTGAGTTAACAAATGTGAACGTTAGCGATGTGTTTAAAGAAGCGGACAATAACATGTACCGCGAGAAACTGCATCGCAGTAAAAGCACTCGCAGCGCTATAGTTCAGGCCCTCATGAAAGCACTGGAAGTTAGAGATTTTATTACCGAAGGGCATGCAGACCGTTTACAAGACCTGGTGGTTTCATTAGGCAGAGAAATAGATTTGTCCGAACGAAACTTGGCCGATTTGCGTCTCTTGGCACAATTCCATGACATTGGTAAAGTCGGTATTCCAGATCGGATACTTTTTAAGTCAGGACGTCTTAATAGCGAAGAATTCAAGGAAATGCAACGACACAGTGAAATAGGGCATCGAATTGCCCAATCAGCGCCTGATTTATTGCCTATTGCGGATCACATTTTGAGACACCACGAGTGGTGGAACGGTAAGGGTTATCCCTTGGGCCTTAAGGCGGATGCTATCCCTTTGGAGTGTCGTATTTTGGCAATTGCTGATGCTTATGATGCTATGACCAGCGATCGTCCGTATCGGAAAGCGTTAAGTCAAGAGGAAGCCTTTAGAGAATTAAATAAAAATGTCGGAATCCAATTTGATCCCCAATTAGTACCGATATTCATTAAAGTGATTGCTCACCAATTGTAAAGGGAATACATTTTCTTGCGTTGACTTAAAGCTACTTCCATGTTAGATTTAACAAAAGTAAATATGATAATGGGCGGGGGGGCTGGAAAGGCCAGCTGAGATTTAGACACTATAAGGTCTAGGACCCTTATAACCTGATCTGGATAATGCCAGCGTAGGTAAGCAGTTTACTCTTTTAGAAGATGAAAGAGCACAAACCCTATTCTGGGATTTGTGCTCTTTTTGTTGAAAAGAATTTACAGAAATTTAGGAGGACGTTCAATGAAAAAGGTACTGACCATAGCTGGTTCAGATTGTAGCGGGGGAGCTGGGATTCAAGCCGATTTAAAAACGTTTTCTGCTCATGGAGTCTATGGGATGAGTGTTATAACTGCGGTCACGGCCCAGAATACCCAAGGTGTCACTGCGGTACAGGATATTTCTCGAGATGTCATTGGGAAACAAATTGAGGCCATCTTTGATGATATTGAGGTCGATGGAGTGAAAGTGGGCATGGTTTCTCAAGTACAAACTATCGAAGTGATTGCGGAGCTGCTGAGACACTACGCGCCCCAAACGATTGTTGTTGATCCAGTCATGGTATCGAAAAGCGGCTACCACTTGTTAAACCCGGAGGCGGAAGTAACTCTGATTAAGGAATTGCTGCCTTTGGCTACGCTCGTTACACCTAATATTCCTGAGGCTGAGGTCATGACCCAAACGTCCATTCAGACATTGGAGCAAATGGAGGAGGCTTCCAGAATCATTTACCAGATGGGAGTTAAGAATGTTCTACTTAAGGGGGGGCACTTAGAGGATGATGCTATCGATATCCTCTATGATGGACAGGAATTTAGCTACTTTTTCTCTTCGCGGATTGCTACAAAAAACACCCATGGAACCGGTTGTACATTATCTTCTGCTATCACCTCAAATCTAGCCTTGGGATATAGTTTAAACGAGGCCGTCTCTTTAGCTAAGGAGTACATTACCATTGCCATTCAACATTCTTTATCGATCGGTAAAGGCGTAGGGCCGACACATCACTTTTATGCTCTTTACAAAAAGGCGGGATTAATCGAGTGAGCGTCTCTGAAAAAAATAACTTGAGTATGTTTAACTTTACGACCCTCTGGTTTGGCGCAGCGATTTCGGTGGCCGAAATTTTAACTGGTGGGTTGCTGGCTCCTTTAGGTTTTAAAATGGGGCTTTTGGCGATCCTTCTTGGACATTTAGTGGGAACAACTCTTTTAGTTTTAGGAGGAATCATCGGAACCACGGAAAGAATTCCAGCCCTAGTGTCCACTAGAATCTCCTTTGGACAGTACGGTTCTTACCTATTTTCAATCTTAAACGTTTTACAGCTGTTAGGTTGGACGGCAGTGATGATTATAACCGGGGCTCGGTCGGTTAATCAAATTACTAAAATCTTATGGTCCTTTGATCATCTGTCAGTCTGGAGTGTAATCATCGGAGTATTTATTCTCGTTTGGGTTTGGTTAGGAAAAGATAGTGGCTGGAAAAAGGCCAACAACATCGCCGTTGTTTTGTTGTTCATGTTGACCATTGTTTTAAGCGTTATTATTTTCCGTAACCCTGAGTTGTTCAGCAAACCAGTTGTTGGAGATATGGTGTTTGGTTCAGCCTTAGAGATGGCTGTACTCATGCCCTTATCTTGGTTACCTTTGATTTCTGACTATACTCGCTTTGCCAAGTCGAAGCGAGGAGGAGCTGTGGGTAGCTGGCTGGGTTACTTTTTCGGCAGCAGTTGGATGTATATTATCGGTTTGGGTGCAGCCATCATTGCCTCAGATCCTGACCCTTCGGCAATGTTACTGGCTGCCAATCTAGGTATTGTAGCCTTAGGAATTATCGTCTTAGCGACGGTAACAACTACCTTTCTGGACGCTTATTCAGCAGGTGTTACTTTTTTAAACGTCTTTTCTAAACTAAACGAAAAATCGGTCGCTATAGTGATGACTGCTCTAGGAACCATCTTGGCAATCGTCGTCAATATTGAACAGTATCAGGACTTCCTCTATGCTATTGGTTCGGTGTTTGCGCCTCTGTTCGCCATCCTTTTGACGGACTACTTTCTATTAAAGAATAAAAAGATACAAACAGAACTGTTAGTAAATTGGGCGACCCTAGGTCTCTGTGTAATAGGGACGGGATTATATTACTGGTTTGTTAAGCTGCACCTTGTCCTGGGTTACACCATTCCGGTTATGCTGATTATCAGCTTAATACGTTTAATAACTTGGAGGTTGACTGAGAAATGGATATACGTGAAAAAATCCTTGCCAACTTAAGCGCAGTAAAAGAAAAAAACCGTTAATTCACCACATCACTAATTATGTTACCGTCAATGACTGCGCTAATATCGTCCTGGCCATCGGAGGTTCTCCGGTGATGGCAGATGATCTCGAAGAAGTAACCGAGATGGTTGGTTTTGCCTCAGCACTAGTTCTTAATATTGGCACTCTAAACTCCAGAACAATTGAAAGTATGTTGGTTGCTGGCCAACGGGCGAAGGAATTGAGCGTGCCGGTGATTCTAGATCCAGTTGGAGTAGGAGCTACTAGGCTACGAACTAATACTGCTGAGAAACTCATTAGAGAGCTGAAGCCTGAGGTAATCCGGGGTAATATGTCCGAAATCAAAGTTTTAGCAGGCCTTGACGTAGCTATCAAGGGGGTCGATTCGCTTGCAGACGAACAAAACAGTTCAATAATTGCCAAAAAGCTGGCCTCAGAATTAAACTGCGTGATTGCCATTACAGGAAAAACAGATGTCGTTTCCGACGGCCGTCAAGTTTGTCTACTGGACAATGGACATCAAATTTTGGCTGATGTCACAGGTACAGGGTGTATGACAAGCTCCCTTGTAGGTACCTTTTGTGGCGCAACCTCTGATTATTTCACGGCAGCCGTGGCTGGCATAATCAGCATGGGCCTAGCGGGTGAGAATGCACAGGCTTCGTTGCACCATGGTGAGGGAATAGGAACATTTCGAGCCCGGTTATTGGATAGTATCTATAATCTAACCCCCGAAACCTTGGCCAGAGAAGGTAAAATCAGCTATGAGTGATGTCTTGGTGGACTATAGTCTGTACCTTGTCACGGATCGGAGCATGCTTCATGAAAGAGATCTGGGTCAGAGTATTGAACTAGCTATTCAGGGCGGGGTTACCTTGGTGCAACTTCGAGAAAAGTCAGTTTCAACCCGCGAGTTTTTACAGTTGGCTATAAGGGTAAAAGAGATAACATCTCATCATCGAATACCTCTAATTATTAACGACCGACTTGACATTGCCCTTGCTGTTGATGCTGACGGATTACATGTTGGACAAGATGATCTCCCCTTGCCCAAAGCAAGAGAGCTCTTAGGACCCCGTAAAATTATTGGGGTTTCGGCTAGCACTTTGGCAGAAGCCCTACTTGCCCAACAACAGGGTGCTGACTATTTAGGAGTCGGAGCCATTTTTAGCACATCGACTAAAACTGATGCCTCTGAGGTCAGTCTTGAGCAATTAGAAATCATTAAGAAATCGGTTACAATTCCCGTGGTTGCAATCGGCGGAATCAATGAAATGAACATAAAACAGGTTCTGGCTACTGGTATTGACGGTGTTTCAGTCGTATCTGCTATTTTGGCGAAGACAGACATTTTAACTGCCGCAAAGAAGTTGCAAGAACTGATTAGGTCATAAATAATGCGCTCTTCCTTAGACGAGCGCATTAATTTATGGCTGTATTTCTTGAATCTGCAACAAATAGCGACCTCTAAGGATAGAAGTTGCTATTTGTTGTTAGTGCTTTCATATTGCGGAAAAATGGTGTAAACTATATAAATGTTTGTAGATTATCGGCTTAACATGGAGGGAAAGAGTGTCTGAAACAATTGATCAAATAATTCAGCAAATTGAAGAACTACGCCTAAGTCTTATTAAGATTAAAGAGGGAAGATCTTATACCGATAAGGAAGTAATAACAGCAAGTCAAAGATTGGATCAAGTCTTAAATAAATACCAAGAATTGATCAATCAAGACAGAGGCTAATTGTAAATCATTACAATTAGCCTCTGTCTTTTTGAACTAGTTAAGAAGGTCCCTTCTCGCTATCCTGTAAGAAGGTTAATACGTGCGAAGACCGTGTCTTCGGGCTACAGGGACACTCGGCCATCCATGGCCAGCGGTCCCTTCTTGCCATCACGGCACCAAGCCATCCATGGCGGCGCTCTAACCTCGAACGTCCTGTTCGAGTTTTGGGGTTACAGGGGCACTTGGCCATCCTGCAAGAAGGCTAGTACGTGCTAAGACAGTGTCTTCGGACTCCTGCCCGGTTTTCCTTTAAAAGCTTGCAGTAGAAGTGTTGAAGAAGATGGAAGTGGGGAAGCAATATAGAATAAACAAGGTTACTCGAAGCTTGACGTATGATATAATTATTTGTCTGATATTAGATATCTCTGGCTAATTTATGGTCATTCGAAACTGGCTAAAGGAGGAAAGTCCTTGATATTTCGCAAAACAATTACATATGCACTTATCTTATGTCTCATCATTATATTACCCGTTAGTATGTTTATGCCCAAGTCCGCAGTAGCCAGCCTAAATGGGACCCTGGATATGGTTTCTTTAGGGGATTCAATAGGTTATGGTTTAGGAGCGTCTGCTGGGCAAGGATATTCTGAGCTCTTTTATTCCTATTTACAAAGCAGACCTGAATTAGCAGGTACAAGATTATACAATCTATCCCAACCAGGTGCTCAGAGTTGCGATCTCTTAGATCAATTAGAAAGCGATGGTAATCTGAAAGGTCACCTAGGAAACGCACGTGTTGTAACCGTAAGTATTGGTGGAAACAATCTTCTTGAACCAGTAATTTGGTGCGTAGCAACTGCTTACCATCTGGATCCAACAGACCCAAAATTGGATGATAAACTTGATAAAGCTATTGAAAGTGATAAAAATCAGAACAACACTCTTCTCAGAGTAGCACTTTCTGAGACCCTGGAAACAGAGTTGAACGCGGGAGTGACCAAGTTTAAGGAGAATTGGCCGAAAGTGGCCGAATTACTTAAAACTCAGGCCCCCAAGAGTCAAATTTACGTTTTGACCGTTTATAACCCATTTCCTCAGGATGATCTCTTATTTTCTCTATTTGATCCTTATGTCCAGCAAATTAATTCAACGATCAAGGCCGGAGATGGTTACACTACAGCAGATATTTATACCTATTTTCGGGAAGAAAGCGCGCAAAAACCGTTGAACTTTGATTTGTTCCAAGACCAAATCGACCCACATCCTACTCAACAAGGTCACAAGATGATTTCCCAAATACTGACGATCCTATTCAATCTGGCTGATGCTTCTCCTTGGGAAAGCAAAGCAGGGGTTGTGACAAACAAGACATGGACTATTAAATTCAACATGCCCTTGGCCGACTCAGCCGGAAAATTCGTTCAAGTCTATACTGCAACTGGCCTCCCGGTGAATGTCACTGTTAAACTCGGAGGAGTAGGGTCCGATTCCCTCAGCGTGTTTCCTCCTCCTAATGGCTATTCCTCGGGTCCTTATAGCCTTCTGATAAAGGATGGGTTACTTTCTGAATCAAGTCGGAAATTAGATAGAAGCGTAAGAATGGATTTCACGGTGGAATGAAAATAAATGGAAGAAGGCAACGATTTTGAAATCAGAGATTATCCAGAGGCTTACAGAAATTGTTGGGGGAGACAATATATATACAGCTTTAGAGGATCTATATTGTTATACCTATGATGCTTCCTTTGTTAAAGCAGATATTAAAAAAGATTTAGCAGGAGTTGCTGTGTATCCAGGAAACACCGAAGAAGTTTCCCGAATTCTAAAGCTTGCAAATCTCGAAAAAATCCCAGTCGTTCCGCGAGGAGCAGGGTCAAATGTCAGTGGAGGGACGATTTCTATTGGGGACTGCATTGTTTTGGTTTTGAAGAGAATGAACAAAATACTGGAGATTGACCGGAAAAATTTGATTGCCGTTGTAGAAACAGGGGTCATCACGGGCCAATTGCAAAGTGAAGTTGAGAGTGTAGGCTTGTTTTATCCACCAGATCCTGCTAGCCAAGCTTTTTCCACCATGGGTGGGAACGTGGCGGAATGTGCAGGAGGACCGCGTGGCGTTAAATACGGAGTGACTCGGGATTATGTAATCGGGCTTGAAGTCGTGCTACCGACCGGAGAGGTTATTAATACCGGTGGAAGAACAATCAAGAACGTAACGGGTTATGACATGACAAACCTCTTTACGGGTTCAGAAGGAACTTTGTGTGTCATAACTAAAATCATTGTCAAACTTATCCCTTTACCCGAAGGTAAGAGCACCATGATGGCAGTTTTCTCTGAGATCGACCAAGCCTGTGAGACCGTTTCTGAAATCATTGCTGGCGGATTGGTTCCCTGCTCGCTTGAGTTGTTAGATAATATTTATATTAAAAACATCGAGGAGTATGCTAAAGTTGGGCTGCCAACAGACGCCGGTGCAGTTCTTTTGATAGAGGTTGATGGGGATTCGGAAATTTTAGCTAAGCAGATTGGGAAGATAGAGCAAACTTGTAGACGGCTAGGGGCAGTACAGATCCGGATTGCCAAGACGAAAGAAGAAGCCAACGAATTATGGCGTGCGCGCCGTTCAGCCTTTGCTGCAGTATCTAGAGTGAAACCAACCATTATCGGTGAAGATGCGACTGTTCCTCGAAGCAGTATTCCTGTTGCTGTAAGACGGATTCAAGAAATTGCAGCTAAGTATAATATTATCATTGCCATCCTCGGACATGCCGGGGACGGGAACTTGCACGCTACGATCCTTACTGATGCCACGGACCTGGAGGAGGCGGCGCGGGTAGAAAAGGCCATCGACGAAATCTTTGTAGCGACCGTGGAAATGGGCGGATCCTTAAGTGGTGAACATGGAATCGGTCGGGCAAAATCCAAGTTCATTACACGACAGACCGGGGAGGTTGGACTTGAAGTACAACACCGGATTAAACAAGCGCTTGATCCTAACAATATCTTAAACCCCGGCGTAATGTTTGGAGCGTGATGGGATGGAACGTTCATTTGAGTCTTGGGAAAAAGAAGTCATTCGCTGTATTCGTTGTGGTGCCTGCCAAAATGTCTGTCCGGTATTTAAAGAGCTTCAGGCTGAATCCACGGTAGCGCGAGGAAGAGTTAAGCTAATAAGCGGAGTGATCACAAAAGAATTAGATCTTACTGAAGGTTTTAGCGACAAAATGTCGTTGTGCTTGATGTGTAAAGCCTGCGTTGTTAACTGTCCCAGTGGTGTGAAAGTGGACAAACTAGTGGAGGCGGCTCGTAAAGAAATCGCAGAGCAGAAAGGACTCTCTCTGCTTAAGAAACTGATCTTTCGTTTGGTTTTAAAAAACCGTTGGGTTTTCAACACAGGAATGAAGGCGGGCAGTGTATTCCAAGGATTGGTCTTCCGCAAAGGGCCTCAAGGTCAAGGAATGTTGCCAAGAATGTCGCTGGGACTGGACAAAAGAAGACTTCTTTCGCCACTGGCACCCAAATCGTTCAGGTCGGGATATCCTCAAGTAATTAAAGTTTCAGGTGCTAAACTGCGGGTTGCCTTTTTTACGGGATGTATGATTAACTATATTTATACAGATACCGGTAACGCAGTCATCAATGTACTTAAACACAATGGAGTTGAGGTCGTTATTCCCTCTCTCCAAAACTGTTGCGGTACCCCTGTTCGGATTAACGGAGATTATGAATCTGCTAAAGAGATGGCCAAAGCGAACATCGATGTTTTCTGGAAAGAGGAGGTTGATTTGATCGTCGTGGCCTGTGGGACCTGTGGCTTGGCGCTTAAGGAAGAGTATGCTGAGTTACTCGAAGATGACCCAATTTATGCTGAAAAGGCCAAGAAGTTAGGAGTCTTAGTTAAAGATTTCACAGAACTGGTGGTCTCCTTGGAGGGATTTGCGGACAGAATAGGTCATTTGCCAATGAAAGTGACCTACCATGATCCTTGTCATCTCGTCAGAGGATTAAAGGTAAAAGAGCAACCTAGGCAGATCATTAAAAGTATTTCGGGAGTGATTTTTAATGAAATGCAAAAATCAGATACCTGTTGTGGAAGTGGAGGTTCTTTCAGTTTAGCTCATTATGAACTTTCGACCCAAATCAATGACCATAAAGTTAATGATATTAAGCAAACAGGTGCAGAGGTGTTGGTTACTGGGTGCTCTGCCTGTCGAATGCACATCGCGGACGGTCTGCATCGTCAGAACGTCCCGGTGAAGGTGATCCATACAGCCCAACTTTTAGAAATGGCATACACTGCAAAGAACAATAGTTAATTCTGCATCATGACCAGATATTGCTTTTGAAGTGGATTTAGATAACCTAAGAAAAATGAGGGAGTGTAAAGCATGACTCGTTTTGAACTTGCTTATGGTAAAGAAATGCTGTCTTTTGAGCTTCCGGCCTCTGTGAAAGTTCAGGAGATTGAGGCGAAGGCCAGCCAGCCAATTCCGGATATTGAACAGGCGATTCGCCAAGCAGTGGCTCATCCTCTTGGAACGGCTCCATTGGCAAAGGTGGTCAAAGCAGGGGACCAAGTGGTTATTGTCGTTAGTGATGTTACCCGGCTTTGGATAAGAACGGATGTTCTCTTGCCGGTTTTGCTGGACGTCTTGAATGAGGCTGGGGTACCAGATAAGGATATCTCTATTGTCACAGCAACGGGGGATCACCGTGTACAAACGTTAGAAGAACACACGGCAATTTGTGGTACAAAGGTTTTAGCAAGGGTTCCTATTTACGATCATGAGTGCAAGGCGGATGATTTGGTGGATTTGGGCAAATCATCACAGGGAACACCTATTCTTGTCAATCGTCGCGTATGGGAAGCGGATAAAGTAATTCTGACCGGAGGCATTGCCTATCATCTGCTCGCAGGATTCGGTGGTGGTCGCAAGTCAATTGCTCCCGGAGTTTGTGGCTACGGAATGATCCAGAAAAATCATGCTTTGGCACTTAAAGATGCTGGTCCCTCGGGAATTAATCCAAACATCGAGACCGGAAAAATGGACGGCAATCCGGTTGCCGAGGACATGTTAGAAATAGCCCTGAGAGTTGGGGTGGATTTCATTCTAAACGTGGTAGTCAACGAGAAAAAGGAATTTGTCTATATTGCAGCTGGTGAGTTGGAGCAAGCACATTTAGCGGGCTGCAGAGTTACTGAAGAAATCTTTGGTATTGAAATAGATGAAAAAGCAGAGTTAGTCATTGTTTCAAGTGGGGGGTATCCTAAGGATATTCAACTTTACCAAGCGATCAAAGCCTTGGATAATTCTACTTATGCGGTTCGGGAAGGTGGAGTCATTATCCTAGTGAGTGAATGCTCAGATGGGATTGGTTCTCGACCATTTGAGGAGTTCTTTAAGCACGGTGAGGTCGAAAACATGAATGCACAGCTTCATGCCGACTTTACTATGCCAGGGTTTGTAAGTTTAAGAACGGCCAGCATCTGTCGAAAGACACCAGTCATTTTGATCAGTTCGCTACCTGAAGACGTGGTTAAACGGGTGAAGATGATCCCAGCCCATTCTGCTGACGAAGCTTTGCAGTTAGCCTCGCAAATCCTTGGGCACCAACCGGATTCCGTTTATTTAATGCCTCACGGCGGAAACACCTTTCCCATTGTGAATTAGCTTCAATGTTGTAATTTGCTTTTTACCAACGTTCACTAAGAGTTCGCTACCTCTTAGGTGAGATGTCGTTCACGAACAAGGAAACTGTGTTTGCCGCAAGTTTAAGTTGAAAGTTGGGGTAGAATTACCTCAACTTTCACTTGACAAAACCCAGAATTCAGCTATAATGTAGACATAATCAATCAAGATACTTGAACCAAAAAAAGATTCAGTCTATTTATTAACTTGTGGTAGCGTGCTAGGTAAAGTTTCGATTCATCGAAGGTTTCAGCATTGCAATCAGTTAAGCCAATGCTGGATTTCGGAGAGTTGGAGCCACCTAGAAGGGTGGTTTTTGTTGTTTAAAAGAAAAGTTTCCCGCAAAGTTTCTCCTCCAGTCAGTCTGTCTGAGTTAAGCGTTCCTTTCCGGTAGTCTGTAAATCAAGGAAATTAAGTTCAGAATTCAGGTGATTGCAACTTTAACGTTTCCCGATTATTAAAGGGCTGTTGTCAGATTGACCCCAGTTAGACCTTAAAGTTAACAGATGAAATAGTGGAGGATTTGTCCAGATTAGTTTCCTTACCTTAAACTTAGTTTTTGACTGGTTTGCTTTAGTTTAGGTCAAAGTATTTAATCCTTACGAGTTTGGTTTTTAAGATCATTCTTTATCTAGTAATTTGGCTTAGTTGTAAGGTGTGTTCGTTACAAAAACCTATGTTATTCCGGTTAATAATGATTTAGTAAAGAGTAAAGTTAGATTAATCTCGAGCCGTGTATCCATTAATTCTGGAGGAACTTTGCGGGATTTAAATTAAGTTTTAAGGGCCACTCAATGAGTGGCCCTTACTTTTTGAATTAGCAGAATTTAGACCTTGACAAGGTACCCAATTTTGATATAATAAGACTATAATCAACTTAGTTATCAGTAATTCAGTCTATTGTACTAATTTAGTGGTCGCGTGCTAGGTGAAATTTCGATTCTTCGAAGATTTAGGCATTGCAATCCGTTGAGTTAATTTAGCAAATGCTGGATTTTGAGAATTGAAGCCACCTAGAAGGGTGGTTTTTGTCATTAGAAAAGAAAGCTTTCCCGCAGAGTTCCTCCCAGTCAGTCTGAGTTAAGTCTTCCTTATCGGTAGTCTATTTTAATAAGCTGGGAAATTGAGTTCAGATTTGAATGGGCTGTTTTCAGATTGACCCCAGTTGGTTTTTGTCGACGGAACTAGTGGAGGATTTGTCCAGATTAGTTTCCTTACCTTAAGTTGTTTTTGACTGGTTTAAGTTCTTAGTTTAGTTAAAAGCAATTACCATTACCAATTCGGTTTTTCGGAACGATTTCTTGTTCGGTTGCTTAGTTGTAGGGTATATTAGCTCTAACCTATTTTACTCCGGTTAATGACAGTTCGGAAAGTTTGGTTTAAGATTAATCTCGAGTCGTGCATCCATTAATTCTGGAGGAACTTTGCGGGATTCAAATTAGATTTAAAGGTCACTCAATGAGTGGCCTCTATTTTTTGGTCTTTTTGGAGGACCTATAACCGAAGATTGAACAGGGAGATATGTATAGAAGGTATTCTGAATGGCAAGGCGAAGTAATATATAAAAATTATGAAATTGAAACAGTTTTTCTGAGAGAAGGTGATCGTTTGCTTAACGCGCAAAGGCAGGGTGCGAGAGAATTCCTTAGTCTTTTATCGATTAGCTCAGGGGTATCCGGCTATGAAATTGCTATCGCTTCTTTAGTTATGGAACGATTCAAGAAATTAACTGATGAGGTGCGCTGCGATACATTTGGCAATGTATATGCTTTGAAAAAGGGCAACAGCAAAAGCCACAAAAAAATCATGTTAGCGGCTCATATGGATGAAATCGGTCTTATCGTGAAAGGAATCGATCCGCGAGGTTTTCTACGTTTCACCTCCATTGGAGGAATAGACCAGCGAACTCTCTTGTCTCAAGAAGTGCTTATTCATGGACGCCAGGTGATTCCCGGGATTATTGGCTCCGTGCCTCCCCACCTTTTAGCAAATGAGGATTATGATCAAGCCGTTAAGATGGAGGACATGACCATTGATGTAGGGCTTTCTCTCGCTAAAATCAAGGAGCTTATTCAAGTGGGGGATACTATTACGCTAAAGAGAGAGACATACCCATTGCTAAATAACGTGATGGCAGGAAAATCGTTGGATGACCGCGCCGGGGTCGTGGTGATGATGGTTTGCCTAGAAGAGCTCTCCCGCCTACAGCATCTTCACGATGTCATTGCCGTGGCTACGACTCAAGAAGAAGAGGGGATTCGGGGAGCGCTTACCAGTGCTTATACGCTTAATCCGGATTTAGCCGTGGCTATTGATGTTACCCACGCGAGTACGCCAGATACTAAGGGTCAAGTTACGATTGAATTGGGAAAGGGGCCGGCAGTGGCTCTCGGTCCTAACATTCACCCCGCCATCTATCGTCAGCTCACAGAAACTGCGCAAGAGCACCGTCTACCCATACAAATCGAACCAATCCCAGGACATTCTGGAACGGATGCTTGGGTTATTCAAGTAACTAGAGCAGGTATTCCTACGGGGCTGGTCTCAATTCCCTTGCGCTATATGCATACCTCTGTGGAAACGCTCGATATGCAAGACGTACTTAATTCTGGAAAACTACTTGCTCATTTTATTGCCTCTTTACCGGATGATTTGGAGGGATTTTTATGTTATTAAAGAGCCTGAGCGAATTAAACGGTACCTCAGGGGCTGAAGCCCTCGTGCGTGATTTTTTGCGCCAACAAATTGAACCCTATGTCGACACGATAAGCGTTGATAAAATGGGAAATTTGATTGCGACCAAAAAAGGGCATCTAACGGGCCCTAAAGTTGTGCTTACAGCTCATATGGATGAAGTGGCGTTGATGATCATGGAGATTACTAACGACGGTTTTCTCAAGTTCCGACCAGTCGGTGGAATTGATGCCCGAATCCTCGTCTCTAAACCAGTACAAATTAACCAATCCCTAGTCGGAGTAATCGGGGCCAAAGCCATCCATTTACAAAAACGTTCAGAACGCCAGAGGGCTTTGTCCTTTGACCAATTATATATTGATATCGGAGCTAAATCTAAAGAAGATGCCTCCAGTAAGGTGAAACTCGGCGATTATGCTTATTTCATGACGAAATGTGAGCCTTTCGGAGAGGGGCTTTACAAAGGAAAGGCATTTGATGATCGGGTTGGTTGTGCCATCTTAGTAGAGCTTCTTAAGCGAGACTATGATTATCCCTTAGTAGCCGCTTTTACAGTACAAGAGGAGGTAGGTCTTCGGGGTGCCAAGGTCGCTGCTTATCATCTTGCTCCGGATTTTGCCATTGTCATCGAGGGAACTGTCGCTGCAGACGTGTCAGAGTGTAAAGAAGAGGGCTGGGTTACGGAGTTAGGCAAAGGACCTGCTTGTTCGCTGCTGGATAGAACAACCCTCTACAGTCCAAAACTTATCCATTGGGTGACGGACTTAGCTCGTCAAAAAGGAATTCCCCTCCAGTTTCGACGCGGAACCAGCGGCGGAAATGACGCTGGTCCAATACATGTGAGCAAAGCTGGAATCCCGACAATTGTTTTAAATGTACCGTGTCGTTATATCCATTCTTTTGCCTCGATTATCTCAGAATACGATTTTACAGCATGTCTTAAGCTCGTGGATGAACTTTTAAAGGACTTTCCTCGTATGCTTTAGCTAGCTTTATGATAGGAGGTTAATTTGTAATGGATCTGAACTATGCAATGCTTGGATATTTAACCCAAATATCGGGCCCGTCCGGTTCTGAAGAGCGAGTCGCGGAATTTATAGCTGGACAACTGAGTTCTTACTGTGATGAACAGACAATAGATACCTTGGGGAATCTCATAGTCCGGCGCCATGGAACTGGTAAGAAAATCATGATAGCTGCTCATATGGACGAAATTGGCTTGATGGTAACCCATATTGATAAAGAAGGGTTCTTGCGTTTCGCCCCTCTTGGCGGAGTGCGTATTCCCAACCTTATTGGGCAAAGAGTAAAGTTTAGCAAGGGTAGAATCGGAACGATTGGGGTGGAAAAATTAGATAAGCCCAGTGATTTTAAACTTGATAAACTCTATCTCGATATTGGTGCATCGACTCGGGAAGAGGCCGAGCAGTTTGTCCGTATAGGGGAAACTGGGGTTTTTGTGGGGGATTTTATAGAATCAGGATCTAGGATTATATCCAAGGCCCTTGATGATCGAATAGGTTGTTTTGTGGCGATTGAAGCTCTTAAACGAACCCAGTCCACACATGAGTTGGCGTTTGTCTTTACCGTACAAGAAGAAATCGGGACCCGCGGTGCCCGAACGGCTGCCTATGCTCTCGAACCTGATTTGGCAATCGCTGTCGATGTGACAGCAACCGGGGATACCCCTAAAGCGCATCCAATGTCCGTAGAACTAGGAAGCGGTGTAGGGATAAAGGTACTCGACCGTTCTATGATTACCTCTCCTCAAATTAAACGTTGGATGGCTGATATAGCCACAGAACTAAACATTCCTTTCCAGTGGGAGGTTTTAGAGTATGGGGGAACGGATTCAGGAGCTATTCATTTGGCCAGAGGAGGGGTGCCCTCAGGCGTTCTCTCGATTCCTACGCGATATGTTCATAGCCCATCCGAAATGATTGATAAATATGATGTTGAAGCAGCCGTTGATTTACTAGTGGCGCTGCTAGAACGTCCTACAGGATTATAGAGACAGAAAAAAGAGCTCGTCCTAGGATGAGCTCTTTTTCTGTCTCTTTATCATCAGATTTCGATTGGCATCATAGCGATTGCGTTAGTCTGACGTTGGTCTCGTCTCTAAATACCCAGAGGCGATTTGAAGCTAGGGTTCCTTAAAGTTTGCTCTGACTACCGATTTTGACAGCGAATAAGAAAATCCAGTAAATAGAGTTAATTAATTGCAGTCACTAGAAGGTATTTAACTTACGAGAACGAAGTTTATCTTTAACGAATTTGGCTGTTTAAAGGAAGATATCCTGTACGTTATCCGAAACCACCACAATCTAATCTACTATGACTAAACGTTGAAACCTTTTTGGAATCGTCATTGAAGGGATGTGCTTTTGAATTGAGTTCGAAAATAATACATGCTGTTTGCCGGATTTTTTTATTAATAGGACTAGCGTTGGCATTAAGCAGGGTTCTTTGTGGATATTTTAGCTTTGGATTATTCCGAGAGGGGCTATCAAATGAGTGAAAATATAAGGCTGATTCGAAAAGATGAGCTATATGAATTATTGAGTCTATACAAACATCTTCACGATGATGACCCGGAAGTCAATGGGAATAATGAATTAGAAGGACTTTGGACTGATATATGTAATGATTCGAATATTTCCTATATTGTTGCTGAGTATGATGGTAAGGTGGTTTCTACATGCACATTGGCAATAATTAAGAATTTGACTAGGAACTTGCATCCATACGGGTTGATTGAGAATGTTGTGACGCACCCTGATTATAGGCGGAAAGGACTTGGAACAAAAGTATTGAATAAAGCGATTGAGATAGCAAATGAAAACAATTGTTATAAGGTAATGCTTTTGACAAGTTCGAAAGAGGAAAAAACATTAAAGTTTTATGAAGGCAGGATTTGAAAGAGGAAGAAAAACAGGTTTTGTAATGTCACTTTAATTAGAGCAACTAGTTATTCATCGACTGTTATAGTATTCTTGGCGAAGAATTCAAGGAGCCGCCGTCCGTGGCGGCTTCTGAATCACGGGGCGTTATCCATCGTCTAACACAGAGTTTGCGACACTTAGAAAAGATGAATGTAGTATGACGCGTCGCAAACTCCTAAACGTTAGGTGAAATCGGACACAAACGCACGCGCCTTCCATGGTGCTAATTTGCAGGAAAGGGTTCGTAGCTTCTGCTTTAGCACATCTGCTTGTTACAAAGTAAAAAATAAGAAGAGGTATGTATAATGTTTACAATTGAAAGAGATTTTGTAACAACCAAAGATATTAGGCAAAGTTACAGGTGATAAAAAACTTTCATAAAATATATTTACTACCTGATAAAGGTATATTGCTTAAATATTAAATAAATTGAAAAGGGGATATATCTCGTGATGTACGTCTTTATCTTCGGGAAAATAACATCATTTCGAGCGATTACCATTCTTTTCTATTTCGGATTGTTACCATTAATTGTTCCATCCTTTTATATGGGTAATTTCATTTACTTAACCAACACTTATTCCACAGAAATACAAACTTCTTTTAATGGACAGCTTATGTCTACTTTCCAAGATGTAAATAACGTACCTTTGGGAGTGATTGGTGGAGTTGTTACTTTTATTATTCTCTCAATAATATGGAAAATGGTATGTGAGTTATTAATCATTCTCTTCAAATACTTCGAAACCAATACTCAGAAAAACATATAGCTTGAACTCTAGGTTTGCTTTGCCGCGGCATCGGATAACCGAGGGTTTGCAACATCAGAGAGAATATGAAGGTAGTAACCCGAAGTCGTAAACTCTCGGAACGTTAGACGACAGACCATGCGGGACCGTAGATAGTGGCATTAGCAGAGGTAGTTTGAGGGTCCGCCGTCCATGGCGGACTCTGAATAAAGGGTCGGTGTACTTCGGCTAACAGCGTATTCCAAAATCTGAGAGGATATGAATGTAATAACCAAACTTCGAGAATGACCCGGAACGTTATATGAAAGTCGGCGGAACGAAAAAAAGCAACTTGTTTGAGGCTATTTTGTTAGGAAAACTTCATCATGGGTTCCGGTAATATAAAAGAGTGTTTATCTGGCCGCTTGCCTCGAGCGTTACTTCGATGATGATCCGTAACGACTTATTGACTCTAATTTCATAGAAGTTATTAATAATGTTTGTGAAAGTATATATCTGCCGGCATCGAATAACAGAGGGTTTAACGACACTTTGCAAAGATGAATGTGGTTGGGACGCGTCGCCCTCGGGACGTTATGCGACACCTGGGTCAGTACTAGGTAGATATATTAAGTAAGGTGGTGTCTATTATAATAGTAAATATTATTTTTGCGGTTCTGAGCATCATACTATACTTTTTTATTAATAGTAGAGGATTAGCAGATGGTCCATCTCCAACAGTTTTCAACCTAATTTTATCCTTGCTCTTTTTAACATTATGGTTATTATTTGGCATTTTTAGAGGGCGTGAAGGAAAAACAAGTTTTTTTATCTTTGCAATTGTATTTTGGGCAATAGGATTAGGAATTTCATTAGTTGCAATGAATCTGGGTCCTAATCCATTGATTCTGGTAACTTTTGCATTTATGGCTCCTGTGAACGGGTTTATGTTTTTTGAATTTATGACAATTCAATTATTTATAGTATGTATGTTTCTACCATTAATAATAACTTGTATTGGTTATTTTCTCGGACGTAAGAAATCTCTAAAGAACTATGATACTCAAGACTAAAACTCAAATTTATGAGGCAATTTAGTAAGCATCTGCCGGCGTCGCATAACCGAGGGTTTGCAACATCGGAGAATATATGAATGTAATAACCAGACTTCGGGAATACGCGGAAGGTTAGACGACAGACCCTTGCAAGCAAAGATGGGAGAGACTGAGAATGTTTTTGCGAAGAGTGAGTTTTCTAAATGAAAGGATTCAAGACACAATGTCTATCCGTTCTCAATAGCAGCGTTTAAGGGATTGGATACGATCGAGTTTAACAACAATGTGACATTTTTCGTTGGAGAGAATGGCTCAGGAAAATCGACGTTCCTTGAAGCTATTGCCTATAAATGTGATTTCAACACGGCTGGTGGAGGAAGGAATAACTTTTATGAAGTCCACTCCGCTGAATCAGCGTTAGGTGATTTTATAAGGCTTTCTTGGGCTCCGAAAATTACAAATGGTTTTTTTCTGAGGGCGGAAAGCCTCTATAACTTTGCATCTCATATTGATAGTCTTGGACCAGAAGCTTATAAGCCTTACGGCGGAAAATCCCTACACAAACAGTCACATGGAGAATCATTTTTGTCCGTATTCGCCAATAGATTTGGAAAACAAGGAATCTATCTATTAGATGAACCGGAGGCAGCTCTTTCTCCAACTCGTCAACTCACCTTGTTGAGAATCATAAAGGATTTAGAACAAGACAGTCAATCCCAGTTTATTATTGCAACACATTCTCCAATTATTTTGGCTTACCCAGATGCACAAATTCTCGATTTCGATACTTCACCGGTTTCTCAAACAACGTATGAAGATACCTCACATTATCGGATTACCAAAGGTTTTCTGGAAAATAGAGGTCGTTATTTACGGAAACTCTTCGAAGAGTAGGGCCCGCCGCCTACAGAGGGTTTGCAACTTCGGAGAATACATTATGGGTAGTAACCTGACATCGCAAACTATCGGGACGTTATTTGTCATTATGCTATCGAAGTGGAATTTGAGGGAGGTTTGATTTTGGGAGCTAAACTCTTTTCCCTGAGCTTGATTACGGCCAATTTACTTCCGGTTCTACGAATATGATTATAAATGGTGGTTTAGGAGAAAGCGTGTTGCCAATAAGGTTTTACAATAGACCCGAGATTGTCTTGGTGACTTTAGTTCAAACATGAAGAGCTAATTGATGAGATAACAAATTGATCGATTAAAATGAATGAAGACAAAGACATTCGGTGGATTATGAAAGAGAATTTGCAAAAAGACCGTCTTAATAGAATGGACAAAGAGTGGAATAAGAAATGGAAACAATTACTAGGAGTTAATTAAGGATCAGGCGAATGAAAACATTTGCCGCACGTAATGAACGTTCAGATTCGTCAAGCAAATTATTCTTATTCGGGATACCCTGCGTGTTAGCAGAGGCAGGAGATCAATTATTACCATGCAGGAAACAGGCTTCCTTGCCCGGATTTGGAAGGAATTGTTGTTGAAGTTCTAATTACTGCTCATTTGTAGAAAATGTGTAGTGACAGGAGTGATAATTTGCCTAATTATCTTTATGTAACAATTTTATGTATTGTAATTGTTTTCATGATAATCCGTGAAATCTATATGTTTAATAAAGGGGAATATTACCCATACCTAAACGGGAACCAGGAAGATAGTTTTAAAAAAAGAATGTTTGATATAGGATTGCTTATAGTGATTTTGGTCTCTGGCTATATTCACGATTTATCACCTCATAATAAACTATCTATTTTCATTTTTCCTTTATTATTGATTGCACTTTGTCTTTGCGTAACTACGCTGAATTATTTGACATACGTGAAAATTAAAGATCGCAGGATTATTTCCCAAACGATCATTTTAGATATATCTACTATTGTTTTTCTTTTAATAATGAAACTTATAATCTCCTAAAAAGTTAGTTCGTCGTAAAAGAATGCTACTCAGAATATTATTCAGTGCATTAATACAGTTTAGGGGAACGTTTAAAGGACTCATGTCCGTGATTATTTCTGAATATTGGGACAAATAAAACAACAACAATTCCCAAAATAAGAGAGATCTGAAGGTAGTGACCAGAATTTGGGAATACGCGGAACGTGCAGGACTGGAAATCGTCACTAGAAGAAAGGGAATAATGGATAGATTGGGCTGAAAGGGGTTGTCTTCTCGAAAATATATTTAACTAGTAGCGAGATTTCTTGAATTGAACGTTTATCGAAGGAAGGGATATGATGTGGGGATTGTAACAATCATCTGGCTTTTGTTTATTGGCATAGTATTACATCTAGCTACAATTCTGTTGTCTCGAGAAGTTGACAAATCTGAAGACTCAAATACCTTAGTATCATATTTTGGTTCAATAGTAATTCTGGGTTTTAATATTTTGAAGGTTTTTATTCTCTTTGGTGTTATCTTGCAAGCAATTAACTTATTTCAGCAAAGAAGTTAATTTTTTTACGGATAGGTTAGGCTTATAAAGATAAAGGTTGGATTAATTTGTCGGCCTTCACCTAAAAGAGGGTTTGTAAAATCTGAGAAGTATGTTTAGCGACACCTTCGACCATGAGTGGACGATTCGATTTCTCGAACATGACATAGCCGATAGGAAGTTTATCTACCTTATCAGGAAGACGCTGAAAGCGGATGTGTTAGACGGGGGAAAGGTGTTGGAACATGAGGTCGCAGCGAAAGGAATGGCTATAATTATGAATATACCGAACATTATCAAGTTACGCGGGCTTTTATTAACAACACGAAGAAGATGTTAAATATTTATTAGAATGATGGGAAGGGTAATTGCAGGAATAATTGTCCATATACAGAAATAATATAAACAGCCTATAAATGGTATCAGACCTAAAGGGGGTAAGGCTAGTGAGTGCTAATACAGCGCTTTTGGTAATTGATGTGCAAAATTTCTTTTTTCATGAAACGCGCCCCATTTATATTGGAGAGGAAGTGGTGAGCAAGATCAAGGCTCTAATCTCCAAGGCTAGAGTTTCTGATGTTCCAGTCATATATATACAGCATCTGGTGGGAGATAAATTGGGCGTTCAGATCGATGGAACCCTGTTAGGTGCAATTCACCAGGCAATTGCCCCTACTGAGAATGATCTAGTTATATGTAAAACTACCCCGGATTCTTTTTTGGGAACCAACCTAGATGAGGTTTTAAAACAAAAGGGCATCAAAAAATTAATAGTGACTGGTTTCCAGACCGAATTTTGCGTGGATACTACTTGCAGAAGGGCATTTTCTCTGGGGTACCAGGTTGTTCTGGTTGGTGATGCCCACAGCACTTTTGATAACCTTGTTTTATCTGCCGAACAAATTAGGCAACAATTGGCCTATATTTATTCCTATCATCCTGACTGGTTCGCTGAAGTGGTGCCGAGCGAGAATATATTGGACGCAATGTAATTCACTAACTGGAAATTTAATTTCACAAAACAACGCAGATCTGAATAGCGCTTTAGTGCACCTGTCCTGGTGTTCTTGCCATAATCATTATTAGACTCTAATTGTAGGCAAAACAAGCAAAGAGACAAGCTTAATCACAAAGGTTGTCTCTTTGCTTACCTAGCGCTGACCTACGTTTCAAGGGTTCTTTTAATTCGACAATAAATCTGACTATTTTCATTGAGAATAGTCATCTCCTTTAGCATTGCTTAATATATTATGTGTAAAATCTCAAATTATATATAAGGCACATCCAGCGGCTTTAAATGAATGTTGGTGGAGTGTGTGTCAGGAGGTAAGGTTGGAATACGCTACTCTGTGAGTGGAGGGACCATCATGTTAGCAGACGTGCATGTGCATTTGGATAAGTACCCGGCTCCTTCTTTATTAAGGGCGCAAAGTGCCAATGTTAGTATTGTACTCGCAGCCGCCACTGATATAACTAGTTCGCGTATAAATGTTTTACTGGCCGAAAAGTACAGCCAGGTAAAGGCTTGTATTGGTATGCATCCTTGGCGTGTCAATCTTTTTTCACCGAAAACGGAAAAAGATATGGCCGATTTGATTCAAAAGGGTAAAGTGACTGCAATCAGTGAAACCGGAATTGATTTGGTTCGCCGGATGGCCGATGATTTCCGAACTGAATTGCAACCACTTCCCTTAGAAGTACAAATAAAAGCTTTTCGTGCTCAGGTACGTTTGGCCGTAAATAGTAATATATTTCTTGTCTTGCATGACCGTGGTTCCACTAGGGAAATTTTAGAGGTATTTGACAATTATAAAGATCGGACACTACGGGGCATTGTTCATGGTTTTAGCGGTACTGTCGATGAAGCCCGAGAGTATCGACAGAAGGGGTTTCTGATTTCTATAAATAAACGTAACTTTCCTGCAATTAACCCGGTACTGGAAACCTTAACTCTTAATGAGATAGTGCTGGAAACAGACTCCAATGAGCCTGCGCAGGTAGTGGATGTATGTGAGGCAGTAGCGTTGCTAAAAAAAGTAACCAAAAGTGAAGTGGCTGAAGTGACCACAGCAAATGTAAATAAGTTATTAGGCCCCACTCTTTCGTGAATTTGTATGTGTAGCTGAGGCTGCCTTGAAGAAATCAAATTTGATGTATTGTTCAGGTTCCTTGACAATCCTAGAGAACGAACTACTTGTCGGGTTTGGAATTATCCATATAACTTCGACAAGGACGAATTATTTTAATGCAACGCTATTACTTCGAAATCATTTTTATATTTTGTAGAGTATGTTTTTGCTGTAGATGGGTCATTGCCTATAATGGTTGTTGTTGCTGGAATTGTATCCCAAGCATTAGGTATTGTTGTTGTTGCCGAGTTAAATCTAATAGTATTTAAGCTTTTGCAATCGTAAAAAGCCCCCATGCCGATACTTGTTACTCCTAGTGGAATCGTAATAGTAGTTAAGCATGTGCATTCTTTAAAAGCACTTCTACCGATACTTGTTACTCCTTGCGGAATTCTAATAGTAGTTAAATGCCAGCAACCGGAAAAAGCCTCGTCGCCAATACTTATCAATTCTTGCGGAAGACTAATACTAGTTAAGTCTCTGCAATCTTTAAAAGCATCTATGCCGATACTTGTTACAGGATATGTTCCACCAAATGTGCTTGGTATTGTAACAACTCCTCCAGCCCCAATATACTTCTTAATTTGGGCTTCGCCAGCTATTGCAATGTAAGTGAAATCGCTTTCCTGGTTTGGTTGGATTGATTGTACTTTGTTGCTACAACCACCCAATAAAATAGCCGTCATCAAGATACCGACCATAAATGTAGTTACTTTACTAATTTTAAGTATTCTCATATATCTCCCTCTCCACTACGTTTCTCCATCCTCTACCACTTGTAAAATTATATTTCACTAATTCAATTAAAAATTCCTTCTATAATGGGAGAACTACAGAATGGATTTTGGCCGGAGGAACCGATCTTAGAGCGGATAGGCGTATTGCAATGTGGCGAAGCGCTGCTATAGATTTATGATTGGCAGGTCTCAAAATGGAATACATAAGCGGAGTTGTCGAGAGAATTACCTTCGAAAATGAAGATAATGGTTTCAGTGTCATCAAAATAAAATCCAATGGGTATGCTGACCTCGTAACTGTCGTGGGAAGCCTGACTGCTGTGAATGTTGGATTAATCATTTGTCTTAAGGGCGAATGGAAGATGGACAGCAAATTCGGGAAGCAGTTTGCAGCTCAAGATTATCATGGAACCCTTCCGGCAACCGTTGTTGGTATCCCCCAATGACGGAGGACTCAATATACCGATTGCCGAACTCTGTAACTTTCAAATAGAAATGAGTAGAGGTGTGGCAAGTGAATATTATGATTAGGCGTGCTGTAGGTGTAGAAAGCAATATGCTGACATCAATTGCATTTGCAGCTAAACGATATTGGAAATATCCCAAAGAGTATTTCGAAGTGTGGAAGGATGAATTGACAATCACTCTAGATTACATAAATAAGAATGAAGTTTATGTCGCAAAGGTTGATAGGGAGATAGTCGGATTTATTTCGATAGCCGAAGTTAAAAAGGATTTTCAGGTAGAAGAATTATTGATAAGAAAAGGTTTTTGGTTGGATCATATTTTTGTTCATCCGGATTTTATCGGGAAAAGAGTGGGTTCTGAACTTGTATCATTCGCTAAGGAATTGTGTAGAAGAAAGAATATTGTTTGCTTACATATTCTTTCAGATCCAAATGCAATAGGGTTTTACGATAAAGTAGGTGCTCAATTTATTGAGAAGGTTCCTTCAAATATCAAAGGAAGATTCATTTCATTATACAAGCTCGCAATATTAAGTACTTGAATGTATTGATCTGTGGAAGCGTTACTTTACAACACTGTATTCCCGTCACTTAGAGAGGATGCTGGAATTGGTTGAGACGCGTGAGAATACCTTAACGTTTTGTGAAACGTGTATATGAAATAGAGTGAAGGGGGCAGTTACGTCGTGCGCAGTGCTCCGACGTACTACCATGTCGAAGGATTCCATTCTTCGATGTTTCATGGTTTGTACAAATAGTTGATTGCTGTCGCCGGATGCAGCAAGAATACTCATTAATTGAGGATTTAGTAATATAGGTAATATGGGTAGAAGAATCCAGCAATAGGGATATGGTGGTATAGATATGAAGAAAATAGATTATAATTGTTTAGCACTTGCAGTTGGATGTATAAATTGGATCACTGCCATAATTATTCTCTGGGTTTATTTTTTCAGGCCAATATCAATATCAGATCCTGTAGTAGATATTATGAATGATTATTTGATATTTTCATTTATACCCACATTAATAAGCCTAATCTTAACGATAAAGCTAACTGCCCCATACAGGTTGGCTAATTTGATTATTAACTTGCTATTTATTTCAATGTACGCATTGATTTATGTTTTTATAAACTATGTGATATGGAGTATCTTGCCTATTCCTTAGCTAAGATCAAGAAAATATTGTAATTGATTAAGCACTGAGCAGATAATGTTCAGTGCATGTTTATATCTAGGGCTATACCGCCGTACAACAGAGGGTTACACGACACTATGAAAGCGGTTGGGACGCGTCGCAAACCCAGAGGACGTTATATAAAGTTCCTACTTGGGTAAGATTTTTGTCTAATATTACTCTTAGGAAGGATAAAGACAAAATATGTAGAATGTTGGAAAAGATAGCTAACATTTGTAGAGATGAGATTAACATGAGGATAGTAAAACTTTCCAAAGGGTTGTATCTAAGTATCTTAAATTGTTTTGAATTGAGGTGAAAAGATGATGACAAGGCGTCTGATATTGATATGTTGCGTTCTAGTATTAGCGGTATTATCGGGATGTGGAACTCCTCATGTAACTGTATCCACCTTTCAAAGGTCAAGTGATACTGTTAAACCTAATGGCATTTTGCATGATGGTGGCCCGGCAGAGACAAAAGTATATATAGAGGAAATGGCTCCCCATACAGCCGCGTTTAATTATGATAAGGTAGAATTCAAATTAACAGGGGATTTGCCGGAAGGTTGGAATATATCTTTTCCGATGAAAAACCAGGGACAAATATTTAAACAAGGTAAACAAGTTGGTTCATTAGAGATTTTTGGGTATTACGGAGATGCATCTGGGTCTGGTCGTCCGAATCATAGTTCAATTCTAAGTGTTGAAGGTATTAGATCAGGTCTAGGAAATGGAAAATTATACATATTAGAACGAGATATGCCTAAAGACCCAAGGACATGGACTGAATATTATGCAATAATACCAATAAAAGGGTATGAGTTGGCGTATAATGTCTGGATCGATTCTGATGATCTCGATAATGATTTATTGGCGATGAAAAGGTTTCTTCAGATCTTAGGGGTGAACAATGGAAATTAATTAGGATAAATTTAAAGTAACGTGCACAAATAGCGTATTCCTAAAATCTGAGAAGATATAAATCGCCTTCGCTATCCTCACGAAAAAACTTCATAGACATGGAATCAGTGTCTAGTCAGGTATTGTTTGGAGGAGGAAAAATTGGATCAACAGTGGAAGATAGGAATTTTACTTTTTAACGAAGTTGAGGTAATGGACTTTGCTGGACCATTTGAGGTATTATCTATTACCACTTACCCAAGGTCCAACGTTAAACCATTTGATGTTAAGACAGTTGCTCAAACAAAAGAAACAGTCCAGACTCGCTATGGACTTCAGGTTTTACCTGATTATAGCTTTGCGGATAATCCAGACTTCGATATTTTGATTATCCCAGGTGGATATGGTGCGGAAGAGATTGAAATTCATAACAATATACTTATCAGTTGGATAAAAGATCAAATGAATAAGGTCTCAATAATGACATCTGTATGCACCGGTGCTTTTTTGCTGGCTAAAGCGGGTTTATTGGACGGCAAGAGAGCCACAACTCACTGGATAGATATTGATAGGTTAGAGAAGGAATTCGCAGATGTTGTAGTCCAACGAGGGGTTAAGTATGTTGATGAGGGTTCAATAATAACATCTGGTGGGATCTCGGCCGGAATTAATATGTCATTTTTTCTGATTACAAAACTCATTGGAGAAGAGATTGCAAGGACAACGGCTAAGAGAATGGAGTATGACATTAGTATTTGAACTTCAGGAAATGAGCGGCTTTTTCTAACAGAGGGTTTAAAAACGTTCCAACAGACTATCCTAGAGGATATGATGTAGTATCCATTTGTGGTTATTCATGGGATATTTCGTTGATCATCTAAGCGTTATAAAATGGATACTGTTCTGCAGGAAGAAAACCAAAGTAATTCTTTGACCAAAGAGCACTCATAATATGGCATGACGTAATAGATTGAAAGAGATGGATTTATATGATTAAGAGAATACTTAGTATATTATTTGGCTGGGAAACGGTTTACCTCACAAGCAATATTGATGAATATGCTCGCATACGAGGGAGGCTTATTGACAATGGGGTAAAAACAAAAATTAAGATAACCAATAATTCTTCTAGCAGCGTAGGGCGCTCTATGATGGCAATTAGTTCAAACATAGGAGAGAATTATGAAATTTTTGTCAGGAAAGAAGATGTTCATAAAGCTACTCAAATAATTTATAGTCATAGGTAAGTATTAGTTTGAAGGTTGTTAGGGCTCGTATTTCGTCTTGGGAGATAACCGGAACAACAGTAAGGACAGTCACTACTGGGGTGAATTATCCCATCAAAACATCGTTGGTAAGGTATTCATTCGATATTGGCCACTTAATCGTGTTGGATCTTTAGACAGCGGGAATTAAGTCAACACAGCCCGGGGGGGCATAGCAAGTTGCTTGACAGGGGATTTGTCATAGGGGTGGAAAAGGAATGCATTAAATAGAGACACTTAAAGGGGATGAAAGGGTATGAGTACATACAATTTTAAAGTAAGAATTACTCCGGAAGAAGCAATGAACTTGGTCAAGGAAAATGAAAATGCGGACTTAGTTCATGAAGAGATTCATAACCTAGGCAATAATGTTTATATTGGTACATTGGTATTCGAAAAATACTTTATGAGAGTTGAAAGTCGGGTAGCCTTGGTTGTGATTATTGACAATATTTATGGTGCTACTGACGTACGATCAATTTCCACGGGTAGTTCACAAGGAGCTTTTTTAAAATTTGACTGGGGTGCAGCTGAAAAATTTGCCGGTAGTGTCCAGAAAATACTACATCATTACATTGTAGATAAGTAATAGGATAAGGGGGTTAGCATGATATTCTCTGCCGGCGTCGTAAACCTTCGTGACATTGTATGACAGATGGTGGAAGAACGAATTAATTATCTATATTCAAGAGTGTTTTAAGTGGGGAAATCTAAAAATCCTAGCTGCAGACTCTTAACGATCAAGGTTCTTCATACCGTAATTTGGGCATTTTTTGTTCTTATTATATTGTACATCCTGTATTCGGCAATAACAGACAGGATAGATATCTTGACTTGGTTTGCAATTGCTTTAATCATAATGGAAGGAATCATTCTACTTATTAACAGATGGCGATGTCCGCTTACCAGTCTGGGAGAGAGATACACCGAACGGACTGACGTTGGATTTGATATTTTTCTACCGAAGTGGGTAGCGAAAAATAACAAAATTATCTTTACAACACTTTATATCGTAGGTGTAATGATAGTTATATACAGATTAGTGTAACATAATTAAGCGTTAAAATTATATACTTGCATTTTCAGTTTGAATTTTAATTGATCTTAAGTGATCGATCTTGATAGTTGGGTTTGAAAAAGGAGGAATGAGCAATATGAATTTAGAAAAAGTGCGCAAACACTTCGAAAAAGAAGCATTTGAATATGATGAACTGATCCCTCGGATTATTCCAAAATACTACGAGCAAAACGATGTGATATTATCCATTATTCCGTTCGACAAATCTACAGAAATGAATGTTCTAGATTTAGGGTGCGGCACTGGAATATTATCATATCTCATCTTAATGGAATTTCCAAAGGCGAGAGTGGTTGCCTTCGATTTGACAGAAAATATGCTTGTGGCATGTGAAAAGAATTTACACACATACAAAAATCGTCTAACCTTGAAGAAAGGGGATTTTGGTCGGGATGATATAGGGGGAGGGTACGATCTTATTGTATCTGGCCTAGCTACCCACCATTTAAATGATAAGGCAAAGCCGAATTTATATAGAAAGATCTATAAATCAATGAACCCAGGAGGGGTTTTTATAAATCGGGAAGTAGTATTAGGAGATTCACCGGCATTAACAAACCAATATCATTGCATATGGCGTGAGTACATAAGAAGTAACGGCGAAGACGATGAAAAATGGTTTAGTAAGTACTTGGAAGAAGATATCCCAGCATCAATAGAAGAACAGACAAAATGGTTACAAGAAATAGGATTTGTTAATGTTGGTTGTCACTGGCGTTACTTTAATTATGCTATCTTCGGTGGAATTAAGCCGTAACCTTCGGAAACAGATAAAATGGTCTTAAACGATTACAGTTTGGCCCAATTAAATCAGTCCAGGGATCATTTCCACCAGACGATTCGCTGGCGGTTATATATGTCGGAATGGGACAGGAAAGTGCATTGATAAAGATTCAAGATTTGGGTAACCGGAAAGTACTAATCTCAATTCATAAGTAAAATGTTAAGCTCGACACATTATCCAATTACTTATACAGGCAGTTCACGAAACTTGTCAAGATGCATGTAAGGACACTTCGCGAGTGCGAGTGCCCAGTCACGGGAAAGAAGAGGAATTAAGTGAAAAATAACCTCCGGAAATTACTTGCGGTATTTACTTTGACTATTATTAGCGTTCTAATCGCGTATTTCTATATTAATTTATACACTATTAACTTAAATAAAAACGACATTGCCAAAGATATTGAGAAGAGAGCAGCTTCTGGTGTGAAAATAATTCAGATGACCGAAAGTAGAAATGAACAATTTGTACTTTTTACAAATAATATTTCAGGTCAATTAGGAATGGTATATTATAAACCACAAAGTTTGATTGCGAGTAGATATGTATGCTTAGGCGGAAGTAATATAACAGGTCGAGCAGATGTCAATCAAAAATATGGTGTTCATGACTTCGGACAAACAGTAGAAAATGGTTACGACAGATTGATAGTGGTATATGGTCGAAACGAACCAAATGGTAAAACGATAGAATTGGACTTTCTCAATAATAAAATAACCAGAAGCATTGAAGGAAAAGATTATTTTCTTCAAGTATTTAGATTTTCTCAGGATAAATTCAGCAGTCCCAAAGTGCGCTTTCTTGATAAGTTGGATGCTGATATAACTCAAAAATTCCTATAAGGAAATTTATTTACTAAGTGCTAATAGTGGACAGTATTTGAAGAAGTCTTCGTTCATGACAGCCTATGAATCTAGGGTCGGCATTGTATAACACGGATTCCCGACACTTTGCAGAATCATCATTCCGGAGGTGGGCAGATGAATGTTTTAATTTTCGGAGGAACAGGTTTTGTTGGAAGAAACCTGACAGGGGAATTACTTGCTTATGGATATCACGTATATGTTGTAACGAGGAATTCTCGAAAAACTGCCAGCAGCTTGGGAAATAAAGTTCAGCTAATAGAATGGGACAATATCTCCCCGCTATCTTCTATTCATAAGCTACCAGAAATTGACGTAG
>NZ_AGAF01000121.1 GCF_000224515.1 Desulfosporosinus sp. OT | reverse complement strand
TGAAGTGGTACAGATGATCCGGACCAAAGGCTATCTGCCTGCTTTTTGCGACTGGGTGAATATGCGGGAAAAGGATGCTGTCGGGCTATGAATCCTTTAATGACCGGCTTAGCCGGGACATTGCCTCCAGAACAATTAGCTAAGGTTCAGCAAACTCCCGTAGGAATCGCTGGTTTAGGGGGCTTGGGCTCCAATGTTGCTTGGCACTTAGTGCGCAGTGGGTTTCTACACCTGGTCCTGGCCGATTTTGACCGCGTAGAGGCCAGCAACCTGAATCGACAAGTCTATTTCCCAGATCAATTAGGACTCTTGAAGACTGAGGCTCTGGCCGAAAACCTATTAAGGATTAACCCTGACTTAGATTTGAAATTATGGCCGGTTCTCGTGACGCCAACCAATGTCCAGACGATATTTGGGCAGTGTCCAATATGGGTAGAGGGTTTTGACCAGACCGCCTCTAAGAAAATGTTCGTGGAAGAAGGGCTGGCGGCTGGGAAAAAAGTCGTTGGTGCATCTGGAATCGCTGGTTGGGGAGACACAGATAGGATTCACACTAAACACTGGAGTTCCGGCTTATCTGTCGTCGGGGATTTCTGTACAGACGTGGCGGAAAACCAACCAGCCCTCTCTCCCCGTGTCGGTGTTGTGGCTGCTAAACAGGCTAACTTAGTCTTGGCCTGGGTACTCAAGTAAAGGGGTACCCTCTGGACCCCCAACTTATACTTTCTGAGTATATAAAGAAAACTTGGCTGGCGCCAAGCACTGACCGAGGATGATCGAGTGTCACTGCAGCCATGACTCGAACAGGACGTTCGAGGTTAGAGCGCCGCCAAGGATGGCAAGGCGCCGTGATGGCGAAAAGGGACCCTTAACCAAGGCGACTGCCTTAGTTGCCTTTATACTTTCGACGAGTAGAACAAAGGAAGCGATTTATTATGCATAAACCTGCAAAAAAGCGCACTCTTCCCGCTGGCCTCTATGCTCTCACTTCTGAGCCCCACTCTCTGGGCCGTAGCAATATTGAAGTGGCTGGTGAGATTTTGACCAGCGGTGTACCGATTCTTCAGTACCGGGAGAAGTCTAAGAAGGTGAGAGTTATGTATGAGGAGTGTCTGATGCTGCGGGCTATGACCCAACAAGCTGGTGCATTGTTCATTATCAATGACTACTTAGATCTGGCTCTTGCCGTGGGCGCTGATGGCGTGCATATTGGGCAAGACGACTTGCCTCTGTCCAAGGTACGTGAGCTCGTTGGACCCGATCTCTTGATTGGAGTTTCCACCCATTCGCCTGCTCAAGCACATCAAGCTGTAAAGGATGGTGCAGATTACATTGGAGTAGGTCCTTTATTTGCCACCCAAACTAAAATCGATGTGTGTGATCCGGTCGGACTGGATTATTTAAACTATGTCGTCAAGAATCTGAAAATCCCCTTTGTCGCCATCGGCGGAATCAAGGAGCACAATCTAGCTGAAGTTGTCAAATCGGGAGCGCAAACCATCGCTCTAGTCACCGAGATTGTAGGTAACCCAGACATTCCGGGCAAGATAAAGAGTTTACAACGTATTATGCAGACACTGACATAAGAGAAGTTTTATAGAAAGAGCGTGATTTGATGAGTACACAAATGGAACAAGCCAAAAATGGAGTCATCACAGCGGCCATGCAAACCGTCGCTGACAAAGAGGGACTGACTGCTGAAGAAATTAGACTCCGGGTGGCGGCAGGAAGTATAGCCATCCCCGCTAACCACAACCACACCTCTTTAAGTCCGGAGGGCGTTGGTCTGGGGCTTAAAACGAAGATTAACGTCAACTTGGGCATCTCTCCGGAGTGTGCTAACATCGATAGTGAGCTGGGTAAAGTACGCATGGCTCTAGATATGAAAGCGGAAGCGATTATGGATCTCAGCAACTATGGTAAAACCGTTGAATTCCGCCATAGGCTCATCGATATGTCCTCAGCCATGATTGGTACAGTTCCCATGTATGATGCCCTAGGCTATTTAGACAAGAAATTAGAAGACATTACACCTAAAGAATTTTTAGCCGTAGTAGAACAGCATGCCCGAGACGGAGTCGATTTTGTCACCATCCACGCTGGCATAAACCGGGAAACCGCCCGACACTTTCAAAAGACCTCCCGGGTCACCAACATTGTCTCTCGGGGCGGGTCCTTACTGTATGCCTGGATGGAATTGACCGGGCAGGAGAACCCTTTTTATGAATATTTTGATGATCTCCTCGATATCTGTGCAAAATACGATGTTACTCTAAGCCTGGGAGATGCCTGCCGACCGGGTAGCATTGCCGATGCTACAGACGGTGCCCAAATCTCCGAATTGATTGTCCTGGGAGAATTAACTCAAAGGGCTTGGCAACGCAATGTTCAAGTCATGATTGAAGGACCAGGCCATGTTCCCTTGAATGAGGTTGTGGCCAATGTCCAGTTAGCTAAAAAGCTTTGCCACGGTGCGCCCTTTTACATTTTGGGACCGTTGGTCACTGACATTGCTCCCGGTTACGATCACATCACCAGCGCAATCGGCGGAGCTCTAGCCGCCTCGGTGGGAGCAGATTTTCTGTGCTATGTGACACCGGCTGAGCACCTTCGATTACCGACTTTAGACGATGTGCGCGAAGGGATCATAGCAGTCAAGATCGCTGCTCATGCCGCGGATATCGCCAAAGGGATACCTGGAGCTGCCGCTTGGGATAGAGAGATGAGTCAAGCCAGACAGGATTTAGATTGGGAGAAAATGTTTGTTCTAGCTTTGGATCGAGAAAAACCGGAGCGCTACCGAAAAGAGTCCGCCCCCGAACATCAGGACAGCTGCACCATGTGCGGGGAAATGTGCTCGATGCGCCTCATGAACCGTGTTATGGACAAATAGGTCTGATTAAATAAAGGAGCAAGTAGCTGGTTGGATCATGATCTTAGCTACTTGCTCTTTTGTCCATCTTAACTCTATGGCACAATGACTTTCAACCTTGATCGTCGATTTGAATTTCACTCCCGGTTGGAAACGATTGAAATTAAACACCGTTCCGGTTCCCCAGAGCATCCTCTAAAGCAGATCTTAACTTTGGAAACCTAAATTCAAAATCAGCACCAAGAATTTTCCTCGGCACAACCCGTTGACCATGTATTAACATTTCTGCCATTTGTCCTAGAGCTATTTTCAATAGCACTTCGGGAACTGGTAACCATGATGGTCTGTTGAGAACTTCCCCCAGAACTTTGCAGAAATCTCTCATTCTTACGGACTCTGGAGCAGACGCATTTACTGGACCATTTACCTCCTCATTTTCAACTATGAACCTTACCATACTCGTCAAATCTTGGATGTGTATCCAGGAAAGCCATTGCATTCCTGTACCCAGTGGACCACCAATATAGAATTTGAATGGCATCAGCATTCTATTCAGTGCGCCTTCAATCCCTAATACTACGCCAATCCGAATAGTTACGACTCTGGTTAAATTGCTTTGAACCTTGTTTGTTTCATTTTCCCACTCTCGGCAAACTTGAGCTAGGAAATCCTGTCCTGCTTCTTCAGATTCAGTTATCTCCTCATCCTGACGGGGACCATAGTATCCAACTGCCGAAGCACTAATTAGAACGTTTGGCCGAATGGTATGATTATTTATGGCAGTAACAATTGCCCCAGTAGTTCTAATTCTACTTGCTAGAATCTCCTGCTTTACTGACTTGGACCATCGATGGTTGCCGATCGACTCACCCGCTAAATTAATCA
>NZ_AGAF01000122.1 GCF_000224515.1 Desulfosporosinus sp. OT | reverse complement strand
AAACGTTTCTAGACCGGATGATTAACTTAGTCGAAGGTGCCAAACGTAAGAAAACTCCCAATGAAATCGCGCTTAACATTCTTTTGCTTGGTTTAACCATTATTTTTTTACTGGCAGTGGTAACCTTAGAGCCCTTTGCCATCTACTCAGGGGCTACATTATCGATACCCGTTTTAGCTGCGCTAATGGTTTGTCTTATTCCAACCACCATCGGAGGTTTGCTTAGTGCCATTGGTATTGCTGGCATGGATCGTCTGTTAAAACGAAATGTTCTGGCAATGTCTGGTCGGGCTGTGGAAGCTGCTGGGGATGTTGGAGTACTCCTTTTGGATAAGACCGGCACAATTACCCTTGGAAATAGAATGGCTACCGAGTTTGTATCTGGCCCTGGTATTTCACCGGAGAAGCTGGCTGACGCCGCGCAATTGTCTTCCCTGGCGGACGAAACTCCTGAAGGACGGAGTATCGTTGTTTTGGCCAAGGAAAAGTTCAACTTGCGAGAACGGGATATTAACAGCATTGGGGCAAAATTCATCCCGTTCAGTGCCCACACTCGAATGAGCGGCGTAGATTTTCAAGGCCGGGAAATCCGTAAAGGGGCAATGGATTCAATTGAACAGTATTTACAGGATAACGGTGGGCAAATGGCCCCTGAGGTTAAGGCTGCAGTGGAGGATATTGCCAAAAAAGGTGGAACTCCCTTAGTTGTGGCCGAAAAAGACCAAGCTTTAGGGGTAATCTACCTTAAAGACGTTGTTAAGGGTGGAATTCGCGAAAGGTTCGCCCAACTACGCCGGATGGGTATTAAGACTGTGATGATTACAGGAGATAACCCCTTAACAGCTGCTGCTATTGCTGCTGAAGCGGGAGTCGATGATTTCTTAGCCGAGGCTACACCGGAAGCGAAGTTAAAACTCATTCGTGAATATCAGTCCAAAGGCAATTTGGTCGCCATGACCGGAGATGGTACCAACGATGCTCCAGCCTTGGCCCAATCTGACGTGGGCGTGGCTATGAATAGCGGGACACAGGCTGCCAAGGAAGCGGGCAATATGGTCGATCTGGACAGTAATCCCACGAAGCTTATTGAAATCGTCGAAATCGGCAAGCAACTCTTGATGACAAGAGGGGCGCTGACGACGTTTAGCATCGCGAATGATGTTGCGAAATACTTTGCAATTATTCCGGCTTTGTTTATTGTGACTTATCCTCAACTTGGCCTTTTAAACATCATGGGGTTAGCCACAGCCCAAAGTGCCATCCTATCGGCAGTTATCTTTAATGCGTTAATTATCGTCGCCCTTGTTCCTTTAGCCTTGCGCGGGATCGCCTACCGTCCTTTGGGGGCCAATGTAATTTTACGGCGTAATCTTCTTATTTACGGATTAGGTGGTTTAATCGCTCCTTTTATAGGTATCAAGGTCATCGACATGCTTTTAGTTCTTTTAGGTTTAAGCTAAAATAGAAAGGGTGAGAATTCGATGCTTAAGACAATGTCCAGGGCCTTGATGTTACTAATCGTCATGACCTTGTTGACTGGCATAGCCTATCCTCTCTTGATTACGGGCATAGCCCAAGCAATTTTCCCCAAACAGGCCAACGGATCACTCTCGTATCAAGGTGATGAATTAATTGGTTCAGTTCTAATCGGACAAAGCTTTAGCGACCCCCGTTATTTTCAGGGGCGGCCGTCAGCAGCAGGTACTAACGGATATGATGCTACCAAGTCGGGAGGTTCTAATTTAGGGCCAACCAATAAAGCGTTATTGGCTGAAGTAGCGAAACGGGCAGAGCAGGTAAGAATCGATAACGGGCTAACTCCTAATGCTCCCGTTCCCAGTGATTTAGTCACCGCTTCTGCCAGTGGGTTAGATCCGGACATTAGTCCAGAAGCAGCCCGTATTCAAGTGGCAAGGATCGCCAAGGCGAGGAATCTCAGCGTGCAAAAGGTCCAATCCCTAGTAGAGCAATATACTGAGGGTAGACAGTTTGGATTCTTAGGTGAGCCACGAGTCAATGTGCTCAGATTAAATAGGGCCTTGGATTCTTTAAAAGCAGGGTGATGTTTAAACAATGATCAATGATAAACGAGCTGATCCAGACGAATTGCTAGCCAGCATTGAGAAGGAGGGCCAAGGAAAACTAACCGTGTTTCTGGGAGCGGCCGCCGGGGTGGGTAAGACTTATGCCATGTTAGAGGCTGCCCGGGAAAGATTGGCCGAAGGTGTGGACGTAGTGGTTGGTTTAGTCGAAACCCATGGCAGAGCCGAAACTGAGGCCGTACTTAAAGGTATTCCCGTTATTCCTATAAGAATGCAGGAATATAAGGATAAATCTTTTAAAGAAATGGATTTGGAGGCGCTCTTAGAACATCATCCCCAACTAGCTTTAGTCGATGAATTAGCCCACACTAATATTCCGGGTTCCCGTCATACGAAACGATACCAGGACGTCGAAGAGTTGTTGGCTGCTGGCATTAATGTGTATACCACTTTGAACATCCAACATTTAGAGAGTCTCAATGATGTCGTGGCCCAAATAACTGGCGTAACAGTACGCGAAACAGTGCCTGATCGAGTGCTGGAAATTGCTTCTCAAATTCAGATGGTAGATATCACGCCGGATGAGCTGATTCAAAGGCTCAAAGAAGGCAAAGTTTATGTTCCAGGACAAGCCGCTGAGGCTATGAAGAAATTCTTTCGTCCAGGGAACATCAATGCCCTGCGGGAAATGTCCTTGCGTTATACGGCCAAACGAGTGGACAGCCAGATGGAATCCTATATGCGAATGCATGGCATTGCTGGTCCTTGGCCTTCGGGAGAAAAAGTAATGGTTTGCGTGAGCAGTAGTCGTTTTTCTGCTCGACTAATCCGAACAGCCAAGAGAATGGCAACGCGACAGAATGCGGAATGGTTGGCTGTCCATGTGACCCCCCCAGGTCGACTGCCTAAGAGCGAAGCTGAAAAGGATACTATGGCTAAAAACCTGCGTGTGGCGGAAAAATTGGGTGCAGAGATAATTAGTCTTCATGGGGATGACATTGTGGAAGAGCTGTTAACGGTGGCCCGAAAACGCAACGTTTCTCAAATAATCATTGGAAAGCCAGAACGAACGCGTTTCCAGGAGTTGCTTCATGGCTCTATTGTCGATAACGTAATCCGGAACAGCCATGGCATCAGCATCCACGTTATTTCTGGACAAATGGAAGCAGCAAGCCAAAAGTTTGGAAAGAAAGCCAACGACAGCCGTACACCGATAGGTCACCCAAACCTTCCGCCTCGCAAAAAGTATTCCTATACACCGTATATCATGTCTGTTTTGATGATGACGGCTATGACACTCGTTGTTTCTCCAATTCAGTCATTTCTAGGGCCTATAAATATTTCAATGCTTTATCTTCTGCCTGTTCTCCTCAGCGCAGCTCGCTGGGGTAAGTTGCCGGCTATTGTTACTGCTGGGATGGGTGTTGTCATCTTCGACTTCTTCTTTGTTCCACCTTTCCACACGTTTACAGTGGATGATTTTCGTTATGTTATAAGCTTTGTCATTTTAATGATCGTGGGTTTCGTAACCGGGACTCTGTCTGCTCGTCTAAAAAACCAGATTAAATATTCCCGGCATCGTGAGCAGCAGGTTTCCGCCTTATACTCCCTTAGCCGGGACCTTACTGCAGTCGATAAACTAGAGAGGGTCCTGGACAGCATTGCTCGCAAGATTGCGGATACCCTGGATGGTCAGGTTGTTCTGTTATTACCGGATGAAAGAGATAAATTAGTATTAAGCCAAAGTTCGAGTTCTGATCATTTCATGACCGAAAGTGAATTGGCTGTTGCGACTTGGGTCTATGTGAGGGGACTAAAAGCTGGTCAAGGAACTGAAACGTTAGGGTCCGCTAAGGCACTTTACTTACCATTAACCACAGAACAGGGAACCCAAGGAGTCTTAGGAATATGTTTCAATAATCAAGAAGAATCCGTTAACCCCGAACAAATTCGCTTTTTAGATGCTTTTGCAGGGCTAGCAGCGCTGGCAATCAATAGGATAAAACTGGCTGATGAAGCAAGGCAGGCCCATACCTTAGCAGAGTCCGAACGGTTACGAACGGCATTATTCAATTCTTTATCCCATGATTTGCGAACACCTTTGGCCTCAATTATCGGTGCGGCTACAGGGCTGCTAGAAGACCATGATGCTGTGTATTCTCGAGAAGCTCGGCATGATTTATTGCAAACGATTCTTCAAGGAGCCGAAAGAATGAATCGGTTTGTCAATAACTTATTAGACATGGCCCGTCTGGAAAGTGGAATGCTCAAACTAAACAAAGATTGGTGTGATATTCAAGATATTATCGGAGTAGCAATTAACCGTTTAGATATAGTTCTTGCCAAACGTTTGCTGGATATTAATATCCCTGCTGGCGTGCCCTTAGTCTATGCTGATTATGTTTTGATTGAACAAGTATTAGTTAACTTACTGGATAATGCAGTCAAGTATTCTGAGCCGGACAGCAAAATAATGATATCAGTCAGGCAAGTAGAAATGAAATTGGAGATAGCTGTAGCCAATCGGGGAACACGCATCCCTGAAACCGATTTAAGCAAGGTTTTTGATAAGTTCTATCGACTCAGTTCTCCACTTCAAGTAAGTGGAACAGGTCTTGGTTTATCGATCTGTAAAGGAATTATTGAAACACATGACGGTGATATTTGGGCCGAGAACAATGAGCTTGGTGGTGTAACGATTATTTTCAATTTGCCCATAGATTACGAATTCTCCGGTAAAGTTCCAGGCGAAGGAGGAGATTGACATAGATAAAAAAGGGCAACGAATCTTAATTATCGATGATGAAACCCAAATCCGAAGGTTATTGCGGGTTAGTTTAACCAGTCATGGCTATGAAGTACGAGAAGTGGGAACTGGCCAAGCGGGCTTAAACGAAGTTGCTTTGTTAAGCACTGACCTTGTGATTTTAGATTTAGGACTGCCTGACATGAGCGGAATAGAAGTGCTTTGCAAAATCAGAGAATGGTCCAAGGTTCCGATCATCATTCTTTCCGTCAAAGAACAGGAGACTGATAAGATTACCGCACTTGACAATGGGGCCGATGACTATGTTACAAAGCCTTTCGGTATGGGCGAATTACTGGCCCGGATGCGGGCGGCCTTACGTCATTCGGTGGGAGTCGAAGAAGAACCGACATTGAGGTTTGATGATTTATCGATTGATCTGAGTTATCGCCAGGTTAAATTAATGGATGTGGAAGTTAAATTAACTCCCATAGAGTACGAGTTAGTAAAATGCCTGGCAACCAATGCAGGAAAGGTACTAACGCACAAGTTTTTGCTTCGTTCGGTTTGGGGACAAATCTTCGAGAATAACATCCAGTACCTTCGAGTTTACATGGGTCAAATTAGACGAAAGATAGAGCTGGATCCATCTCGTCCTCGCCATATTATTACTGAACCAGGCGTTGGTTATCGATTGTTATAGTAAATTTTCCCTTTCCTCCGCACTAGTAGATGTGGAGGATTTTTTATTATAAAAGGTTTTTTGATTTGTCGAAATATTCTTTTTTTATCAAGGGTAATCTTTATGTTTTCTTTATGCTTTTGATGTATTTCTTTATACTTTATTTATTACTTTAGAGCTATAATAAGGCATAATTCAGAGAAATATGTTCTCTCGCGGTAATTTTTACAATAAACAAGCCTTTATATGGAAGATCGTTTCTTATATCAACACTTTTGGTACCCATAATTAGAGTTCATTGATAAGAATAAATATTCTATTCAGGAAGGAAACTGTATGTGACAGATTGATGAGAGTGGTCATTGCCATAATGAGATTAAAGATTGAAAGAAGGTTGTTTTTTATATGGCTCCTGCCAATAGTAAATTATTTTGGTTAAGGTTTAGAACATTAATATTTGGGCATCCTCTTACCACGCAAAGCGCAGAAAACCATAAAATAGGTATCTTTGGCGGTATTCCCGTCTTTGGTTCTGATGTCATATCTTCTCAAGGTTATGCTCCAGATGCGATATTGTATGTTTTGATTCTAGCAGGAACAGCGGGCTATGCAGCATCGATGAAGGTGACCGGCGCTATCGTGCTATTGCTGTTAAGCATTTTAATGCTGTATCGCCGCACTATACAAAAATATGCCCAAGGTGGAGGTTCCTACACCGTTGCCAATGCTTTCTTAGGAGAAAAAATGGGGTTACTGGCTGGTGCTAGTCTGAGCATTGATTATATTTTAACTGTAGCAGTCAGCGTCAGTTCGGCAGTTGAAAATCTCACCGGAATATTTCGCTGGTTGGAACCAACTCCGCACAAAATATTAGCAGATTGTCTCATTATCGTTTTTATGACCATTGTTAACTTGCGTGGGCTTAAAGAGTCAGCTCGATTATTTGCTCTTCCGGTATATACATATATAATCAGTATTTTCGGATTGGTTGGTTTTGGCTTGTTCAAGTATTTTGTGTATGGAATAACTCCCATACCACATTCGCAGGCAATCATTGCAGCAAATACCCAGACTTTAACATTATTTGTCTTTCTGAGGGCCATGGCAGCAGGTACTACTGCTTTGACAGGGACAGAAGCCGTCAGCAACGGGGTAACAGCGTTCAAAGCCCCAGCACAGAAAAGAGCCATTAATACATTATTCGTGCTTGGATTTATCGTAGTGGTTGGCCTTGTAGGAATGGTGTTTCTGGCAAGTAAATATCAACTAATTCCTAGTGATGACAATACAATCATAAACCAGTTGGGATTAATAATTTTTGGCAAAACAATTATGTATTATATTTTAATGGCAGGCATCGCAATTATTTTGGTTATTGCCGCGAATACACCCTTCGTAGGCTTACCAATTCTATTGAGTCTAATGGCGCGCGACGGGTATGCTCCTCGCTATTTCAAAAATCTTGGTGACCGGTTGGTGTATAGCGCAGGAATATGGACATTGAGCATAATAGGTATACTATTGATTATCCTTTTTGAGGGAGATACCCATAGTATGCTGCCATTATATGCTATTGGCGTTTTTATCAGCTTTTCCCTCACTGGGTTTGGCTTAGCTAAACATTGCCTGGAGAGTAGACCCAAGGGTTATTTCAAGGATTTGATAATCTTTTTATTCGGCGGACTGATATCTTTTTTAGTGTTTATAATATTCTTGATTACTAAATTTACTGAAGGTGCCTGGTTAGTTGCTATTATCATTCCCTTGCTTATGTTTTTCTTCAATGTTGTATCAAACGTTTACAAGCGCGAAATCAAGCTCATTAAACCAACCAAAGAAGATATCGCAGCATTTAACAAGGAAATTACTAGAATTTCAAATCGTCGTTCCAACGTAGACCTTTCAGAATATAGAACCAAAGTTGTTGTTCCGGTATTCGATTTGAACAGAATAGTTCTCAAGGCCCTTCAATATGGGTATGAGTTGACTCCATTAATTTCGGCAGTCCACATTGCTTCGGACAAGGAAAGGGCAGAAAAACTGCAAAAACATTGGCAACAAAGCAATATTCAAATAGATCTAGTAGTTGTAGATTCTCCTTATAGAGCTACCGTTCAAGACCTGTTGCAGTACTTAGATACTCTTGAGAAAGACCCGCAATATACAACGGTCACGATGGTTATACCTGAGTTTGTCCCCCCAAAGTTATGGCAGAACTTCTTGCACAACCAGACCGGACAGTTAATGAAATTGTTACTTTTACTACAAAAGAATATCCTAGTGACAAGCGTTCCGTATCATCCGCTGGTAAATAATTCTTCTGAAGAATAATAATAATTTATTAAAACGGCAAAAATTTCTCAGAAATTCTTGCCGTTTTTCTTTTGCCTTATTCTATTATTTAACGAGTAATAATTTTCCTTTCTAAGTCCAATGTGGAATAAATCAAATTTGAATTGTTGGCTGTACAGAGAAACTCGAAACAACTACTAACGGCATTTTTGAATCAACAAGGTTTAAGCTTAGACCGGCTTGGATACCCTAAAGGTCATAATCAATTCAAAATACATGCAGGAAAGACAGACTTTCTGGCGAAATAAATAAATTGGTTGAATATGTATCATCTGAAAAGCTTTAGGCGTTATGGAGGAACGGTATGAGTGAGAAAACGAACCATGGATTGAATGAATGGTCGGCAACGGCGATTTGCGGCAATGATATTACATCATCTTGCTTGTATGTTTCCGCGTTGTCCATTATGTATGCTGGACAATGGGCTTGGGTATCTTTGCTGATGGTTTCAGCTGTGCTGTATTTTTACAGGAGTATCTATGGTGAAGTGGTAGGGGCATTGCCCCTAAATGGGGGAGCGTATAATGCGCTGCTTAACACTACCAGCAAATTTGTGGCATCGTTGGCCGCAAGCTTTACGCTGTTGTCATATATGGCTACAGCGGTTATTTCAGCCAATGAAGCAATGCATTATCTGTCAATTTTATGGCAAAGTTTACCCATTACGCTAGCAACGATCATCTTGTTAGCTGCATTTATGTTTCTGACGATTATGGGAATAGGTGAGTCAGCTAAAGTTGCTACTGCAATTTTCATATTGCATTTAACGACTATGGGGCTATTGATTTTGTCTGCTGTGTGGGTTCTCGCTCATAACGGACTAACTATTTTCTGGGAGAACTTCCATATGCCTGTAGAGGGTAGTCTAACGATGGCCTTATTTTTCGGTTTTTCGGCAGCTATGCTGGGAATTTCCGGGTTTGAGAGTTCTGCAAATTTTGTAGAAGAGCAGAAGCCCGGTGTTTTCCCTAAAACATTGCGCAATATGTGGGTAGCGGTAACTATTATAAACCCGATGATCGCCTTTTTAGCACTTTCCCTAACGCCAATGAGCGAGATACGGGGGCATCAAGAGGCGCTGCTTTCTTATATGGGACATGTAACAGGTGGAGAATGGCTGGCAGGATTAATTGCTGTTGATGCTACTTTAGTATTGAGTGGAGCCGTATTAACATCTTTTATCGGCGTTACTGGCTTGGTACATCGCATGGTGTTAGACAGATGTTTGCCGCAGTTTTTGTTGAAAGTAAATCGACATGGAACACAATATCGAATTGTCATAGCTTTCTTTGTGTTAAGTGTCTCAGTATTAGCGGTTACTCAAGGACAGTTGACAGCTCTGGCAGGGGTTTATACGATCTCCTTTTTGTCGGTTATGGTTCTTTTTGGGGTTGGTAATTTACTGCTGAAAATCAGAAGAAGTGGCTTGCCTAGACCAATAAGTGCAACTTGGGTAGGTGTTCTGTTTGCTATTACGGCAGTATTTGCTGCGTTATTAGGTAACATTGTGATGAATCCGGTTTACGTTGGCATCTTTTTCGAATATTTCTTACCAACAGTCATTGTTGTCTTGATTATGTTAAACCGCATTGTACTACTCAATGCTTGCTTATTTTTCATAAAAGCCGTGAGTGGCAAGTTAACGTGGGTTACGGAGACTCTTTCCAAGAAAATACAAGCTAAGATTGATGACATAAATTCACAACAAGTTGTTTTTTTTACGCGGGGAGGAGACTTAGCCAATTTAAATTTGGCACTCATCTATGTAAGAAATAATGAACATACTAACCGGATGAAGATTGTTACCGTTGTGCACGAAGGCGGCGAGGTGCCCTCCCGATTGGCCGAAGATGTTCGCTTTCTAGACAGGGCATATCCTGAAATCGTCATTGAATTTATAGTGCTTTATGGAGAGTTTAGCCCAGCATTAGTTCAAGAGCTTTCGGCAAAATGGAACATAGCTACTAATTTTATGTTTATTGGTTCACCCAGTGGCAGACTGTTTACCTATACTTTGGCTGAGTTGGGTGGTGTACGACTGATAATTTAAGGGGTATATAATAACTAATGAATACTAATATCTCAGAGAATTAAAGAAACTTGGGAACAAGTCAATTATTTACTTAAACGGTCAGAACGTTGCCCAAAACGTTCTGACCGTTTTCTGTTCTGGTTTATTCTAAGAGAAAACAAAGAAAAAAGTCTAAATTTTTCAATAAATTAACATTCAGTTAATCAGATATTTACAATTACCGTTTATTATGTATTAAGGATCTATTATGTTAATAATCTATTACCTCAAAGTATTCCTTTCATAATAGATTATTAACATAATTGAAATCATCTGGGTGAGTTACCTAAGGAGCCTGAAAATGAAAACGATGCAGAATGAAATTGTCGCCGCTATTAATGTAGGTTCTGATTTCTTGAGAATGAGTATTGCTCAAATAAATCCTGATGGTAGCCAGATGATACTCGAGGATACTTCTCTACCCAATAATATCGGTAAAGATACTTACGCTAAGAGAAGAATATCGCCTAAAACTATCAAGGAAACCTGTGCAGGGTTAAAGGGCTTTTCTAAATTAATGAAAGATTACGGTGTGAAAATATATAGAGCTGTGGCCACAAGTGGACTTCATGAAGCCGATAATCGCGACTACATAATCGAACAAATTCGACTTATTGCTGGAATTAATGTTGAGATTATTAATAATGTTCAAGAAAGATTTTTAATATATAAGGCCTTAAGAAATCATTTAAATGAATTTAATAACCTAGACCTTACCGATTCAATCATCGTCAATTTGACCTCTGGC
>NZ_AGAF01000123.1 GCF_000224515.1 Desulfosporosinus sp. OT | reverse complement strand
GTATGAAAAAATTGGGAAACGTTGGAATAAAAATATTTCCCTTGTGAAATACTTTGGCTACGGTATAAGTCGAAGTGTCTTGGTGCGTTCGAGCCCGATATTATAGACTGATTAAGGCTTCCTGCTTGCACCACAAATTGTTGCCATGAGCACGTAGGGTAGATTAATGCTTTACAGGAAGCCCGCCGTAATTAAATCATTGGAGGTGTCTTTCAATGAATGTTATTTACGAGCGTTGTTGTGGTATGGATATTCACAAGAACACGATCGCTGCCTGTCTAATTACAGGCAGAAAGAAGGATGTTAGGAGTTTCAGTACGATGACTTCATCGCTTCTTGGACTTATCGATTGGCTGAAGAGCGCTGATTGTCAATGCGTTGCCATGGAGGCAACCGGATCATACTGGAAGCCAATCTACAATCTTTTAGAAATGGAGGGGATTCCTACTTTAGTTGTGAATGCACAACATATTAAAGCTGTACCTGGACGTAAAACCGATGTTAAAGACTCTGAATGGATTGCTGATTTACTTCGTCACGGCCTACTGAACGGCAGTTTCATTCCCAAGCGGGAGCAGCGCGAACTCAAAGAACTTGTTCGTTATCGCAGAAGTATGGTTGCGGAGCGCGCCAGAGAGTTGAACCGCATCCAAAAGGTGCTTGAAGGCGCAAATATCAAGTTAGGGTCTGTTGTCAGCGACATCGATGGTACATCATCCCGTCGAATGCTTGATATGCTCATAGCTGGATGTACTGACGTTCAAGCTATGGCAGATAAAGCGCTTATGCGAATGCGTAAAAAAATACCTCAAATTGAAGAAGCACTTCACGGTTTTATGGGTGATCATCAAAGGACAATGTTACGTCTAATGCTCAAGCATATTGATATTCTTGAGGAACAAGTCCTTTCGCTCGATCAAGAAATCCAAGAAAGAATGAAACCTGTAAAAGATCAAGTGTCTCTTGTCGACTCTATTCCCGGAGTTGCGGAACGTAGCGCGCAAGTGATCATTGCCGAAATTGGTATCAATATGAATCAATTTCCATCGGATTCACATCTCGCTTCATGGGCTGGCGTTTGCCCCGGCAACAACGAGAGTGCAGGCAAACGCAAAAGCGGTAAAACGCGAAAAGGGAGCGACATGCTTAGGACTACACTGATGGAATGTGCTAAAGTCGCAGGGCATCTAAAGAACACCTATTTCAGTGCCCAATACGCTAGGATTGCCGCAAGACGCGGCCATAACCGTGCGACTGTAGCTGTTGCTCATGCCATCCTCAAAGCTGTGTACCACATACTCAAAAGTAACACACCATACAAAGAACTAGGGCCGGATTACTTTGATCAACGCCGGAAAGCGGAGATCGTTAAGAAATCCGTAAAGAGACTTGAAACATTCGGATTTACCGTTACTATTGAACAGAGCGCTAACTCCAGTACAGCTTAGTCACTAATTAAATATTCAAAGGCCTAATTCATGATTGCTCAAGCATTTACTTGAGTATAGTTAGATTTTTTTTGTTTTTATGGCCCTAGTACTCTGTTTTCAGG
>NZ_AGAF01000124.1 GCF_000224515.1 Desulfosporosinus sp. OT | reverse complement strand
ACGTAAAGAGTGGGGGGTTAAGCATACATAACGACTAAAGAAAAGCGAAGACGTACACCAACGCTCGTTTATTTTGACTTGGTTTGTTAACCTGAGCTACCTCAGAATATAAATTTTATAACCCCAGAAACACAATCAAAAATTACTATTTGATAGCCTTAAGGTCCTGTAAGATAAGCAAAAACCCCCTCATCCTTATTGTTATCTATACTAAGAAAACGGTATGACTTCAGCGTATACAACGAAGCCATAGCGTTTCTTTTTCTACTGTGTTGAACTCTTATCAGTACCAAGAAAACAACGTATTCATAGTATACAACGTACACGGAATGTCCCAGGTCGTTTGATCAAACCTTCGGGTTAGTTGTCCGGGTGCCACGAGGGATACCGGAGCCGGAGCCGAAGATATGCTCGCTGGCATCTTATGGACAACAGCGCATGTGACAAGCTAGAGGACCGAAGGGAAGCTTTTCACAACACCGTTAGAATTCATGAACATTGTGGCATGATGGCACCCTATAATTTTGAAAATACTTTAGTATGTTAAATTAATAAACTGGGATTATTTCTACTTTTAACCTGTCCGAAATCTTGACAGAAGACCACATGATCCAAAATAAAAGAAGAGGGTAGACCTTATATCGATCCGAAGGTGGTAGTATCCCGAGTCAAGAGTTGGATGCCGTTTTAGATCAGTAGTATCAGGAAATGCTTACGAAAAAACCGGAGAAAGTTTGTGATTTGAAAAAACACTTTCGATATAACCTTACTTATTATCGGATTCGAATTTCAAAAAGTTTTGTTCTCTATTTTTAGAAAAAAATAAATTCATGTAACCTTTTGACATTTACAACCCCTCTATATATTGAAGGGGGGAAATTCAGAAGAAAAAGTTAATGTTTAACAAAGAGTTCACCTAGTAAATAACTAATAAAAATTTGCATGGAGGGGTGGTGGTACAACAATTTTATATCACTGGTAAAGCAATAGCTTCTGTGGAAATGGAGAGCATGATTTTTTCAGCCTGGAAATCAAACTCCTTCGACAATACGCATACGTGTATATGCTTATCAAATGCGTTATATTACAGGGAGCACTTTCATTAGATTTTTGTGCATTGAGCACAGCGAAAGGAATGGAACTTATTATGAAAAAAATATTTATCGTAATTATATCAATAATGATGTTATTCACAACTGTTCCAGCATTTGCTCAAACTCAAACTGACGAAAATACTGGAATTGTTCAGAATGATCACCAGAAGAATATTATGCGTGCATATGGCTTAACAGAAGACGAAATAAATAATCTAACTTTAGAAAAACTTAGAGATGTAATGAATAATGGAAAAATTAAATATCCCTCTTACTTGGTAAAAGAAACTCCTTCGCATAAAAACAATCTGACAAAAGATTTAGAGCGAAAGATAAAAGCCAAAGGACTGACTGATCAACAAATTGATGCTCTTGGTGATATGGGATTTATGCCTGAAGAAATAGTTAGCTTGGACACAGAAAATATTAAAGATAAACTGAAGGATACAGAAATACCATTTACAACGTCTGTCTTACCTTCGGTGACTACAAGCGCAACCCCGCCTTCTGGATATCACTGTGTCAACCAAGTTCCTGACAATGGAGGAACTGATGAGTGGTTCCATCCTAATGTTGATGTAAGCACGGCAGCAGTTGATTTTTATGTGGAAGCCTCTAAGTATGCCGCAAAGTACATCTTTAATGATACGAGCCTATCCAATCTTCGGTATTCATATTATTTGTGGGGTGAATGGGGGGAAGATGCAAATACTACTTGGTGCCATGAAGGTGTTGATCTTCAGTATGTACCAAATAACAATAGGGCTGTGCGCTTAAACATGAAAGGTAATGTAACCTATTCTGATGGGTACTATCTTAATGTTTATGACCCGATTTTAAAGGTCACCTATAATTATCAACATTTAACAAACATGCCTACTTTTACAGTAGGACAATACTTAACTGTTGGCACAATTATAGGATATCAAAATCCAGGGGATGCACATGTTCATACTCAAGTGGAATCAGGCAATTGCGGTACAACTATATATTCTGGTCGTGATCTCAACCTTCAATGTATTGAACCTTATGCAAAAATGATATATTGGATTTAACTACATGTTTAATTAAAAGAAATTCAGGGGTAAAGAGGATTTAAGCTGCCTCTTTACCCCAAAAGGAGTTACTATAAATGAAAAAAGTTTTTGTGTTATTACTTTTGTTAACTTTAGGACTTTATGGTTGCACTTTCAGTCAAAGTTCAGTCTCAATGCCTAAGAAAGATGATAATAGGTTCCCTAGTCAGTTAAATGGCTATATTACAGACAAACTTAGTGTCCCTTTAGAACTTGGATATAATTTTTCTTCCGTCTTTTGGATAGATAACGAACGAATAATAGTAGTTGAAGAAAGATTTGAAGATCAAAACGATACAACTGTACCCCATAAAAAAGTATTTATTTTTAATAGAATAGAAAAAACTATCCAACTAGTTTTTGATGGAATACTTTTTGGAAATATACAGGTAAGAAATATTAAACCATCAATTATTAGTCTTCAAAGTAATAATAAATTTATTATCATTGATATATCCAATCTCAAAATTATTAAAGAAGTTGCATTCCCACAAGAATTATTAGAAACTGATGTATCTCCTGACGGGACTCAATTAGTGTATAGTACCTTAGATGGGCTTTATATATCGGATATAAATAACCTTTCTTCTTCTACGTTAATTGTTAAATTACAACATGGATTAGGCCTGGTGTCACCTCGATGGTCTTTAAATAACAAAATAATTTATAACAATTATTCAAACAATAAAGTGACAATAAATGTTATAGATACTAATTTAATGAAATACAAAGAATACACTGTCGTGGATAGTGATAGAGTTGTGGCCTACTGGCTACCCGATAATTTGGGATTTATTGTCTACCGGACAATCGGACAGCCTCCAGATAGATTGGATCTCGTAAAAATTTCGTCAGATATTGTTACGACTATTCAAGATGATGGTCTTATTAAAGTACAAGATTTGCAAGGAAATATTATATTATACAGGTTATTTGATTCAAAAGAATCTACTTTCAGGATGGTTCTCCAAGATCCCCAAAAAACGCAAAAATTAATTATTTCGAAAGGTTTCTTAGGCATGGATTGTGCTAAAATTTCGCCCTCAGGAAAATATATTGTTTTTATAGGGGCGGTAAGTGCGGATGACCAACCAGAATTGTTTATTGTAAATAAAAGGTGAGTTATTATTGACTTCATTGTTGTTGGTAGAATAAATTTATTCCACATTACTATTCCCAAGTGCCATACAATCGATTGCGTTGTCCGATTGCTAAACTACAGTTAATCTATATAGGTCCTATTTATTAAATTATTTCAATGCTTTTGCTTTTTAGCACAGCCTCGTGATATTCGAGTGTCTGTCGTCCTGACTAGGGAAAACAAATCGCTGAATGATAAGTACGCAGGGCCTTGACTCTCGCCTCCGAAGTGTGTCATGAAGGAATTGAGATATAAGTGAATTCCATGCTTTGCAAAAAATGTGGGCAGGTCCCTCGAACTTGGTATCCATGTGCTGGAGGCAAACAACTTTAAAGGGGCTGTGTTTTAAAAGGGTGGTAGTGAGCTTATTGTTTCCTCAAATTGTATCCACAAAAAAGGGAGATGGTAAGACCTACAGATACCTTCATATCGTTGAATCCTATAGGGACGGTAAAATCTTGAAAAAACGACGTATTACCAGCTTGGTCAACATTGATGAGTGTTCTGAAAAGGAAATTGAGCAGATCATTCTTAATCTTAAACTTAATTCGCTCCTACAAACCAGGGTCTTGGGTTCGCTCAATGACCTTGATCCTAAATAAAGCAACCTTACATTTTGGGGTCTCCTACGTGGTTCAATTCCTCGGGTTCGACAGTCTGTAGGCACGCTTTGTATGCCAGTTGCTGTTCAAGGTACTTTACTTTTGCTTCTGGATCTGTGTAGTCTTTGAGATATGACCCGTATGTTTTTAAGTCCCTGAACCCTCTTTGACCTTCGGTTATCTCTGTTCTTTGATAGACCTTTCCGCCCGTCGATTCGTACTTAATCAGATGCATATCTTCCAGTTCTGAGCGCAATTGGGGCCAGGTCTGATTGAGGGTTAGCCCCTGCAATTCTAACGAGGAGAAGAGATAACCAACACAGGAGGACATGAGCTCGTATCCGTTCTTCTTTGCGGTGATAAACAGGCCTTAGTTCCAGCATGGTTTTAAGAGTTCGAAACGCTCGCTCAACTTCAAGGAGTTGCTTGTAACCTAGGGCAACATTTTCCACGGAAAGGGTATCATCAAATGTGCGGATCAGATATTTTCCATCGAGATGATCCATCGTTGCGAATACGTTTAAGCCAGCTATTCCATATTTATTGCAATTGTAGCTTCATTTGCTCAAGGTATCACGATAAATACCGAACTTAGTAGTTGTCTCCTTAAGTGGTCTAATCGAAATCCCCGGCGATGGATTTTTCAGTAAAAGACAATAATAATCAAGAGATCTTCCAGGCTTATATTAAAAGAATGACTGAAAAGTTGAAAGGATGTGGAGGAACTGGAGGGACTGATCTCGACTACAATTGTTGCTATGTTATTGTTTATTGATCTAGTTGTGATAATGAGAGCAATCAAAAAGGAGGATAATAATAGTTTAGGTATTGGTACTTTTTTGGGGGTAATAATGATTGGTTATGTAACGTTTACAATAATAGCATTATGTGCTAACCCTCACTAACACTATGTTTGCTTTCTTTCGCAATTTCCACCTCGCTTTATAAGATAGGCAAAATGGATATTTATATTTATATGTTATAATAGGTACTTACATGATTGAACTAGGAGACCAGGATCTTTTGATCTTGGTCTTTTAAGTTATCTATGATGCTTTTCATAACGTAGGTGGGTTACAGGGGTAAACAAATAGATTAGTCATAATCATTATTATCAGACTCTAAGGGAAGCTAACCCTTCACTGAAGACCGCAATTTCAAAGGCGTTTCCACTTCTAAAAAAAGTAAGAGTTACAGCTGACTAAAGCAAGCAACTCTTTTTTAAAACACTCGTTCATAATTAAGATCCTTTGCCGCCAATTTTCTTTCCAGCCAAAAAGCACAAAACTATAATAGCCACTGCTAATCAGAAACTACAATACAACTTTATTGGCGGCTTGAGTCAAGGGATATATGAATTGTACCCATGCTTAAAAGGAGGGGCTATTCGCGCCTTTTAACATATTCTTCATACAAAGTTTATGGAAGGGCAAAATTATGGTTTATGATAATTAAAGAAGATAACTACTAAACTGTTGATCGATATTGCACTTTTCTAATCAAGAGCGTGGGTCCAAAGGCGAATAAGCATCAACTCAACCGATGGTTACCCGTTAATATAACGGTTTGATATAAATCTTACTTTTTTCATTCATTAGCCTCCTTCCCTCCCCCTCCTGACGAAGGGATTTCTTTTGCAAATAAATTAAGCCTCAGTATTACTGAGGGCATTAAATACTTAACTGATTTGTTATGTATTGCTCGGAAGGCCTATTCTTACCCGGTTCAGCGACACCATTGCTGAAGATAAGCTCAAAGATGCTGTCAAAATGGTCATTCTACTGCATAAAAGCAGACGTATATATTTTCCAGCCGCAAAGTTAAAACATCACTCATATCTGTGCGGTTTTCTGCAATACATCACGACCATGCTTATTGCGGCTGAGAAGCTAACGATGATTTATCCATGTAATACGGATTTGCTGTACTTTAGAATCATCTTGCATGATATCTGAAGTCTACGAACTGAAAACTGACGAAACAGGCTTGGGGGCACTCATCGATATTGTTCATCAAAATTTCCACTTACTTTGTAACCTTTTGTCCCATTTATATACTCTATAATATTAGAATAATAGAGAGGGGAAATGTGTAATGAGAAAAATAATACTCATACTTCTAGCTATCTTTATGCTATGGGGTACTTAAGTAGCTTTAGGAGCCGCGGTAACTAAAGTTAGTGCGAATGGGATAATGAGCCCAGCAGTCTACAAAACTATTTCAGGTGGAGAATGCAAAATCGTAAACAATGGCAATGGCACAATCAGCATTTCTGGTTCAACCTCAACCTACTATGCAGTCGACAAAATAGGTTTAACATTGAATTTGCAATATTATTCCGGTGGAAAATGGTCTTCATTAAATAACTATAGTTACAGTAATTCCGATTCGGATTATGTTTCTGGAGGAAAGATACTTAGTGTATCAAGTGGGTATAGCTATAGGGTAGTTGCGCAGCACACTTCATTGGATGGTGGAGTAAGCGAGAGTGGTCAATCTTACTCAGAAGCCATCTATATTCAATAATATCAAAATGGTTCAAGCTTATGGGAACTTAAGAATAAAAACTTCCCATAAGAAAGGGCCTAGCCAGTGTTTGGTTAGGCCCTTTCAGTTAATTGATTGTGCGATCTTCGTAATTTCCTCTTCAGGTAGTTTCCCTGTAATTTGCAGCAATAGACCTCTTAATTGCCAATTCAAGGTGTTGATACCGTTTTTATGCATAAATAATATGGCATTATTACCGTTAATTAACAGATTTTTTGTTACAGTATCATCGGTATCATACAATGTTCCACGTGAAGTTTCATTTGCGCTATTTTGTTGACTGAAAACGATTACGTCTTTATTAAGATTATATTCAATAGTAATTTGATAAACATCTGCTCCTAAAGATGAAAGAACAACTCTGCTTTTATTAGCCTCATGGGGGAGGTAATTAGGGATGGCCAATCTATATGGAATTGAATCCTGAGCTTGTTCTAGGTTAACCTCTTTTTCAAAAATATCTCCTATATCCTGTACCTTGGGTACACCGGACGTATCATCCTGTTTATAGGTTTCAGTTCTGTTTTGAGTGGTTTTTCCAATAATGTAGTTAAAGAATTCTGCAATTTTTCCGCCGAAAGCATTTGCATTGTTTGGGTATGAAAAAGTTATTGCACCGATTGAAATGACAATGACTGCGGCTACAACAATTCGTTTTTGGTTGAAAAATCGCTTTTGTGTTTTGGCAATATCATCTGTCATTAAAATTTGCTGTCTAATTTTCTCCCACTGATTATCTATATTGGGAACCTCAATATTAGATCCCAGCTCTTCTGATAAGTGGTTTGTTATTATTCTATCAAACTCTTCTTCTGATATGGACATTACAGTTAACCTCCCGTATATTGATTAAAATCTTTATCTATCAGTTTTCTGAATTTTACCTTTGCTCTATGTAATCTTACTTTTGTGTTTGAGAGGTTAATACCTAATAAATCAGAAATTTGTTGCAACGTTAAGTCAGCATAATATTTAAGAACTAAGATTTCAGTTTCGTTATGTTTTAACTTGCTTAGAGCATTGTCAATGTCTTCTTTAAGTTCTACATCGGTTTCTTTACTCTCTTGCAATATATTTAAGTGAAAATCCGTTAATGAAGTAATTTTAGAGTTATTTTTATCCTTCAACATTCGTTTCGCTTCATTTAATGCAATAGTAATAACCCACGAAGCAAATTTATCCTTAAATTTTAATTGATTAATTTGTTTGTAAGCAATAACAAACGCCTGTTGGACGGCATCTTCTGATATATGTTTATTATTGGTATATGAATATACAGTTTGATAAACTTTCTTATAATTTTGTTTAGTAATGATTTCAAATATTTCCAAATTAATATCAGCGTTTTTATTGTCATCCTGCATTCCATTTTCACCCCGCATTAATTAATTCTGGCAAGACAACATAAATCCTTCTTAGATTGCGAATGTCCGTTAATTAAAAAGAATTGTGTAACCTTTTGACATGTTCAACCCCTCTGTATATTGATGGAATGAAAAGATAAAGCAGAATCCAATTGAATAATTGATGTATCTTTACTTAGGAGTCATCAAGAGAATTCAAGAGAGGCCACTGACTTTGAATAATAATTTTGGCAGCTTACAGAATGAACCATATATCTATTTTAGGAGGAACTATAGTGTTGAATAAAATATTATTATTGCCCGTGTACTTTTTTGTATTTCTTCTCTTAGCTCAGGGTGTTCTTCATCGCAATTGGAAATAAAGTCCGATGAAGTGAAGGTTACGAAGCAAATTGTTCCGCTGCAATCTTCGTCTGAATATCGTAAACTTTTCAATTTGTTTAAAACCCGTCATCCTAAGGATAAAGATCACGAATCAACGCAAGAAACTAAACAAGTAATAATATCTTGGGAACTCGACCCATGGATAAGAGCAAAAGATCCAATTCGCCATTATTATGGACCGTATATTATAGTCATTCCGCCAAAAGATAATCGGGAATATGTGGATGATGATTTTGGGGGAAAGTCTTATATAAGATCTGTACTTTATCAAATCGTGATGAGTATCTTAAAAGACTATCCTGAATATGATTGGACAAACCTCGAATCTTTCGGATGGTTTTTTCACGAAAATCGTTTGATCAGGGAAATATAAATGTAGCCATGAAAAAGAGAAACGATACGTTTGACCAAAGTCAGTTAATTAGAGTATATTATATATATTTTGACCCAATCACCAAGCATGGATGGAAATCAGCACGGAAATCCCTAATCAGATAGACGGGAGCGATATTAAATTGATCCTAATTACAAAAACCGTCTGCAAACGAATCGCTTACTACCGACAAAAACGTAATTTAACCAGAGAAGAGTTAGCCTATAATGTCGGGCTAAATTTGAAACATCTTATCAAAATAGAAACGGAGTTAAAAATTCCTCGTATAAGCGAGCTCGTTCAATTGGCCGCCGGACTAGGTATCTCGATCGACGAGCTTATAGATAATTAATAGAGGGTTCTCATCGGAAATGGTGAGAGCCCTATTGTATATTTGGAACTAGACATTATGGTAAGCAGAAAGTCTTAATTATGTAGTATAAGTGAAGTAGGATGAAATTTAGTGTTATTTCATGAAGTTAAAATACTGATTAAGGGAGATATAAACTCCTCTTTCTGTTTCTTCTCTAAGTGTCATTGATTATGAAACTGACATCAGTCCTCGGGATTGCCGGGGACTTTCTTTTTTGTGAGAACAAATCTGCAAACAAGGGAGAGATTGTATGTCCGAAATCGAAAAATTATTAAGGCAAATCGAAACACTACGTTTAAACATGATCAAGGTAAAAGAAGGCAGACCTTATACCGATCCGAAGGTTGTAACCGCAAGTCGAGAGTTGGATACTGTCTTAGATAAGTATCAAGAGATGCTAATGAAAAAGTCGGATAAGGACTAGAATAGAATTAGAGTTCCCAGCACTTAGAGAGAGCTCTAATTCATTATTCAGTCGCCTTCTTCAAATTCAGCAACAGAACGATCAATAGTCCTTACAAACTCGATAAGGCCGGAATGTGTCCGCCCCTACTCCATTGCAGATAGTGAAATTAATAATGTAGTAATGGAGTGCAAGACTGAGCCCCAGAGAACAAAGGAGGTTATGAATAAGCTAAAGTCATTGACAAATTCCTCAAGAAAGAGGTAAAATTATCTGAATTGAGGTGGGATAAATCCCCAGTATAAATATGTAAATATTCGGAAGTTGCTCTTTGGGGTAGCTTCCTTTCGTTTTGCTTAAAAAGAGATGTGCTGCCGCTATGTGAATAAGAGAGGAAGGATGAATATGTCAGTAGAAACCAATGTTCCAACTTGTGAGAGATATCACAACTATAAGTATCCTATGTGTCTAACCCGCAACGCCAAAACATTACCGAGCTTAAATGTAGTAACTTGTCCATACTTCAAGTGAAAGGACGGGATCAGGCCTACGTATCATCGAGCACATGGAAGGAATAGACGTAGAAAAGAAGCTTTTGCTCCAACACATCATTCTATCTCACCACCAAACGCCAGAGTGGGGAAGCCCGAAGCGGCCAATGATTAAAGAGGCGGAACTTCTGCACCACTTGGACATGATCGATTCGCGCATGTTCGATGTTGATAAAGCGGTCACCAGGCAAGCCCCGAAGAAATTCTACCGTAATGGGAGCCTAAGCGTATGGTCGCTAGAGGGACCTTTTGAAGTAGAGCAAGCTAGTGAAAAGTGGGGTGTGGCACTCTTTCACATAAGAACGCCGAAGAAAATTGTGATCGTTGATGGAGGGACGTTCCCACCACCTGAGGGAGTCGATCTTAATGTGCTCATAGTAGATAGTGAACCTACAGGAGAACCTGATCCTAAGATGGTGTGCATCAGTCGCGAGGGATTCTAGGGACATTTCCTTACGATGACTCATTTTATGGCATAGCGAGGATTATGGTGGCAAAAGCGTCCCCGTGATTTTTCTATTCCAGGTTTATAGATTGCGCTATGCCATTTCTACCCCTATATATTTAAATAAGCACAAGCATCCAACCCGTTCATTCGGATTGTTTGCCTGTGCTTTTATTGTACCAATAGGAAATTTGGTTTTTTAGTTAGCGTTAATTCTTTTCGTTTTCTAGTTCTGAAATAATATTACGGACTGCTTTGTTAACATCATCGTTAAAATGATTTATCGCTTGGCTCACATCATTATGTTTAAAAATGCCACTCCTCATGTTTTCTGCTACACGCTTAAACTTGTTTTGATTCGCCTTGTAATTATAGATGCTCATATCTTTTCTCTCCTTGCTAGTGTAAAAATGTAAAACTTTATGCCCTTAGTATACTGCAAATGATAATTATTATCAACTATTTTTAAAATGTTGTAATATTAAAATAATACTGAAGTATCTGGAACTTGCCGATTTGATCTAACGTTTATCCTGGTCACATTTTCGCTGTATGGATATTGAGATTTTAGACCATAAAACAGGCCAAACCCGTCATGTGTTTTATTGGCAAAGTAGCAATCATGGACGGAACCATGTATGACCGTTCAGGAACTAACAGAGAGCAGTTCTAACACGGTTACAGATCCGACAAGTCAAAACAAGTCGTGATTAATTCGCTTCGTCAAAAGCTTATCGCAGACGACAACCTGAAGGCTTTGTCTTTTTATAGCGAGGAGGCTATACAAGGCGATGAAAATAGGACGATGTTATATCTCGGTCCCAGTTCCAAGAAGATATTTATGGGAATGGAAATTACCTAATCGTATTCTCGAATTGACAATTTGCAAGGTGTAATTGAGGGGAAATACCTAAAATATTCTTTCCAAGATGTCCTTCTAATGAGGACATTATACCAATATGTAGCAGTAACAAGGATGGTGCTACTGAGCCAAAGACTATTGAAAAGGAATCCTCAATTGAGAGCTTTATGTAGTTATGAGCAAAAAATATAGCTCAGGAAAGTATGGTTATCTATGTCTTGTTTTTCTCGGAAATGTATATGCTTTTCTGTAGGCCAAAATATGCGTTCTGAAATATATTCATTTCTATGCCAAAAAGTATACGTTTCTAGTGTGAACAAAAGTCTTACGTCATAGGGGATTCGAGGTATTTTTCATATTTGGCGAATTCGAATACAATTCAAAAAACATTTCTGTTAAAACATAGGAGTTGATTACATAGCTTTATTAAGAAATTGGTTCTATTATTGGGAGTCTAGCGAACAACTACGACATCTGAGACAAGTAAGTTCGGTGGACCGTTGTAGGATTTAGAGATAAATTCTACAAACCAATACATAGAAAAAAAGAGTAAGCAGAAGAGAAAAGAGTTAAGATTAAAACGAAAATGGTAAAATCGACCTAAAGGTAGTAAACTAAAAACAGGCGAATCGACGCTTAAGCCTAAATCTGACCGAATATGAGGAAACGAACTTGAGTCAATTTGTCTTCATGCCTTTATCGGACTCAAAAGGAACAAAAGTAGAGATATTTCTTGAAGCATTTAGTCTTTATATTGCGATTAATACTGTAAGTTAGTGGAAATAGAAAGGGATTAATTATGGGAGATACAAAATTACCTAAAAGTACTACACGGTTTTTAGTCGAAATATTAGAGATTGTACTTATTGCCTTCGCATTATCGTGGGTATTGCGCACCTACGTTGTTGAACCGCGCAAAATTCCCAGTCCTTCCATGGTTCCAACAATTCAGGTTGGCGACCAAGTCATTGTAGACAAGTTTTATTTCAAGTATTTTGACCATATTAGGTCAGGAGACATTATTGTTTTTCGTCCACCACCGGAAGCCCATTCTACAAAGGACTTTATTAAACGGGTCGTGGGCTTGCCCGGGGATAAAATTGAAATAAAAAATCAGATGACTTATATCAACGACAAACCCCTTTTTGAACCTTATATAACTGCCCATTCTAATAATAATTTTGGTCCAGTCGTTGTTCCTAAGGATTCGGTTTTTGTAATGGGAGATAATCGAAATAATAGTGACGATTCAAGAGTATGGGGTTTCTTACCGATGCAAAACATAACTGCAAGAACTCTTTTTCGCTATTGGCCTCTTAGCCATTTTGGTGTTCTTGCCCGTTAGTATGGAGACTTTTTTAATCATAATATACATCTATCAGTTGTAATTTTGTCTCGTTAAAAGATTCGTAGAATATAAAAAGAGCTTATTTAATAGGTCTATCTGTGCTTTTCAACCTCTTTTATCGGACTCTAATAAGAATGTATCGCAAGTGACTCTCGCACACAATTGTAAATCGACGTGAGCGGGAGAGAAACAGACTTTGGCCTTTCTAACAATAACATGCTTAGAAAGGTAAAAGCGAAGGGAATGAAAACAACTAAATCGAATGTCAGGGAAGAATTTGAACAAAAATGGGGAATTAGGTTTTATAGAGCTTGTCATAGTAGATCATCGTCCTGATAAAAGATTTCATGAAATCACCCATAACCATTATAAATAACATTGGGGGTAAAATCACCCCTTCTAAGCAGAGAGGCGCATTACGAACTTTATCGCTGCGAATGTCAAGGATTAGTCTGAAATGATAGAGGAATTGTTAGACTTATCCAGTGAGTTGAAAAGACAGTATGTAAAGTTGTGGCTAGTCGATTTGAAATTTCAAGTTCGAAGAAGTTTTGAATTTTTCAGAGTTGCATAAGTGGAATAGACCAAGCCATGTACACATATTAGTAGGGTAAGAACTCCGCCAGGGGGGCATGAGATGAAGAAAAGAGGATTATGGTTACTCATCGGAATCAGCATCGTGTTGATGGGGGGACTTTTTGGGCGCTTTTTTTGGCAGCCAGACCCTACTAATTTGGTCACACACAGCTTAGAACGATTGAACGCAGCGACCTCTTTTCGCTACAGTTTGACCCAGCATCAATGGGTCGAGGGAAAAGATCGGGTACTCACCCAGATCCTAGGGGAAAAAGACGGTGCCAACGCTCGGATCTTGGGGCAGCTGACAGGAAGCGAAGTAGAGATGATCAAAATTGGAGATTCTACCTACAGCAAGGATCCTTTTAACAAGAAGTGGATCAGGTTTGCTAATGCTCCAGCAGCGCAGGAAGTCTTCCTGGCGGAGCTCAACCCCTTATCTTCGCTTCAAATGAAAGAACTTGGAGAGGTGATGCTTAGCGGTCAAGGTAAGGTTAACGGAGAAAGAGTATGGATTTGTAATTTAAAACCCAGTGTGCAGAATCAAATGATGGAGGTATTTTGGACCGATTTCCAGTATACGCTTTATATTCGCAGGTCTGATAAAATGTTAGTAAAAGCGACAATCGAAGCGAAAAATAAAGCTAAGTCCGACCCCATGACAATGACACTTGAGTTTAAGGATATTGGGAAGAAAATAACTATACAAGCGCCGGATATCTAAAGATGATGCTCAATGAGTAGTGCGAAAGAGGCAGGATTACACCCACAAGTGGGGTAGCCTGCCTCACTTATGTATTTGGCAACTAGCTATGTGTATAAAACACTCAGGATTCGTAAAATGTTTGCACAACGGACAAGCCTCTGATATAGTTTTGGCATAAGTTTTATCCGACGACTAATCGCCACGAATTTGAGGTTCGGAGTTCACAATCCGGAGTGAGAATATGCAGCGTATATCGTACATTTAGTCTCTGGATAAGTATAATTAAAAAACTTTTATGAAGTATGGGACTTGATTAAAGTAGGTAGTAGTTCTTACAATGCAAGGTATGGTGGAGGTGTACATTATGGAAGAATATATTGCAAAAGTTTTAATCACACGAGAAGCTTTGGGAAAGCGTGTGGCCGAACTCGGGGCAGAAATTACACGTGACTACGAAGGGAAGAATATCCTGGTCCTAGGGATTCTTAAAGGCGCCGTTCCTTTCATGGCGGACCTCATTCGGGAGATCAAATTGCCATTGACCTATGATTTTATGGCGTTATCAAGCTATGGGGCGTCTACACAATCTTCCGGCGTTGTGCGAATTCTCAAAGATTTGGAGCGTAGTGTTGAAGATGTCCATATTTTGATTACTGAGGATATCGTGGATTCTGGCTTGACGTTAAAGTATCTAAAAGAAAATTTAACTGCTCGGAACCCTCTTAGTGTGAAAGTAGCTACATTGCTCGACAAGGCTACCCGCCGGCAAGTTGATGTCTTTCCGGATTACAATGGATTTACGATCCCCGATGAATTCGTTGTAGGATATGGTTTGGACTTTAATGAACAGTACCGCAATTTGCCTTATGTTGGTGTTTTAAAACAGGAAGCTTATAAAGTTGATTAGGAAGAACTGGCGCACTGAAAGCGCTCTCTGAGCAGAGAATTTCCCTCTGGGTTTGAGGCGGAAGAGGCTTGGTGTGAGAGTTTAGGATGCTGTTTGCATTCATCTCAAAGAAAATTATAGATAGTATTTATAATATTAACAAGAAATGGTAGTGATAAAAAAGTGACACAAGAAGTCGTTTTAGTTTTGGATTTTGGAGGACAGTACAATCAACTCATTGCTCGCCGTGTGCGAGAGGCCCATGTGTATTCTGAAATGGTTTCCTATAAAACCCCAATTGAAGAGATTCGTGCTCGCCAGCCAAAGGGTATTATCTTCTCGGGTGGACCAGCAAGCGTAAATCAGCCCAATGCTCCAGAAGTGGACCCGGAAATTTATAATCTAGGGATCCCCATCCTGGGGATTTGTTATGGAATGCAGCTAATGACCATTCAATTAGGTGGAAGCGTGGAACACCCAAAAGCCAAAGAGTATGGAAAGACGATGGTTACAGTTGATATTGCAGCAGATCTGTGGAAAGACTTGAGTGGTGAGCGTCCGTGTTGGATGAGCCATGGTGATTCCGTACAGAAATTACCGGAAGGTTTTACGGCCGCTGCCCATACAGGGCATACCCCGGTCGCAGCCATGATGGATGTTAAGCGGCGTTTTTATGGTGTTCAGTTTCATCCGGAAGTAAAGCATACCCCGGATGGTCAAACCATGTTAGAACATTTTCTCTTTGATATTTGTGAATGCATTGGGGACTGGACTATGGAGTCCTTTATTGAGTTGCAAGTTGCTGAAATTCGGGCTAAAGTTGGCAAGGGACATATACTTTGTGCGTTGAGCGGTGGAGTGGATTCCTCGGTGGCTGCCGCTTTAGTACACAGGGCTGTTGGCGATCAGCTAACTTGCGTCTTTGTTGATCATGGATTCATGCGTAAAAATGAGGCGGAGCAGGTCAAAAAGATTTTCACAGAACAGTTTCAACTGAATTTAGTGTTTGTAGATGTGAGCGAGCGATTTATGCAAAAGCTCGCAGGCGTCTCCGATCCCGAAATGAAACGCAAAGCGATCGGGAATGAGTTTATCCGCGTCTTTGAGGTGGAAGCATCAAAACTCGGTCAGGTCGATTTCTTAGTACAAGGAACGCTTTATCCAGATATTGTAGAGAGCGGGACAGAAACAGCGGAAACTATTAAGAGCCATCACAACGTTGGTGGTTTGCCAGAGGATATGAAATTTGAGCTTATCGAGCCATTGAGGATGCTTTTTAAAGATGAAGTGCGAGAACTAGGCGTTGAACTGGGAATGAGTGAGGAGATTGTATGGCGTCAACCGTTCCCTGGGCCAGGCTTGGCTATCCGTATTCTCGGTGAAGTGACTCGTGAGAAATTGGATATTTTACGGGAAGCGGATGCTATCGTTTTAGAAGAAATCCGTCGTTCAGGAATGTATCGAGACTTGTGGCAAAGTTTTGCTGTCCTACCCTCAATCAAAAGTGTCGGCGTGATGGGAGATGGCCGTACCTATGAATATCCCATTATCGTGAGGGCTGTAACCAGCGAAGATGCTATGACCGCAGATTGGGCCAGACTCCCCTATGACCTCCTGCAAAGCATATCCTCCCGGATTGTGAACGAAGTACAAGGGGTTAACCGCGTTGTTTATGACATCACCTCCAAGCCCCCTGGGACGATTGAATGGGAGTAGTTCTAAAAGTTCGTAAACACAGGATTACCAGAGTTTAAAGGTTGTCTGAGTATTTGCTGGGTGGTTATGATTTCAGCCAGTTTTTGGCGTCATCATAACCACCTGTTTTCTCGTTTATCGGTTTACCAATTTGCGATTAGGAGTTGGTAAAATAAAGACTTTTACAACAATTGTAGGAAAAAGTTTATCTACTTGTCAGACTTAAGGGTTCTGAAGTTAATGGAAAACACCCATAAATTGCTGTATTATTAATAAAAGTGACTTCGTAATTTTGTGTTTTCAAGCAAATCGAGGGAGGCAATTACAATGAGAGTATTAGTTAGAGAACCGCTCAATCAACCTTTACACTTGAAGGAGATTGAAGGCACTTTTGAGGACTTGCAAGAGCTAGTCGGAGAATTTATTGAGATTGTACCAATAACAGATGATATAGTGTGCATATGTAATGAGAAAGCTGTATCGCAAGGACTCGGAAACAATTTCTATGATGATCGGCTTGGTTGGGTTGTTGGGACTTGTGTATTCACTGCAACTAATGACACAGAGTTTACTTCACTTTCAGATAAGCAGATTGGATACGTATCAGAGTATATAGGGTTCCCAGTAGTTTAATAAGCGACAGTTACAAGAATAGGACACCATCAAGAAGGTGTCCTATTCTTGTATTTAGTACTTGAGAAAAAATGTTGGTATGATGGAGATGGGCGCACTCTCCGTAATTCGTCATTTACGTTAACTATTGAAAAATTATTAGAATAAGAGAAATATAAGATCTATTTCGACAGATTGCACCCTTTATGTCTGTCGGAAAAAAATATAAAATAGTAATAATATTAAGATTGGTGAGAAAATAATAGGTATTTCTATAATTTTTAACTTTTTGCTAAACAGGATTTTCTGACGTTTATATAGAAAGTTGGATGGGCATGAGCAAAGAGCAAATATTCAATATTTGTGACATTTTAGTTGATCAGTTAACAGTTCTTAAAGGGTATGTACAACTGGATAAGATAAATAATAAGATTAACCATTCAATTGTCATCTTAAAAGAAGTAGAAAATATTGAAAAGCTGGTCAATGAGTTAGTTAATCAATTATTAACGATGAATAACGATAGCAGATGCTAGTTTTCTTCGTCTAAGGAGGTAGGATTGTAGTGAGTAATAATCATATTATAGTGGTTGATGATAATTATGGCATCCGGCGACTTATGGTTGAATTTCTGACTCAAGAAGGTTTCTATGTAAAAGAAGCGTCTGATGGATCAATGGCTTTACGACTTGTAATGGAGGAAACACCTAATCTTGTATTACTCGATATGAGGATGCCTGGCTTAAGTGGTTTGCAAACCCTAACCAAATTAAAAGATATAGCTCCAGAGACAATCGTTGTCATCATGAGTGCGTATTTTGATGCCAAGGATTTAAACGATGCGGTCCAAGATGGGCGCATAAAATACTTTATAATTAAACCTTTTGACTTGGTTGAAGTACGTGTTCTAATAAACCACTTAATGTGTAACATGGATAAGTATCTAAAAAACATAATCTCATAGCTCACACACGCTCAAGACAAATTCAGAACTCAGGAAAACATGATTGTTCATTGACTATTTTCAACCCAGATCAGTGCAATTCTCTGGAATGATGGGGAACGGTGTCACTTTGGCTTTACGGTTGAAGAAAGTGTTGGAACATAGTAAAATCGATTAGGTAAACGATAACTTCATAACCAACAAATACGAAAACTCTTAATTAACCTGTATTTTATGAGCAGCAGATGCCCTCATTTTTCAGAAGAAATTCATCGTTCAGAAATGTATCGTGGTTTGTAGCAAAATTTGCTGTACTTCCTTCGTTTGCAGGGGTCAATCACTTGTTTATGATATTCCTCGAAACCCCTTAGGACGATCGAGTGGGAATATGTGTTTGTGTCATACAGGCTCTCTCATAAAGTAAAGGGTTCATGGAGCGTTTGAGCATTTGTTAGGGGGTTATGATTTCCGCCACCTTTTGGCGACTTCGTAGCCTCTTGTTATGTCTATATCGGCTCTTTGCACAACTTATATTAGGTATGTTTGTTTTTTACGATCGAATGCAAATCTAATTTTGAGAAATAATAAGAAAGCGTGATCTGAATATGATAGTGCTAATAAAAATTAATGATATGAAGTTAGATGCAATCTAACGACGAAGTCTTATTTGAAAATAAATTGCTTAACTTGTTGAGAACTTGACGCCTGACCCTTGAGCATTGTACTAAAAAGAAGATGGCAAATTAGATTCATTATAATATGTAAATGTCGCAAATATCGAATAAAGTGATAAGGATTAGGTGAGTATTATGCCACTACCTGAGAATAACTTATTGTTTGGGTTCGCGCCAAGATTAACTGCGGAACAACGTGAATACGTTGACGCCATATTTGATAACCAATTGGTCATGGTAAACGCCAGGGCTGGATCTGGAAAAACTACACTCGCAGTTGCCTGCGCTAAGATTTTGAAAAAGCCTCTAACATATATTTTTAACCCGGTACAAGAATCCTATATGGGTTTCAGACCAGGAACTCAATCTGAAAAGGAAAGTATCTATCATCAACCGTTGATAGACGCTTTATTAGAAATTAATGAAAATCCAGCTCAATGTATTTACAATGAAGAAACATTGGCAAATGAAGCAATTCGTAGAAAGGTGAGTATTAAACGAGTGATGGATAGCATTTGGTGTTTTCCTAAGAGTCCATTATTTCTTAGAGGCACTAATCTCAAGGACATGACAATAATTATTGATGAATGTCAAAATTTTACTGTCCAAGAATTGAGAAAGATCCTAACTCGAGTACATGACTCGTGTAAAGTAATTTGTATTGGACACTCAGGGCAAATTGACATCCCTATTTCAAAAAGCGGTTTTGTTCCATATATGGAACACTTTAAAGATCAACCGTATTGCAAGATTGTTTCACTTACAAAGAACTTTCGTGGAGACCTTGCGAATTGGGCAGACGCATTTCAAAATACTTAACTATTGGTAAAGCTATAAACGATGAAGTTGGAGAAAAAAGCGTTGTACTATTATTTGTACAGCGCTTTCTTTAAGTGCGCCACGCATGGCGATAACTAGGTGGTGATAGTCCGCTATGGGGAGAGACTAACGTGATATGTGAAGTGTTTGCATGTCGTCACTGGACCGTACTCTGTTCTTTAGATAAAAATATTACTATTTTACATTATTCTGTAGTTAAGCAGGAATATAGTTATTGATGCCGAAATAGTTAATTTGGGGGAGTCTACTTTGAACTTGAAAACTACTGGATGGGAAGTTTGAACGTATAGGAACAAATTACTTATATTGCATCGGTATTATCTACCAACTTATACTTAAACAAGGTTGGTATCAATTAGTTGCGTTTTCTATAATGGTCAGGTTGAGGTTTGTGAATTTTGTTCTAAGAAATTTCAGACTCATATATTAGTCTTTCCGTAAGTTTAAAATTAGTTGAACGAAAAAAAGGGGAAATGCATAAGTATGAAACATTCGATTAACATCAGCGGAAACCATGCGACGGTTTTTTTAAAGGAAAAAATACATGTTAGCGACGCCTCGTTACTAAGGGATGATCTATTAGATATTATCGACCAAGGAGTTACGGACCTTAGGATTGATCTCTCAGAACTCACTTATATCGATAGTTCGGGACTAGGAACCTTAGTGACTATTAATAAACGCACTCAGGGCCGGGTAGTGTTGGTGGGTGCTCAAGGGTTACCATTGGAGCTGATCAAACGTACGCGGCTTGATAGGGTCTTTAATATTGAATAAACAGCTACCTTATACTTAGGAATTCCGAATAAGATACGAAAGAACGTTCACATCTTGAGTCAGGGTTACAAGGGTAAGTTGTTGAGACGTGTGAATCAGGAAGAGAAAAGAAGCTCCCATGGAAAAATATAGGGAACATCTTTTCTCATCTTTTTTTGCACCGAAATGAATTTTCTTTAAATATATCAAATTAAAATTCTGATTATTGGTAATTAAAGGACTAATTAGACAATTTTTTTCTGTTATTCGTGAAACTGCAGAATAAAAGAAGGAATATTAAATAGTTATGTCAAAATAAACAGTGTAAGAATTTCTCCTAAATAAGTGTTTTTAGAACATGCGGCAAAGATGTATAGAACTATGAGTTTTCAGCACTAAATTGTAAGGGAGGAATCTGTTTTCTACTTACGTAGGATCAGGAAATGAATGAAAATGACATTAGCAAGAAAAATGGTGGCCTATTTTCTACTAGTAATCTTAGTAGCGACGGCAGGATTCGTGTATACCGTTTATAGCTGCACTCAAGCACAAGCGTTTGTCAATAATCTTAAGGGATATGAGATACCGTGCCTAGAGAAAACCACTGAAATCGCGTATAATGCCTTGGGAGAATCCTATAATATTAAAGCCTATTTGCTCTATGGAACAGATCAGTATCTTGATGAATTCAAACGATTAGCTGATATGAATGCAAAGTTGGAAGATGAGCTTATTAAAGAGGCACGTACAGAAGATTCACGTAGTTTGTATGTGGAGATTAAAGCACTGAACGATGAATACACTAAGGGTGACGATGAAAAACTAATTCCTTTATGGAAGGCAGGAAACAAGGACGCGGCAATGGAAATTGCAACTAACGAATTAGCACCGTTGGCTACGCAATTGATAAATAAAGTTGATGAAGCGAAAACTCGTCAAAATAATGCAATTAACCAAGCAATGGATAATACGTTTAAAGCCACGAAACAGGCAAACATGGTAGCCATAGCTTCAGCAATCCTAGTTGTAATTTTAGGAATTATAATTGGATTGTTTGCTGCCCGCAAGATTACAGCCCCGATCAAGGTGTTACAGGGGTTAATGGCTGAGGCGAGCGAAGGAAATCTGCTGGTAAAGGCGGCTGTTCAGACTAAAGATGAAATTGGACAGCTTTGCGAATCATTTAATACTATGATTACAGCCCAAAAGGAAATAGTACAAGCGGTGAACAGTAGTTCGATTGAATTGGCCGCAGCTTCTCAGGAAATGGCGGCTTCTTCAACCGATGTGTCGGAGGCGACAACAAACATTTCCCAAAAAACTCAGACGGTGGCACGGTCGATGGAAGAAGCATCTAACTCGAGTATAGAAACTTCACAGGTTCTGATCGAACTTTCAGCTCTTATTCAGATTGCTAAGGATAAAGCGGCTTCAGCTAGTATTAAATCAGAAGCTTCAATTAACGCAGCTAAAGAAGGAAAGGCCACTGTAGACGAAGTCAGGCAGTGCATGAACACTATTTATAACAAGACAAGAGAAGCTGAAAAAGTAATCACGCTTCTGAATGAATACTCTCAACAAATTAGCATCATTAATGAAACCATTACGGGGATTGCCAATCAAACCAATCTGCTTGCACTTAATGCGGCTATTGAAGCGGCTCGGGCTGGCGAGTCAGGTAGAGGATTTGCCGTTGTTGCGGAGGAAGTCAGAAAACTGGCAGAACAATCCAATGCTGAAGCTGGAAATATTCTACAACTTGTTTCCAAGATTACGGAGAATACCGATAGTGCGGTTGTAGCCATGAAGCATAGCCTAGCCGAGGTTGAGGTAGGTGTGGAAGAGGTCAACAAGGCAGGAAAATCGTTGGAGAACATTATGTTGGCCGTTACAGAAACAGTAAGTGATATCGATGGAATTGCTAAAGTAACCGACGATGAGGTTGCCTCATCCGATAAAATCGTGCAATTAATTGAAATTGTTGCCGAAGATATTGAGGGCACAAGCAGGGAAGCCCAAGAAGTTTCAGCAGCAATCGAAGAGACTACAGCAACCATTGAAACCGTAGCAGCAAGTTCTGAGCAGACAAGTGCAATGGCACAAAATCTGCACAATCTTATTTCTAGGTTCAAAGTTGATGCGTCAGGAGAAAAATCATGAAGCATTCAATCAAAGTCAGCGGCAACCAAGCGACGGTATTTTTAAATGACAAAATTTACGTTAGTGATGCCGCATTACTGAGGGTTGATTTATTAGAGTTAATTGACCAAGGAATCACAGAGCTGAGGATAGATCTCTCGAAACTTACCTATATTGATAGCTCGGGATTGGGAACATTAGTGTCTATTAATAAACGCACTAAGGAAAAGAAAGGTAGACTTATATTGATAGGCGCTCAAGGTCTGCCAATGGAACTGATCAAACGTACGCGGCTGGACAAGGTGTTTTTGTTATTGAATAATTAATCATCACACAGGCGATAAGACTAATCCCAAAAAATAAAAATATTATTCTTGAGGGGCTCTAGGCAAGATTGATAATCTGTTAGTCTAGAGCCCGAGTTCTATTAAGAGCATTGCCTTAAGCGCTAAGAAGATCATTAAAGCTTATGAAGAGAAATGTTACAAAGGTTTCTAAGTATAAAATGACAGCGGAAGAATAATGTCTGTCTGCAATACAGGAGGTAGCCGTAATAATTATTAAAAAACATGATCACTCTGCGCCGGATAAACAATATAAAGGCAACTTCAATTTGCTATTTGACCAAATAGAGGATTATCTTATCCTCTTAGATGAAAAGGGTAGAATCATTCGGGCGAACAAAGCTGCCAGAGAAAAATTGAAATATACCCTTGAAGAAATGAGCGGTATGAACGCTGAACTTCTGTATGGATGTACAGGGGTCCAGGAATTTGTAAAAGCCATGTTAGCAGGAGAGAGCTTTCAATGTTTGATGTCACTATGTACTAAATTGGGAAGGCAAATACCTACGGAAACCCGAGTTGTTAAAGATAAGTGGGAGAATGAGAACGTAATATATGTTATAAGCAAGGATGTTTCGGCAGTCAAAAAGGCTGACAATCAGTTAGACCAAGCTTCTTCATTATCCCGAACAACCCTTAGAAAATTGGATACAGGGGAATATGTTAATGTAAAAGATGGCCTTGTCCACACGCTCGGTTATGAGTGTCCAGAAATATTGGGGATGGTTAGAGATATTACGGAAAGGAAAAGACTTGAAAAAAAACTAAGGGAACAGGTAAAATATGCAGAGTTGCTGTTTAGAACCGTCCCTAGTGCTGTTCTTTCAGTAGATAAGCATCGAAAGATATTTAGATGGAATAAAATTGCCGAGGAGATAACGGGTTATACTGCTGAAGAAGTAATGGGAAAAGAATGTTCAGTGGTACTGCATGGAGTAGGTATCGAGGGTTGCGAGTTGTGTCGTAACGCTACTGACTCCCCCCTAATCACTGAAAATTGTAGAATCATGACTAAAGATGGTCAAATCAGACATGTGTTAAAGAGCGTAGCAATATTGAAAGATGAATACGGCCAAATTAGTGAGAAAATGGAGTGTTTCGAGGATATCACTGAGATGATTAATATGGAGGCGGAACTTAGGGAAAGCAAAGAACGATATGCAGCAATTGTAAACAATGCTCCTCAGATTGTAGTTATCCATAAAAAAGGTATAGTTGAATTTGTAAATGATACCGTCATAGGAGTATTAGGGTACAGGGAAGAGGAATGTATCGGTCGTCATATGAAGGATTTTATGACAGAAAGTTCTTTAATGCTCGTTAACTCAGTTTTGTTAGATAGGTCTGAGGGAAAAGCTAGCTTCCCTTATGAAATAGAACTTATCAAAAAGTCCGGTGAAATCGTAAATGTGCTTTTGAGGGGGACCGATGTAACCTTGGAAAGTGATAGGCTACCTTGGCAGTAATGTTGGATATAACGGAAAGAAAAAAATTGTACTCTAAGCTGAGAGCGAGTGAAGAGAAATTTAGGCAGTTTGCCGAAACGGTCAATGAGATCTTTCTGATTACTAATAAGGAAAGAATTGTCTATGTCAGTCCGGCCTACGAAAGAATTAGTGGGATGTCCTGTCAGAGTCTGCTGGACAACCCACATTCATTGGTCGAGTTAATTGATCCGTTTGACCGTCTAAGAATGCGAAGTTCTTTCCCCCGGAATTTTCTGGATATGAACCTAGTAACAAACGAAGAGTTTAGAATTATTAGACCTGACGGGGAAGTGCGCTGGCTCTGGCTTCAAAGTTATCCTGTGCAGGATGAAGCAAACAAAAGTCCGCTTAAAGCGACCAGTATCGTAGATATAACTGATCGGAAGAAAATTGAAGAGCAGCTTTTAGACCGGGAACAGGAAACTCAGATGGAGCTCTTGTTAGCGTCGCGAGTACAGCAGGATTCCCTACCCCACCCTTTTACTGGAGACATGGTACGGGTCTGTACGATCTTTGAGCCCTATAGAACTGTCAGTGGAGATTTTTTTAACTACAAGTGGTTTGAAGAAGACAAAAAATTGTGTGGATACATTATTGATGTCAGTGGACATGGCGTAGCAACAGCTTTGCAAACTGCTACCTTTAAAATGATGCTGGACAACATCCTGCTCAATGGAGAAAAAATTGAGACGAGTGTCCTTAAAAATATAAACAAGAAAATAATGAACTATTTATATGAGGATTCTTTTATAGCCTTGCTGTACTTCGAATTTGATTTACAAGCTTCAGTGCTTAAACTTATCTCCGCAGGGATAACCTTATTTCTAGCTGCCAAGCCACAGGAGTGTTCTTTAGTCCCCATATCGGGTTGTTATCTCGGTGTTATAGATGATCCTGATATCGAAATGGTGACCCTACCTCTTAAAGCAGGGGAAATCTATTGTATGATGAGCGATGGGGCTTCAGATCTAATAGAATTACAAGGAATACGTAAGCATGGAAGTTTTATGGAATATAAGAACTGGCTTGAGTTACTGGCGGAAAGTCCGGAAAGAAATGATGATTTTTCAGTTATTTGTATTGAAGTTCTCCAAGAAAATAAGAAAGAAATCATACTGGATGTAAAAAATGAAGTGGACCTTGCAAATGCTCAGATAATTATTAGTGAATTCCTAGAACGGAACGCGCCAAGCAATGTATCAATGTTAGAGGTAGCCATCAATGAAGCTATGAACAATGGCTTTTACGCTGGTGGGCGAGTTCAGGTTAAAGCAAGACGAATTGGAGATAAGCTAATAATAAGAGTCATGGACGATGGTCCGGGTTTCGATACTAAGAAAGTTGGTGCTCGCCTAAAAGAAGATATGTGCGAAGAAGAGTTTGATGAACTTCTAGAGGCAGAAAGTGGACGAGGTGTTTTACTGATGAAACTATTTTGTGACAAAGTGATCTATAATGCTAAGGGTAATGAAGTGCTCTTGATTAAGAAATTATATTAAGGAAAAAAATCTGAGTTCATTTGCAATTTTAAGAACAAATCAGATAAATCAGAATTATTTGACATATCATCGTAAGAAAGCAGGAAAAAATCGCTTAATGTTGAAGGAGTACCCTACTTGAAATTTCAAGGGGGTATTCTTTTTTGAGTATATGGAATAGAATGCGATGCATTGGGACAGTAAGATTAACTTATATAATTATTGCAACAATTTTAATAGGCCTCACCGTAGTGCTTTCGATCGGGTTTTATTACGATTTTTTAAACTATAGACTTAGTGAGAGACGTGTTAAAGCAATGTCGCTAACGTTGTGCTTAAGTAGCGAACTAAAAAGTCTATACGGAGATATTATTACGCAGGCCAATCTAACCGATAATTCGAATGAAGAGAAAGTATTAGCTTTGAATCCAATAATACAACCTCTGTTTGATCAGACATCAAAGCAATATCCGGATTATAGCATTGGATATTATGATATTAGGTTTGATTCAATCGTGGCAAAAGACTCCGATTTTAAATTTCCTATGTTGCAAAAAATACCTAAAAGCGACCCTTGTTTCAAAACCTACCTAAGTGGCAAGCTGGAAATTATTGAGAATACCATTTCGGTTGGGTTGTGGAAACGAAAAGGGAGCATTTCTGTTACAATACCATTTAGTACAGATAATATAGCAATTGGGCATGTATGGGCAAAGGTAGAAACCGATGATGTGTATCAGAGTGTGTTCGAGGATACGGTGGCTTTTGCAGGACTTTTAACGGTCTTATTTTTTATCCCTTTTGCCTTAACTTGGTTCATGATAAGTAAGGTTAGACAACAATTGAGTTCCTTTGCGAAATCAATATTCAAAGACGAGGACAGTGTGCAGATTGACACACGAATACTTCCGGAATTATCGCCATTACTTAAGGCAGCTAAAGAACGTTCTCAACAACTCCGAACCTATGAGGCCATGGTGAAAAACTCTTGCGATTCTATAAGTAAAATTGATCCGGATCTAAAAATATCGAGCATCAATCCGGCAGGGCAAAGAATGTATGGATATACTGCTATAGAAGTTTTCGGGCGAGAAATTACGCTATTAGCGGTTCCAGACGAGGCCCAAAAAATGAAAGAAGATTTTGAGCGCGTAAAAACAGGTGAAGAAGTACCAACCCTCCATGTTCAGGGAAAGAAAAAAGATGGAAAGGTAATCGACGTTTCATGCAGTCTTTCAGCCATTAGAGATGATCAAGATAATATTATAGGCATAATGGCAATCTCTCGAGACATTACTGAACATAAACAGATGGAAGCAGAGATGAAACGGCTTGATGGCTTAAATATTATTGGCAAAATGGCCGCCAGCATAGCCCATGAAATAAGGAATCCGATGACAACAGTACGTGGTTTCCTACAGATGTTAGGGGCCAAAGCGAATCTTCAAGTTTACAAAGACTATTTCCAACTTATGATCGAAGAACTAGACAGAGCCAACTCAATCATTACAGAATTCTTATCTCTAAGTCGAAATACTCCTATAGCGCTTAGTAGACAAAGCCTTAATACGATTATCACTAAGCTGATGCCGATGTTACAAGCGGATGCTTTGAGAAGCGAGAAAGATCTAATAGTTGAACTCAAGGAGATCCCTAACCTCGAATTAAATGAGCAAGAAATTCGACAAGTCATTTTAAACTTAGCTCGAAACGGGTTAGAATCCATGTCAGCAGGTGGAGTGATGACAATTAAAACTTATTTTGAAAATGGCAAAATAGTAATGAGCTTTATTGATCAGGGATCAGGGATACCAGCGGAGGTCCTTGGAAATATTGGCAAACCATTCCTGACGACTAAAGATAATGGTACGGGCTTAGGATTGCCAGTATCCTATAACATTATATATCGCCATGGAGGAACTATTAGCGTTGAAACAGGAAATGGAGGCACAACATTTCGGATCATATTGCCCCTTGAGCCTACTTCGAAGTGTTCGAGCAGCAATGAGTAAGTAATTTCCATATTACGACAAATGATTACCTATTATTGGATAATATATTCTTGCCATTTCAGCAAAATAGCAATAAAATTCTTCTTGAGAATGACATTTCAGGAGGAATCCAAATGGAAAAGAAACTTTTGAAAAGAATAGAGGGACTCCGTAAGAGACTCAATAAAGTTGGTCTAACTCGTAACCTAATTGATAGTGAGGTTGTGGAGGTTAGTCAGCAGTTAGATCGCTTACTTAACCAATACCAAAAGATAACTTCTTACCAGCAGTTAAGCTTTTGGTAATCATGAGGATAGTAACAACTACTTATGGTTATGATTCGCCTAAGTTTTGGTGAAGCATAACCGTTTTTTCTTAATATTTGTTTACTAATGTTCCTGCGCGGGCATCACAGATGAAGAAAAATGGCCTAACGTAACTAAAAGATGAAACTTTTATGTGCGTTTAGTTTGAGGAGGGATTATAATAGACAAATGACTTAGGAGGTTAAAATGAACTACATTGTATTTGATTTGGAATTTAATATGTTCTTCAAATTCAAAGAAGGCGATTCTGCTAATTCTGATCTAAAAAACGAAATTATCCAGATCGGAGCAGTTAAATTAAATGAGCAGTTAGAAGTCGTTGGTAAATTTGATTTATTAATTAAGCCCGTAATTTATAAGAGAATGAATCCCTATGTTAAGAGGAAAACCAATATAAATACAAGTCGGGTTCAGCACGGAATACCTTTTGTTAAAGCAATTGAGAGCTTTAAGTCATGGATTGGTGAGGAATATATTTTATGCTCTTGGGGGCATGATGATATATTAGCTTTACATGATAATTGCCAGTTTTTTGGTGTTGACTCGTTATCATTTAACAAGTTCATTAATATCCAACAAATTTATATGAACTTAAAGAGCTTAACCAAACAACCCAGTTTAGAAAGCGTCGTAGAAGGTTTAGAAATTGAAATAAATTCTCCTTTTCACGATGCCTTCAGCGATGCCTCGTATACCTCTGACATTTTCAAAAAAGTATATGATTTTTCTGGGGATGCAGTCGTGAATTGGGAAAAAGAGCAAAAGGAAAATGAGTTAAAGATAGAAAAATTAAAAACTCTAATAAATAAAGCAGATATTTGGTGTCCCGAGTGTGGTGCCTTTGTGCAAAAAAATGGGGAGGTAACTAAAAGGAAAAAGTATTTTGCTTTTGGATATTGTGCATTATGTAATATTCGGATAAGACATATCTCCAGAATTACGCATAAGAATGGCGAGTATAATATTGTTTCGAACAATACGATCTATGGTAATGAAGAAGTATTAGATTAGGAATTTATGTAAGGGTAAGTGAAAATAAAGAGAATTTTTTGAAAAAGGCCTTGTCAAACTTACATTTATTGTTTATACTATGTTTAGAAAATTTGAGATTACAGGTGCCTCATTTAAGAGGAGAATAAGGGAAGTCGGTGAAAGTCCGGCGCGGTCCCGCCACTGTAAACGGGGAGTAAGAAGTGTAACCACGGGGTAGTCCCGGAAGGTACTTCAGATGTGATGATCCGTAAGCCAGGAGACCTGCCTGTAGTCAAGCTAAAAGCCTACCTTGTCGAAGAACCAAGAGTAGTGTGGACGAGATTATGGAAAAGTCTCTAGTCACTTTGTGATTAGAGACTTTTTATTTTTTTGCTACTTCAAATGTTCTTTTCAAGGTGCTCGTAGTCCAAGCATTGAAAGGAGAGTTTTGTTTTGACACTAATGGAAATGGCTCAAAAGGGTCAAGAGAACCCGCTTTTTACAAGGATTTCTCAAGATGAACATATGAATGTGCAACTCCTTATGGAACGGGTTGCTATAGGACAAATTGTGATACCCTATAATATTCATCACCAGCCCAAAAAACCTCAAGGGTTTGGGTTGGGACTAAGTACCAAAGTTAGTGCCAGCATCGGCATCGATGCAGATGAGGATCAGTTAGTTGACGAACTATTTAAAGTAGATGAGGCTGTCAGAGCAGGAACGCATGCTGTCATGGATTTGAGTACCGCGGGTGATATGGATGAAGCAAGAAGAACCATCATTGAAAGAGTACCATTACCGTTAGGTTCTCTGCCTATTTATCAAGCTTTTGCTGAAGCGGTGCGCACGAAGGGGTCAGCCTTAGCGCTTGAACCAGAAGATTTTTTTCAAGTTATGGAGCGTCAAGCAGCAGATGGCGTAGACTTTATGGGCTTGCATTGCGCTTTGCACAGCGGATTATTACAAACGGCCAAGGCGGATCAGCGGGTCCTAAATCTGGTGAGTCGAGGTGGATCCTTGCTGATGGGTTGGATGCTCTATCATGGTAAGGAAAACTTTTTGTATACCATGTTTGACCGCATCCTTGAAATCGCTAAAAAACATGAGGTTACCTTAAGCTTAGCAGATGCAATGCGACCGGGTGCAGGGGCAGATTCATTATGTCGTTCACAGGTTGAAGAACTGGTCATTTTAGGTGAGTTAGTGAAGCGTAGCAGACAAGCTGGAGTACAAATCATGATTAAGGGACCTGGTCACACTCCACCAAATCAAATTGCCACAACCATTAAATTAGAAAAACAAGTGTGTCAGGGTGCCCCATATTTTGTCTTCGGCCCGGTATCGACGGATGTAGCGCCAGGCTATGACGAAATCACCGCTGCTATCGGTGGGGCTATGGCAGGTGCAGCTGGGGCAGATCTACTCTGTTACGTTACACCGGCTGAACATATTGCTTACCCGAATGCCCAGGATGTTTACCGGGGAGTAGTCGCTTCGCGTATTGCTGCTCACGTGGCCGATCTGGCAAAAGGATATCCTGGAGCAGAGAATTGGGATTTGCAAATGAGCAAAGCACGGCGAGAGCAAAATGTAGAAGCGCAGAAAATGTTAGCGTTATCCCAGGAAAGGCTTGCTGATTTCCACTCAAGCGAAAAGCCTCTCTGTAACAAATGTCAAAAGGGGTGTGCTATGGCTGTGGCTGGTGAGTTCTTTCAAGAACTACCGTGGGAGTGCTAAATCGAGGTTCGAATATGGGTAGGGGCTAATGCGAGGTTCGAAGTTCGTGGATCGGAGTTCGAACATGAGTAAGGGCATAAGCGAGGTTTGGGTTCGAATATCGGTAGGGGCACGTGATTAAGGGTGAGAATGCAAGCAAGACAATGCTAGAGAACTAGAATAAAGAACTAAGAATTTAAATGAAGAATGGAGAGATTGAGATGACCCAATTGATTAAAGCGAGACAAGGAATTATTACTCCTGAGGTAGAGAAATTAGCCAAAATAGAAGGATTTAGAGCGGAAGAATTATGTGAGAAGGTTGCCCAAGGTCGAGTAGTGATCATGAAAAACAAGCTACGTAAGAACTCGGTCGGGGTCGCAGTCGGGGAAGGACTTCGTACTAAAGTAAATGCTAACATCGGAACCTCACCAGACTGTGTGGACTTTGAGGATGAGCTTCACAAAATAAGAGTTGCCGAAGGTGCAGGTGCCGATGCGATTATGGAGTTAAGTACAGGCGGCGATATTGATGCTTTCCGCCGTAAGGTTATTGCTTCTACGACATTACCTGTCGGCTCTGTCCCAACTTATCAAGCAGGGATGGAGAGTATTTTCAAAAACGGAAGCGTTGTAGGCATGAAGGTTGAGGATATGTTCGAAATGATTGAACGTCAAGCAGCGGATGGAATTGACTTTATGGCAATCCATTCAGCTTTAAACAGATCGATCTTGGAAAGGCTAAAGAATCAAGGCAGAATCACTGATATTGTAAGTCGGGGTGGGGCCTTTTTAACAGGTTGGATGTTCCACAACGACCAAGATAATCCTCTTTATACCCAATTTGATCGTGTGCTGGAAATTTGTAAAAAGTACGATGTAACACTTAGCATTGGAGATGCTATTCGACCGGGTTGTATTGAAGATTCTCTGGACCGTGCTCAAGTCCAAGGGGTGATTGTGGCTGGAGAGTTAGTGAAGCGGGCTCTGGAAGCTGGCGTTCAAGTGATGGTAGAAGGCCCGGGCCATGTACCGTTGAATCAAATTCCGCCAACTATCTTGCTCCAAAAACAACTTTGTCATCATGTCCCGTATTATATACTGGGTAATTTAGTTACAGATATCGCCCCGGGTTATGACCATATCACAGCAGCGATCGGCGCCACAACGGCTGCCATTTCCGGAGCCAATTTTATTTGTTATGTAACACCTGCCGAACATCTCCGCCTGCCAACCGCAGAAGATGTTCATGCTGGGGTCATTGCTACGCGCATTGCAACACACGCTGCAGATATTGTGAATGGAGTTAAAGGTGCACGAGAATGGGATTTAGCTATGGCTCGTGCTCGTAAGGCCTTGGATTGGGATAAACAAATTGAACTGGCTATTGATCCTCCTACGGCGCGGCGGATCCGTGGAGAGCGTAATGAAGAGGGGGATGTAGCCTGCTCGATGTGTGGTGGTTTCTGCGCCATGAAAGTGGTTGGAGAATACCTCGGAACAACGGAAGGCAGCTGTTAAAAAACACGAGGGAGGGGCCAAAATGAACCAAGTCGGGATCATTATGGGAAGTGATTCAGATTATCAAGTCATGGAGGAAGCTCTGGAAGTTCTGCGTCAATTTGAAGTTTCCTTCGATGTTATTATTTCCTCCGCTCAGAGGACGTTGGATAGAACCGTCAATTGGGTGAAAGGTTTTGAAACCCAAGGAGGCAAACTGATTATTGCAGCGGCTGGGTTAGCTGCTCATTTGCCGGGGGTTGTAGCGGGGGCGACGATTTTACCTGTCATCGGTGTGCCGATGAGCAGTGGTGCTTTAGAAGGAATCGATGCCCTTTACTCCATTGTGCAAATGCCTACAGGAATTCCAGTTGCAACCGTAGGGATCGGTGGGGCACGAAATGCGGCCTTGCTTGCGGTACAAATTCTGACGATTCAAGATAGGGACTTAAGTATTAAGGTTAAAGACTATCGTGCTCAGATGCTGCAGGATATTGAGGCTAAGGACGAAGCGCTCCAAAGACAGTTGAGTGAAGTAAGTTGAAGTCCGATACAGGTGCTCAGTACTTAGAGGATCTGGCAACAGGGTACTGGTTTTCTGAGGCATTGTTTACGGCAGTAGAATTAGAGGTTTTTACTTTACTGGAGCCTAAAGGCTTGACGACCGCCGTACTGGCTGGTGTATTGGAGATGCCTACCTCTGGTCTAGAGCGTTTTCTTCAGGCTCTTTGCGCTCTTAACTTAGTGGTTTGTGATGGAGGTAGTTATTTTAATACCAAGCTGGCTAGTGACTATCTTGTGATAGGCAGGCGTAATTATCAAGGGGATTCGATCCTCTGGCGCAAGGCTCTACGGCTAGGGTGGCAGGACCTAGCAGGATCCCTTAAGGCCGGTGGCAGAGTGAATTTTCCAGCCGAAGAAGAGGATGCAAAGCAGTTTAGCCAGCGGATTCGTAAATATATCAAAGCTATGGATAATGTGGCTAGGACTAAAGTGGAGGAAATCTTACCATTCTTCCAGGGGCTTGACCTCAAGGGAGAGCTTCTGGATGTTGGAACTGGTTCAGGGGCGATTGCCAGTGGTTTTCTAGAGAGCTTTCCAGCGCTATCGGCCACCTTGCTAGATATTGGAGAGGTCCTTAACTATACGCGAGAGTTGTTGGACAAGCAGGAGATCGGAAAACGGGTTTCCTATCAACCAACTAATATATTAGAGCCCTGGACTGTAGGACAAGAGCGGTTCGATTTAGTTGTTCTCTCCAATATTATTCACGCTTATTCCGAAGAGGAAATTCCATTGATCCTAGACCGAGCTGCAAATTGTCTCAAACCGGAAGGATTCCTGGTAATTCATGATTTTTTCCCCGAACACTCCCCAGAAAAAGCTGCTCTACTAGATCTAAATATGTTTATTAATACCTACAATGGCAGAACCTTCTCCCAAGCTTGGGTCAGAGAGCAACTTGCCATGTCTAAACTCCATACAACTGAGCTCATTCCCTTAGAGACGGACACTGCTGTAATCTTTGCAGCGAAGGACGCAACAAAATTAGCCACTCTTCGCTTGGATGCCAGGACCCGACTGATCGCGAGGATCAAAGCTATGGGATTTGGCCAAGTTCTTCCAATATCTACAGCAGATATTCATGTTTCAGATTGGACGGACCTCCGTTGCCAGTATGGTTGTGATCGGTATGGACATCCCCACTGTCCGCCTAATAGTCCCACCCCGCAAAAAACTAGGGACGCTCTAAAAGATTTTTCGCAGGCGCTCCTGCTAGAGGGGGAGCCTCCAGGAAAGATATTTCAAAAACGGGTTTTGGCCGCTGAAAGAGAGGGGTTTCTGGCGGGATTTCATAAGGCCTTCTCTTATTGGGCTGGCCCATGCGTGCTTTGTGATACCTGTGCTGCAAGTTTTCCTAACGGGAAGTGTTGCAATACACGGGATGCCAGGCCCGCCATGGAGGGAGCGGGTATCGATGTCTTTGAGACCGTCAGACGGGCGGGACTTAATCTTGGGATTTTGCGCAACAAGGGCGACTATGTTAGATATTTTGCTCTGTTGCTATTGGAGTGAATTACGTGCGTGTTCTAATGATCCAAACCCCTTCAGTTGAAGAAATATCTCAGGAACGAGTCTATCCAATCGGAATTGTTCTTCTTGCTGGTCACCTGCAAGGCCATGGTCATGAGATAGATATCCTGGACATGAACTTGGAACGAGATCCTTTCGGAGTGCTGAAGGAGAAACTTTTGACGTTCCAACCGGAGGCCATTGGTTTATCCTTGCGCAATATTGATCCCTTAGGCAATAAAACCAGCTCGCTTATTGCACCCTTTATTGTCACGGTTCGCTTTATTGCCACCGTTTTGCCTCAAGCTAAGCTAATTGTTGGTGGTACAGGTTTTTCCCTTTTTCCAGAACGGCTGATGCTCGAACTACCGGAACTGGATTATGGCATTGTCGGAGAAGCAGAAGTATCCTTCCCAGCTCTTCTTAGTTCTATCAATGATCCCCCCCCAATGCCCGGGCTTTGCCGGCGAGAGGGGTCGAGAGTGCATGTTTCACCGCCCGCCACGAATTTTGATATGGCCAACTATGTTCCAGCAAATAGGCTTTTACTGGACCCTGCGCTTTATCAGGGGATTAACAACTATGTTCCAACGATTGGGATTGAGGCCAAACGGGGATGTGCGCTGAACTGCGCCTATTGTGTCTATCCTCAACTTCAGGGGAAGCGATTGCGGTGCCGACCAACCACGGCTGTCGTGGACGAAATGGAACTCTTGCATAAGGACTATGGGATTCAGAGTTTTCACTTTACCGACCCTGTACTCAACGTTCCTCACGGTCATCTCGAGGCAATCTGTGAGGAGCTACTGCGCAGAAAACTTAAAGTTCGGTGGGACGGATTCCTGCGGGAAGATCAGCTCAATGACAAGAATGTTGCTTTATACGAACGGGCTGGGTGTGAATGTTTTTCCTTCTCCCCCGACGGTCTATGTCAGGAATCACTGGACGTCTTGGGCAAAAACCTGAGCGAGGCGCAAATTTTAAAAGCAGCAAGTCTCGTCGCTCAAACCGACGTGGTTAGTGTTTATCATTTTATGGTTAATGTACCTGGAGAGACGGAAAAGACCTGTGAAAAAAGTATTCAGTTTGTTGAACGGCTTTATGAAATGCACAGCAAGAAAAAGAATCTGGGAACGATTATCTTGAATAATATTCGAATTTTACCAGGAACGAAGATCGAAAAAATAGCTAGGGCGCAAGGGGTAATCGACTCAGAGACGGATCTGCTCTATCCGACCTATTATAACCCGAAACCGTTTAGTGCTTTCCGATACAAACTGGAAACAATTCAGCAGTGCAGAAACGTGTTTATGTGGCAGGGAGTTGAGTAGCGAGATGAAGATACTGTTATTAGAGCACCCGCGGACCATCCGTTCGGAACGGTGTAACGACATTGCCAATACTCCTCTGGCCTCCTGCCTCCTTTCTGGTTATACTGCAGGAATGCTTATCAGTGAGGGGCATGAGGTAGAAGTTATTGAAGGATTCTTGGAGGGACTCGATTACCAGGAAATTGAACGCAGAGTAAAGGTATTTGAGCCGGAAATAATAGGAGTTCATATGGTTTACCATTGGCAGACGGACATGGTTTTATATGATTTTCTCCATAAGGTTAAAGCTGAGCGGCTTGCTTCTTATATTACGGCTTACGGGTATTATCCAACCACAGACTTTGAAGACGTGTTGTTACAGTGCCCGGACATTGATTCTGTGGTCCTAGGTGAACCGGAACTAACCTTTGCCCAGCTAGTCAAAGCTGTTAGTTGCGAAGATTGCCTAGAAAACATGCTTGGTCTGGCCCAGCGGGATGATTCAGGTACAATTGTTGCCATGCGACGCGAACTAATAGGTGATCTAGACGCCCTTCCTTTTCCCGTGCGAACGAAAGCCCTGTTCCGTTTGCCAGAAATAAACCTGCAGGGAAGTAGGGGATGTTATGGTGGGTGTACTTTTTGCTATATCAACCCTTTTTATGGACAGGGTTCGCAGTGGCGTGGACGAACTCCCGAAAATATCATAGCGGAAATTGATGAATTAATTGCTAGACATCAAATCAAGTCGTTTTATTTTACTGATCCTAATTTTTTTGGTCCCGGTGAAAGGGGCCAGCGACGGGCATTGCATTTGGCGGCCTTGATTAAATCCAGAAACGTTAAGTTTGGCATTGAGGCTCGGGTAAATGATATCCATGATGATACTGTTAAGGCGTTGGTGGAAGCTGGTCTGAACAATATTCTTATTGGACTTGAGAGTGGCAGTGACCGTTCGCTGCAGAGGATTAATAAACTGACGACGGTTGCCCAGAACGAGAAGGCTATCCGTATCCTCCGCAAATATGGGATCGAGCCGAGTGTTGGGTTTATCATGTTTGAGCCTGATTCATTCTTAGAAGATATCCGGGTCAACTTTGAATTTTTGAAGCGCAATGACCTAGTAAAAGACCTTTCTATTACTGCTAATGTACTTTACCATCATTTAATTGTCTTAAAAGGAACGAGGGCTCACCGAGATCTGAAAGCCGCTGGGCGTCTGGAAGTCCAAGCATCAACTTATGAAAGTATCGTGACGCTTAGGGATCCTAAAGTAGCGGTTTTAGCCATGATCATGAGGCAAACTACGAACTTCCTTTTTGACATTATGTCAGGAATTTGGGGAGGGCAGGTTGCGGAACCCGAGAATGCCCAAGAGCGATATACAAAAATAAATAGTGTGTTGGTCACTTTATTTGAGAATACATTAACAACGATGGAGGCCGGGGGACATTTTACGGAGGAACAGGTAGAAACTCTAGTTAGAACGACTGAAAAAGAGATTAATAAGATTTTGGCATGAGTGTCATAACCGCTCCACCTTCTCGAAATAATCGAGGCAGGTGTAGCGGTTTTTTCTTGCGTAAATCACCCTGTGGCAAAGTCGCAATTGTGAACATTTTCTGCTTATTACAAAAAGAATTGCGAGTTATGGTATAATGTATATGATTTCCATTGTGCAAATTACATAGGGGTTTTATAACATCAGAAGATTGGTCTGAGCTGCAAATATAAAGTTATAGAAGAAAGGTTGAGTGCCATGATATCTATTAAAATGCAAGAGCAGGTAAAAAGCAGTTCTGTTATTCGAGCCATGTTTGAGGAAGGAAAAAGGTTGGCCGAAATTCACGGAGCGGAAAATGTATTTGATTTTAGCATTGGGAACCCCAATGTTGAACCTCCTGAGGAAATAAATAAGGCAATCTTAGAGATTTTAAACACCGAACATCCTATGAGTATTCATGGGTATATGAATAATTCGGGTTATGAAGAAGTAAGAGCTACAATCGCCAAGTCCATCAATGATAAATTCGGTACTGCTTTTACCCAAAAAAACATTCTTATGACCGTTGGCGCAGCAGGTGGCTTAAATGTTATTTTCAAAACGTTACTTAACCCTCAGGATGAGGTCATTACTTTCGCACCGTTTTTCGGAGAGTACAGAAACTATGTGAAAAACTATGAGGGTGAGTTGGTAATAGTCTCCCCCAATACGGTTGATTTCCAGCCTAATCTGGAGGAATTCAAGGCGAAAATCACCCCTAAAACAAAAGCAGTGATCATCAATTCTCCCAATAATCCTACAGGGGTTGTCTATTCGGAAGAAACCATCATCAAGCTTTCTGAAATTCTGAGCGAGAAGCAAAAGGAATTTGGCACAGATATTTATCTTGTTTCGGATGAACCCTATCGAGAACTTGCTTATGATAATGTTGAAGTCCCATATCTAACAAAATATTATGCGAATACGATAATCGGGTATTCTTTCAGCAAATCTTTGTCGTTACCCGGTGAAAGAATTGGCTATTTAGTGATTTCGGATCAGGCTGCAGACTATGAAAATATTATTTCAGCAGCAAATATTGCCAATCGTATTTTAGGTTATGTCAATGCGCCGTCGTTATTTCAGCGCGTCGTTGCCAAGTGCTTAAATGCCAAGGTAGATATTGATACCTATAATAAGAATCGAGAACTTCTTTTTAATGGACTCTCATCCTATGGCTACGAATGTATTAAACCCGAAGGCGCTTTTTATTTGTTTGTGAAAACTCCGATTGAGAATGATGTTGAATTCTGCAACCTGGCCAAGAAGAAAAATATTCTCATTGTCACGGGCACGGCCTTTGGTTGTCCTGGTTACGTTCGAATTGCTTATTGTGTTGCTTATAAAACGATTGAGAAAGCATTGCCGGCCTTTAAAGCTTTAATAGAAGAAGTTTAATGACATTCTTATTAATAAAATAAAGTTATAGTGTACAAAGAACCTTTTCCTGAAATTGATAGGAAAAGGTTCTTTGTTGTTTAGGTAACTTAACTGAACAAGGAAATGGCCCAACCATTTAGGCGGTATCCTTATTATAGGCGCCTCATAATAATACGATAAATTCTAACACTAAATTCCATATTATCTCAGCACTTTTCTTAGGACTTCGACATTGTACGAGCATTATACTTTTATCAGAATACAACATACAGTAATGGGTCCACGTTATATCAAAGGATAATTTGGCGTGTAAATTGTATAAGTATAAAACTCAAATAAATGAAAAAAGAAGGCTTCCCAATATCTCATGAATCCTTGTAATAATGATACCTGAATATTCTTGTGATATTTCTAGCAAATAAAGAATAGAAAATGGTAAGGAGGTGGTGTGAAAATTGCCTAAGTTTAACGTGTCTGAAAATTAATTGCAGGAAGGTGAAAACATGATCTCAGAAGATGATGAGCTTTTTCAGAAAAAGTCAATGCTCAAAAGTGAAGACTGGTGGGCGGTCTGGCTTGGGTTATTCGTCTTTTTACTAAGCCTGGGTCCCGTTATTGGGATAGACCTGCTTGGTTGGGTGGTCAAATTCAATGTTTGGATCGATTCATCCAAAGCTCTGGCTCCAGTGTCCAAAAGCTTTCAAAGTATGTCGGGCATTAATGCAGCCTTGTTAACGTATCTATTCTTGCTAGTGATTACGACTATCGGCGCGGTAGCTATGGGAGCAAAGCCATTCAAATACCTCGTCGGCTTTAGTATTATTTACTGGATTACCTTTGGCTGCCTAGTCTTGGGTAATAATGCTTTCATTGCTGCTACCCCCGATAAACAAGCTAGCCTTAAAATACCCTGGTCGTTGAGCCTGGGAGAGATGGGCTTTGTTTTTGCTATGATCATCGGTCTAATCATAGGAAACTTTTTTCTTGGTTTTGCGAAGTTTTTGGAAGAGGCTGCTAAGCCGGAATGGTTTATTAAAACCGGCATTGTAATATTGGGAGCCGCCATTGGTATTAAGACAGTTGGTGCTCTGGGTTTGGCAAGCACAGTGATTATCCGGGGACTTTGCGCTGTGGTTGAGGCGTACTTAATTTATTGGCCGATAGTCTACTTTATTGCGCGCAGATACTTTAAATTCACACCGGAATGGGCTGCCCCTTTGGCGTCAGGTATCTCTATCTGTGGGGTTGCGGCAGCGATAGCTACTGGCGGAGCAATTCGTGCCCGTCAAATGATTCCCGTTGTTTTGTCTGCAGTCATTATTGTCTTTGTAGCTGTTGAATTGCTCTTTTTACCTTGGCTTGCTCAGTGCTGGCTATTTCGCGAACCAATGGTGGCTGGAGCTTGGATGGGCTTAGCCGTGAAGAGCGATGGTGGGGCTGTTGCTAGTGGGGCGATCACTGATTCGTTGATCCGAGCTAAGGCCTTAAAAGAACTAGGTATCAATTGGCAAGAAGGCTGGATTCTGATGGCAGCCACTACTACTAAAGTCTTTATCGATGTATTTATTGGTATATGGGCATTCATTTTGGCGGTCATCTGGTCTGTTTTTAGAATTGATAAATCAAAAACCTCAAAAGCAGGAAGTAAGGTTTCAGCGGGTGAGATCTGGGAACGTTTTCCTAAATTTGTCATAGGTTTTGCTTTAACTTTTCTGATTCTGCTGATAATGGGCTTAAAGAATCCTAGTATTGTAAAAACCGCGACCGTAGGATCTGACCAGGCAAACGCTTTACGGACATTCTTCTTTGCGTTATGTTTCTTCTCTATTGGTTTAGTAACGAACGTTCGCAAGCTTTGGGCAGCTGGCATGAGTCGTATTGTGGGAGTATATGTTGTCTGTCTATTTGGTTTTATTCTCTGGATTGGTCTCTTTGTTTCCTGGCTTTTCTACCATGGCATTACACCACCGATAGTTGGCGGCTAGCTCAGTAGGAGAAACTTGGTAAGGAGGTTTTGAATATGGCAAAAGAGCAACTCGGTAAAGCTGGACCGTTTATAGTAAATGCCCAGCCTGAGCTCGAAGCTGATGAATGGTATGACTTGCTACCTATTGAGAAAAAGCTTATCTCCTTCAGTTTAGGGTTAGGTTTGATATTACTAGCGATCTTTATCGTATCCTTTGGGGTATTTAAGTAAAGAAAGCATGATCAATGGTAATAAAAATTTGAATGAGGCTTAAACCTTAAACAAACCCACTGGATATAAATGTATAATCCAGTGGGTTTGTTTTCGTTCCTTGGGTGGGCAGTCACTCTTGCTCAGAGCTATTCGAGATTGTTTCCTTGGGTATTTTCGCCTTAATAATCAAGTATATACCACCCATTATTAGGCAGAGTGGAACTAAACTGCCTCTAAGCAAGTAATAATAATTTCCGAACAGGCGATTAATAAAAGAACTTCTGTCTAATTCATGGATAAGGCTAATCAAGCCGATTACTGTAATGACGGACCCAATTAGGCGGCGGTTCTTAAGGAGTGGAGTATAATCAAGTAATTGATGAGCAAAGAGATCCTGGTCACTTATGCGTTGCCCTTTGTCCAGTTGATTTTTCAAGTGGTAGCTCTCAAAAAAGCTAAAAAACCAGGTAGGTATCAATACTAATGGAATCAAAAAATCTAACCCCATAAAACTGATAAGGGATGCGCCACCGAAGGTGACGAGCATAAACTGGAGACCTCGGCGGAAAAGCCCCATATGCATGTGGGCTGCTCCAGGAATCAGACTGTAACAAAAGAACAGGAATTTCTCGAGGAAGGTTTTCTTAGGGATCATAACGGGGTTGGCAGTTAGAGTCTTTTGAATGCAAGGGCGGCAGATCGTTTTATCGTCGACATTAATCGTGCATTCGGGACAAATAGGCTGTTTGCACTTCTCGCAAATAGCTTTTGCTTCCTGGGTCGAATGATAGTTACAATTCATCAGGTAATCCTCCTTATAATCATTTTCTATTTTGGTTGATATGTCGTAAACGAGTCGATCTCTCTAAGGACAGCTTGAGTCACCTGGCTCATTTTGTGGAAGGGGAGGGCCATTTGCTTGCCCAGAACGGTATTTAAATCGGTGACATGATTGCTCGCTAAAGGAGAAACTAATGAAGTTAAATTGAGGGCAAAAAGAAGAAGTCCTGCTGCGAGCATGCTTAGTCCCCAGTTCTTTAACTCAAAGAGGTGAGAGGAGCTAGTGCTTTTCTTGTACTTATGTTTATCGATAGCCATCATTACATTAAGTTTGATTTCTAAAGGGGGTGTGAGGATCACTCGATCGTTGGCGAAGGTACCAGCTGTTTCTCGGATGGCTGAAACAAGGCTTCGGCACTCAGAGCAGAGCAAGAGATGGGCAGTCATTTCGTGCAGTTCTGCTTCATCTAGACTATTCTTAACGTAGCTGTGCCAGCTGTTTTGGCTTCGGTAACAAGTCATAGCCTTCACCTCCTGACGATCCTGAATGGAGTTTATCTCTAAGCATTTTACGGGCCCGGAACAACCGAGTCTCTACCGTCCTTTTGGGTGCGTCCACGATCTCGGCGATCTGTTGGGGGCTGAAGTCCTCAAAATAATATAAGATAAGCACGGTGCTGTAGATTTCAGGCAGACAGGCAACCGCCGCTTGCACTTCTGAAGTTAATTCTTGCTGTAGAAGCTGATCTTCTGGGCTTCGCTCCTGATCGCTTAGGTTATCCAAATAAGCAGCCTCAACATAAAGTGGCTTTTTCTTTCGGCACCAATCGATACAATGGTTTACGGCAATCCGATAAAGCCAAGTAGAAAAAGAGGAAACCTGATTGAATCCGGCAAGGTAGTTATAGGCTTTGATGAGGATTTCTTGAGTGAGATCCCGGGCATCTTCGATATTCTGGGTGTAGTAATAGGCGGTCCGGTATAATCCAGTCTGATAGCGCTCTACGATATCGTCATATCGTTCGCCGTTTCCTTGGAGGATGCTTCTAATTATTTCGTCATCATGCAAATACCGTTCACCGCCTTTACTACTCTTTAGACGTAACCTTAGTTGGATTATACGTCAACTACGAAATAAAAACATAACATCTCGTTGAACTGCTTTCAACGGGATGTTATCTGCCAGTCATCATGATGACAAAAATCAAAAGGTCAGATGATTTAGGTCATAGATAAACTCAAACCGGACAAAATAGGATGTGTCCCAGCGATAGTCATTTTCTATGCTGGATGTCGCGTAGGGGTAGTGTTTGTATGATATAATATTTTTTGCTCGAATAAAGTCGTGGAGGAAAAGGGCTTGAATGCATTAGGAAAACTAATGACCCCATCGCGAGTTTTGGTTTTAGGTTTTGCTATGGTCATCCTATTTGGAGCGCTGCTACTCACCTTACCCCTGGCAACACACGATGGGCGGGGTTTATCTTTCTTAAATGCGCTTTTTACGGCAACTTCAGCAGTTTGTGTTACGGGCTTAGTGGTCGTCGATACAGCGACAACCTTCACGGGTTTTGGTCAAGTAGTCATTATGTTGATGATCCAAGTGGGTGGGCTTGGTTTTATGACCTTTGCCACGATGTTTGCCTTCATTCTGAAAAAAAGGATTACATTTAAGGAACGTTTATTGCTGCAAGAGGCTTTAAATCACGTTTCAGTCGAAGGTATTGTGCGACTATTTAGGTCAGTCATCCAGATTTCCTTTGCAATTGAAGCAATTGGTGCCCTGATCCTAACGATACGCTGGTCCTTCGATTTCGGTTTTAGTAAAGCTCTTTATTATGGTATCTTCCACTCGGTTTCAGCGTTCAATAATGCAGGTTTTGATCTTTTTGGGAATTTTTCTAGTCTGACGGGTTACGTTGGTGACCCTATCGTAAACATAACGATAATGCTCTTGATTATCTGTGGAGGCTTGGGTTTTATCGTTTTAGCCGATCTTCTGGGCAATAAGGGGAGAACGATTAAATTACATACGAAAATCGTTGTGCAGGTATCCGCAATTCTTATTTTAGTGGGAGCAGTAATAATTTTTGCTATTGAATATGCAAATCCCAAGACCTTGGGCCCGCTCCCTCTGGGGACAAAGGTCTTAGCAGCCCTTTTTCAATCGGTCTCTCCACGGACAGCTGGATTTAACACCATAAACATTGCGGGCATGCATGAAACAACGCTACTCTCTATGATTGGACTTATGTTTGTTGGAGCCTCTCCCGGTTCAGCCGGAGGAGGAATTAAGACAACGACTTTCATATCGATTATATTATCTGTATTGAGTACTTATCGTAGTCAGCCGCATGTTGTTTTAAAGGGACGGACCTTACCTAAAGATGTTATCCAAAAAGCGTGGGCTATCACGACTTCGGCAGCCTTCTTAATCTTTATAATAATCTCGATCCTTTCACTGACTGAAAGGGTGGATTTACTGACCGTTCTTTTCGAAGTGACTTCTGCCTTTGGGACAGTGGGTCTTTCGCTGGGAATAACGCCCATTCTTTCTGAAATCGGAAAAATGGCAATCATTTTAACCATGTTTATTGGGCGCGTCGGGCCGCTGACTTTGGCATTTGTGCTTTCTCAGAAAAGACATAATGGAGCAGACCATATTAAATATCCGGATGAACGAATCATGATTGGTTAAGGGGGACAAATCCGTGCGCAAACAATTTGTGGTGATTGGATTAGGTCGATTCGGGACAAGTGTAGCCAAAACCCTCAATGTATTAGGACATGATGTCCTAGCAATGGATAAGAACGAACACGCCGTTCAGGTCATAATGCATGATGTGACCCAAGCAGTCCAGGCTGATGCACGTGACGAAGAGACACTCCGGGCCCTAGGTGTACGAAATTTTGATGTAGCGATTGTAGCAATCGGAGATGATCTCGAGGCGAATATCCTGATTACTCTTATGCTCAAAGAAATGGGAATCCCCTATGTTGTTACTAAGGCCCAATCGAGCCTACACGGCAAAGTATTGGAGAAAATCGGCGCGGACAAAATTATTTATCCGGAACAAGATATGGGCATTCGCCTTGCCAATAACTTAATTCGAACGAATGTTATGGATTTCATAGAGTTGTCCTTAGACTATAGTATTTTTGAGATTATTGCTTCTGCACGCTTTGTCAATAGAACACTTGGCGAGTTAGATTTAAGAGCGGTCTATAAAATCAATGTGGTGGCGATTAAAAAAGGAGCAGATCAGATTATTATTGCTCCTGGTGCAGATGCTGTAGTTGAAGATAAAGACATTTTGGTTGTTGTTTGTAATAAAAAAGCGCTTTCCAAATTGCCTGACTAGTGCTGAAAAAACTATGCTAATTAATAGTCCGTTAACGCGGGCTATTTTTTGTGTTTAACTTAGGTATATCACGAGAGTGACATAGCCTGCTAGACACATGGATATTGATTGACCATGTGGTCAATGGAGTGTATAATTTGGTCATAGAACTTAGCAAGATAATCTGTAAAGTAGCAAGTTCAATAAGGAGAGATAAAATGTGTACTCTAATTTTGAAAATCTGAGTGAAGCAAAGAAGAAAAACATTTTGGATGCCTGTATCCATGAGTTTGCCGAGAAAGGATATGAGCAGGCCTCAACTAACACGATTGTAAAGGAGGCAGGTATCTCCAAGGGGATTTTGTTTCATTATTTTAAGAACAAGCGAGGGCTATTTCTTTATGTCGTGGATTATTGCTTCCGGACTATTGTCGAAGCGTACAATCAATACCCTCTGCAAGAAACTAAGGATATCTTCCAAAGATTGAGCGAAGTGAGTGTGATCAAGCTTAAATTAACTCATGAAAACCCGGAAATGAGCAAGATAATTGTAGAGGCTCTGGTGAATTCTCAAGAGGATATTCGAACTGAAATAGATAGTAAGTATCGTCAGCTTTCAAATGAATATATGTCTGCGTTCTTTCAGGAGATTGATTATTCCAAGTTTCGCAGGGGGGTTAATCCTGCAAAGGCGATTGAAATTATGATGCTCTTTCTAAAAGCCCTGGGAGATAAATATGTGATGAATTATCAGGGGAAGGAGCAAGAACTATTACAGAACTATGATCAGTTGATGGAAGAGTATAACGAGTATATGGAGATCTTAAAGTATGGAATGTATTCGTCTTTGAGAGATGAAACATAGGAGGGATTTGGGATGGGTGTTCTCTTAGAGGGAAAAGATCTCCGCAAGTCTTATCACACCGGTGAAGTTGAAGTAGAAGTCCTAAAAGGGATTGACTTTCAGATCTTTCAAGGAGAATTCATTGTTGTCTTGGGTCAAAGTGGCTCAGGCAAAACAACCTTACTAAATATTATTGGAGGAATGACCAAGGCTTCAACCGGCGAGCTTTATTACAAAGGACAACCTCTTCATACCATTGACGAGCAGCGGCTTACCCTTTATCGTCGGAACGAAGTGGGCTTTGTCTTTCAAAACTACAATTTAATGCCTAATCTCACAAGCTACGAAAACGTCAAGTTGGCCGTGGAGATAGCGCAGAATCCACTCTCCGTTTCTGACGTCCTCCGTGAAGTTGGTCTGGAAGCCTGGTCGGATCACTTTCCATCTCAACTCTCAGGAGGTCAGCAACAACGGGTTGCTATCGCTCGGGCAATCGTTAAAAACCCCGAACTTCTCCTCTGTGATGAACCGACAGGTGCTTTGGATATTCAAACAGGCATTCAGGTCCTAATTTCGTTACAAAAATTAAACCGTGAATTCCACAAAACGGTGATGATAATTACTCATAATGCTGAAATTGCTAAAATGGCGGACAGAGTCTTTTATTTAAAAGACGGCTTACTTGATTACGTGAAAGTCAATGAGCGACCACTTTCGCCGGAGGAAATATCATGGTAATGCTCAGAAGAAAGACTTGGCGAGATATTAAAGAGAACAAAGGGGTCTATCTGGCCTGTATCGTGGTTATTGCCATCGGTTTAATGATTTACACATCGATGTCAATTGTCGTAGAAAATATGGATAAGGCTCAACAAGCTTTTTATAGTGAAACACATTTTGCTGACGGATTCATTAATGTTACGGGGTATCCGGAAAACAAAGTAAATTCTCTCATGTTTATACCCGGAGTTGATCAAGCGGAAGGGCGGATTGTCAAAGACGTTCGCCTATTAGACCAACAGAAAGATTCTAACCGATATTTGAGAATGGTCTCCGTTAATATGACCAACACCCCAAAAATCAACCAAATCCGTCTCTTGACCGGACACCTGCCTAACGATAATCAATCGGAAATTCTCGTCGATCCCCAGTTTTTTGCAGCGAATCATTTGTCATTAGGAGATAGCATCAAAGTTATCCTAGAAGGGAAACAAGCTACCTTCTATGTGACCGGAACAGCTCAAAGTCCAGAATTTATTTACATTATGAGAACGGCTCAAGACCTTTATCCCTCGCCGGAAGATTTTGGGATTGCTTATGTCCCGTTAAGTTCGCTCAAGGCTCTGGTTAAAGAAAAAGGCCAGGTCAATGATCTGGTGGTTACGCTAAAGAGTGGAGTAAGTTTTGATTCGGTTAAAGATAGCCTGCAATCCAAGTTGAAACCCTATGGTCTACAAAGTATTGTCCCCCGTAAGGATCAAACGAGCAATGCCATTTTGACAAGTGAAATAACCAATATCAGAAGCATGACCAAAACTCTTCCCGTGGTCTTTTTAGGAGTAGCTGCCATCATTCTATACACGATGTTGAGACGGCTAATCGAACAGCAAAGGGTTGCCATCGGGACACTTAAGGCGTTTGGCTTTACTGATCGAGAGGTCATCAGGCATTATCTTACCTATCCCTTGCTCATTGGAACGATAGGGGGATTACTCGGAGGATTATCTGGGGTTGCCCTATCCTTCCCTCTAACCACAATGTACAAACAATACTTTGCTCTGCCGGGACTTCAAAGCGAATTTTCGTTCAAGTATCTGCTTATTGGTTTGGCGCTCGCGCTTTTCTTCAGCTTGATTAGTGGCATCAGAGGGAGTCTGGACATTTTAAATCTAGAACCAGCTCAAGCGATGAGGCCTCCTGCTCCGGTTACAGCGAACAAGACTCGTTTGGAGAAAATCACCTGGTTTTGGAAACGACTAACTTCACAAGCCCAGATGGGAATTCGGGATGTTTTTCGTACTCCAACTAGAAGCATTTTTAATGTCCTGGGTATTGCCGTTGTTTTTAGCTTAATGACGGTATCTTGGTCAATGCAAAACATGACAAACTTATTAACGGTTGTTCAATTGGAACAGGTTCAAACCTATGACGTTAAACTATCTTTGACCCATCCTGCCGCGACTGGTGCCACAAAGCTTGCTCTTACCCACGAAGCAGGAGTTTCTAAAGTGGAACCCGTATTGGAAGCGCCCGCTACCTTGAAAAGTGGTTGGTTAAAGAAAGAAGTATCGTTAATGGGCCTTGCTAAGGATTCTACTCTCTATAACATTCTTGATAAAAACGGGCAACGTATCGAGGTGCCTGATCAAGGGATTTTGCTTTCCGAACATTTAGCTAATTCCTTAAACGTCAAAGCAGGAGACACTATTTATGTGGAAAGTCCTTGGCGGAAAGACCCACTAGGTCAAAAGGGTGAGAATTTGATGGTCAAAGGTGTCGTTCCGCAATATGTCGGACTTAATGCCTTTATGGAGGAAACAGAACTGCAGCGTTTTCTCCGGCAAGGAGAAATTAGCACATCGATGCTTGTGAAAATGGATCAGTCTGAAGTAGGGCAAATGAAAAGCAAGTATCGCAACGCAAGTAATGTCACCTCGATAGAATCCCTTAAAGATACCGGGGATAAAATTCGAAAAATGATGGATTCCTTCGGGTTTACGACTTGGTTGCTGGCCATTCTCGGCGGAATTACGGGATTTGCCCTCATCTATAATTCCAGTATTATTTCTCTGTCTGAACGAAAACGTGAATTGGCTTCCCTGCGTGTTTTAGGTATGACTCCGAGAGAGGTATTGAGAGTAATCACCTCAGAACAATGGACGTTGTATATATTTGGAATCCTTCTAGGTATCCCTTTGGCCTATGGGTTGGAAATTGGTATGGCTCAAGCCATGAGTAATGACCTGTACTCCCTTCCGGCAGAACTTCCGCCAGTAGCGTTACTTGGTGCAGCCGTTGGAACGGCCGTTTCCGTAATAGTAGCCCAAAGCTGGGCTTTCAAGAAGATAAAGTCGCTTCCGTTTGTCGAAATTCTCGCGACAAGAGACTAGGTAGGAGGATGAAAAGATGACAATTGAAAAGACAACCCTCAATCAAACACCTAAAACGTTAAAATTACACAACTTTAATCTTCGGAACCCCAAGAAGCGAAAGTTCTTAATTGCAGGGGGGCTAGCCATCCTCATTATTATTGCTGTAGCAGCATCGAAGGCAATGCCTTTGTCAGCAGGAGTATATACTCTTCAGCCTAAAGATTTTACAAAAGGCTTTACCGAGGAAGGCGAAGTTATCGCCGCTCAGGAGTGGCCCATCTTTAACCCTGTGGAAGGGAAATTAGAATCTCTCAAGGTTAAAAATGGAGATAAGGTTCAAAAGGGTCAAGTACTCTTGGAGATGAGTACTAGTGACCTGAGCTATCAGTTGGAATCCCTCAAGGCTCAATACCAAAGTTTGGAAGGTCAACGCTTGCAGAACTACAAAAACCCTAATGACGCGCAGGCCGCGCAACAGAAATTAATTATTGAGCAAGCGGAGAAGGATGCTCAGACAGAGGAACTGAACCTGACTCGAATGAAAGCTTTGTATGAAGCCGGTTCAATTTCTGCTGTGCAATATGAAGCGGCTCAGACAGCTTCTGAGAAAGCAGAAAATTTCTTAGAGCAGCAAAAAGAAGGTCTCCGGCTGATTAACGAGCAATATCAGTCATCTCAAGGGACAGAAATATATTATATCAATCAAAAAAATGCTCTGCAGGCACAAATCGACCAACTGGAAGATAAAATTAGCAAAGCCACGGTCGTTGCCCTGCAAGATGGTTCCGTCAAAGATCTTTCTTTAAAAGAAGGAAATGTTATTCCACTTGGCCAGCAGATTATGACTATCTATGGAAACAAAGGCTATAAGTTAGAGAGCTTTGTCCTAGCTAGTGATGCCCTCGACATCAAAGTGGAGAGTCCAGTGCAAGTTATTCAAGCTACCAGTGTTGGAAATAAATCCTTAACGGGTAAAGTTGAAGCGGTTGATCCCTCAGCAGTTGAGAAGATTTCTCCACTCGGCCTTAAGGAAAACCGCGTGAAAGTCACGATTCTGCTTGATGATCGATCTCCCGCCGTTGTCCTAGGGAGTAGTGTGGATGTGAAATTTACTACTTTGGAAGTTCCTAATAAACTTCTGATCCCTAAAACAGCCCTTTTCCCGTATCAACAAGGGGATGCTGTCTGGGTACTTCAGCAAGGTCAAGCTAAAATTCAGCCTGTGAAAAAAGGCCTGGAAAATGACAGCGATGTAATCATTGAGCAAGGATTGTCAGCAGGAGATGTAATAATTTTAGACACTAGTTTAACGAACCTGAAGGAGGGGAAACGAGTTAAAGCGGTACTTTAGGGGCAATACTCATAATAAATTTATAAAATTTTCAGAAGCGGAAAAGATAGTCACAAAAAGAAGAAGTCAAAAATCATGTTATCCAATTCAATGATATTAAGAAAGGGAACAAAAAGTGAAACAGTTTGGGTCAAGCATTAAAAATCCTAATTCGAACATTTTAAGCAAGAAATATATTAATGTTCGGTTTTTCTATTGACCTTCACAGATCCTTCTTGTAAAATGAATTTAACAAATTCATACGGAGTTCATATAACCGCGGAGATATGGTCCGCAAGTTTCTACCAGGCTACCGTAAATGGCCTGACTATGAGCGAAAGTGTACCTAGGGCAAGTGAATTGTCCGAGTGGTACAGGTTTGATTGAGGTAAATCAAACTACACCGAAGGGATAAAAGCCCAGGCGGGTAGGTTTCACTCTTATTAAAAGGGGGGAATTTGCCCTTCCTGGGTTTTTTTATAAATATGACTTGGTCTAGTCAGGCTTCAGGCAACTTAGAAGTTGCTAAAACAAAGAGAAACAGAAGGGCGGAAATAATATGAGCCAGATTGGGGTCATTATGGGAAGTGACTCAGATTACAAAATTATGGAGGACGCTATGAAAGTTCTCCGTCAATTTGAACTTGAGTTTGAAGTTAAAATTTCTTCTGCCCACAGAACATTGGATAGAACTGTAGATTGGGTAAGAGCCTTTGAAGCTCAGGGCGGAAAACTTATCATTGCGGCTGCAGGGTTAGCTGCCCATTTGCCAGGAGTTGTCGCAGGGGCAACGATTTTACCAGTGATTGGTGTTCCGCTGAGTAGTGGTGCTATGGAAGGCATCGACGCTCTTTACTCCATCGTGCAAATGCCCCCTGGAATTCCAGTTGCGACCGTAGGCATAGGTTCCGCACGCAACGCGGCTTTGCTTGCTGTGCAGATCCTAGCCATTCAGGATGAAGCTTTGAGTGTTAAAGTTAAAAACTTTCGAGGCCAGATGCTGAAGGATATCGAGGCGAAAGATGAAGCATTGCAATTAAAGTTAAGTGAAGGAATTCAAGGAGCAGTAAAAGGAAACTAATAATATTAGGTAAGGGGACTACGTATGATTGAACGGTACACGCTTCCTGAAATGGGAGGGATATGGACAGACGAGCATCGCCTCACTCTCTGGTTAAAGATTGAAATCGCAGCGTGCGAAGGGTGGGCCAAACTAGGAAAGGTTCCGAATGAGGCGGTTGAGGTCATTCGAGAAAAGGCTTCTTTTTCCTGGGAAAGGGTACAAGCCCTTGAAGAAGTGACTCAACATGATGTGTTGGCTTTCTTGACCAATGTTGCAGAAAATGTGGGAGATGAAGCAAAATACATTCATCTAGGTCTTACTTCTTCAGATATACTTGATACCGCGTTGTCTTTGCAATTGGTAGAAGCATCGGATATTTTGCTGGCTAAGATGGAAGCTTTGGAAGCTGTCCTGCACCGCAGGGCGTTGGAACATCGCGACACCATCATGATGGGTCGAACGCATGGGATTCACGCTGAACCGATCACCTTTGGATTAAAGTTGGCTTTATGGTACGATGAAATTAGACGCCAAAAGAGGCGTTTAGCCTTTGCTCGTGAAGAGATACGGGTTGGGAAAATTTCAGGCGCAGTGGGGACGTTTGCCAATGTAGATCCTCAAGTTGAAGCGCATGTTTGCCAAGCTCTTAACTTAGAGCCAGCTCTGATATCGACCCAAATACTCCAACGCGATCGACATGCCTGTTATATGACGACTCTTGCGGGAATCGCTAGTTCACTCGATAAAATGGCAACCGAGATCCGCAACTTACAGCGAACCGATGTTCATGAAGTGGAAGAAGCCTTTGGCAAAGGGCAGAAAGGATCCTCGGCCATGCCGCACAAAAAAAATCCTATCACACCCGAACGTATTTGTGGGATGGCCCGAGTGGTTCGTTCGAATGCCCAAGTTGCTTTGGAAAATGTGGCCTTATGGCATGAACGAGATATCTCCCATTCTTCAGCAGAACGTATGATTTTGCCAGACAGCACCATTGCCTTAGACTATATGCTTTACAAGATGACCCAGCTTGTTGATCGTTTACAGGTTTTCCCGGAACAGATGCAGGTTAACATTGATAAAGGGTATGGGTTAATATTTTCTCAACGCGTGATGCTGGCCTTAGTAGAAAAGGGTGTCAGCAGAGAAAATGCGTACGCTTTGGTTCAACGCAATGCCATGGAAGCCTGGAATACTAAAGAACAATTTCAAAGTTTGATCAATCGGGACGCCGACGTTCGAGAATACTTAGACGAGGCAGAAATTGCTGCCTTGTTTGATTATAAGTACCATACTAAACACGTAATAGACATCTTCCAGCGCTTAGGACTCGACTAAACAAATGCAAAGAATGCTAATAAACTGACGACTATTGAAAGGGGTAAGATTATGGAAAAGTTAGAATTACGCTATGAAGGTAAAGCAAAGAGAGTTTATGCGACAGATCAAAGTGAGTATTTTTGGGTCGCTTACAAAGATGATGCCACTGCTTTCAACGGAGAGAAAAAAGGACAAATTGTCGATAAAGGTGAGGTCAACAACCAGCTATCGGCACTCTTCTTTGAAGAAATAGAAAAAGCAGGCATTCCGACTCATTTTGTGAAGCTCTTAGGAGATCGAGATATGCTTGTGCGCAGCTTAGACATGATTCCCCTCGAAGTTGTTGTACGCAATATTGTAGCTGGAAGTTTAGCGAAGCGTCTTGGTGTGGAAGAGGGCTACGTTCTCTCGCAACCAGTCGTGGAGTTATATTACAAAGATGATGCCTTGGGAGACCCGATGGTTAATGAATCCCATGTTGCCGCAATGGGCTGGGCAAGTGAGGCAAATACTAAAGAGATTCAAGCCTTGGGCTTTAAAATAAACGACATCTTGCGAACCATATTAGTTAAAGCGGGAATTGACTTGATTGATTTTAAATTAGAGTTTGGGGTTGCGGATGGAAAAGTCTACCTAGGCGATGAAATCTCACCAGATACTTGTCGTTATTGGGATATGGAAACGCGGGAGAAGTTGGACAAGGATCGCTTCCGCCGGGACTTAGGACAAGTTGAAGAGGCTTATCAAGAAGTTTTCAGGCGGGTAAAAAAAGCTCTTGCTTAGGATGGGATAGGGGGGGCCGAACGTGTTCGAATTTGGAGAGGACAAGCCAAAAGAGGAATGTGGCGTCTTTGGGATTTATGCTCCCAATCAGGAGGTAGCCCGTTTAACTTATTACGGGCTTTATGCCTTACAGCACCGCGGGCAGGAAAGCGCAGGAATCGCGGTTTCTGATGGGCATAATATTGCTTTGCATAAAGGAATGGGTTTGGTATCGGAAGTATTTTCTGACCGTGTTGTAGAAGGCTTGAAGGGTAAAATGGCGATCGGGCATGTTCGTTATTCTACCACAGGGTCAAGTCTGCTCGCGAATGCCCAGCCCTTGGTAGTACACTACCAAAAAGGGATGATGGCTTTGGCGCATAACGGTAATTTAACCAATGCAGCAGATTTGCGAGAAGAACTTGGCAAAAACGGAGCGGTATTCCAAACGACAATTGACAGCGAAGTAATTATAAACCTTATTACTCGCTATCGCCGGGAGTCCTTAGAAGATGCGCTGGTCAAGACCATGTTGGATCTTCGTGGGGCATATGCCCTAGTGATCTTGGCGGAGGACAAACTCTTTGGGCTGAGAGATCCTCATGGTGTCCGTCCCTTATGCATTGGGAGGATGGGTGACAGGTATTGTCTGGCCTCAGAAAGTTGTGCCCTTGATACCATCGGTGCAGAGTTTATTAGAGATGTGGAACCTGGCGAAATTGTCGTGATTGACGAAGAAGGGTTACATACCTATATGGGGCTCTCTAAAACTGAACGCGCTTCTTGTGCCTTTGAATATATCTATTTTGCTCGGCCGGACAGCACGATGGATCAGTTGAACGTATCCGAAAGTCGGCGCAGGATGGGTATTGAACTGGCCCGGGAATGCCCGATTGAGGCGGATCTTGTGATCGCAGTTCCAGACTCAGGGACTGCTTCGGCCCTTGGGTACGCTACGGCACTGGGCCTTCCCTTTGGAGAGGGGCTTATAAAAAACCGTTATGTCGGTCGAACGTTCATTCAACCTACTCAGGCCATGAGAGAAGTGGGTGTTCGTCTTAAACTCAATGCTAATGCGAGCGTCTTGAAAGATAAACGTGTGGTTATGATTGATGATTCAATCGTCCGCGGGACCACCAGTTCTAAACTAGTGGAAATGGTTAAAAAAGCAGGTGCCAAAGAAGTTCACTTTTTGATTAGCTCTCCTCCGGTTGCCTTTCCGTGCTACTACGGAATTGACACAGCAGAGCGGGAAAAACTCATCGCCAATCAATTAGATATAGAGGGGATTCGGAAGTTCTCTGGAGCTGACTCATTGCACTATATCTCGGAGGAAGGTTTACTTCGGGCCTTAGGCACGGATGCTGTTTGTTTAGCTTGTTTTAACGGAACGTATCCGATTGCAGTTTCGAACTTGAACCAAGGAAAAAATAATTTTGAAACTCGAAATTGTTGCGGCTAGGGCCGGAAGCGAGGTTCGTGGTTCGAGATTCGAACTTCGAGGTTTTGATAGGGCACAATCGGAAGTTATGCAGTGTTATAAAGATCTCACGCGCTGTGATTTCGTTCTTCGAATATCGAATATCCGAATATGCGACTCGAGGAGTGGCAGAAGAAATAAGGAGGAATGAACGTTGGGATACTCTTACCGAGACGCGGGCGTCGACATTCAAGCTGGGAATGATGTAGTGGAACGCATTAAACCCGCGGTTGCTAGGACGTTTCGTCCGGAAGTCATCGGCGGACTAGGAGGGTTTGGCGGACTTTTTAAACTGGATCTCGATAAGTATCCAGACCCGGTTCTTGTTTCCGGAACGGATGGCGTGGGGACCAAGCTACGTCTTGCTTTTCAGATGAATAAGCATGATAGCATTGGACAAGATGCAGTAGCGATGTGTGTCAATGATATCTTAGTTCAAGGGGCAGAACCTTTGTTTTTTCTCGATTATCTGGCCGTTGGAAAGGTCGAGCCAAATCGACTCGCTGAGGTCGTAGGTGGGATTGCCAGTGGGTGTGAAATGGCCGGCTGTGCGTTGATCGGGGGAGAAACAGCAGAGATGCCGGGTTTTTATGCCGAGGATGAATATGATATCGCTGGGTTTTCAGTGGGCGTTGTAAATCGGAATCAGCTAATTGACGGGTCAAAAATTCAAGCAGGGGATGTACTGATTGGCTTGCCTTCCACCGGACTCCATAGCAATGGTTACTCCTTAGCCCGGAAAGTATTTGAACCATATACTTTGGATAAGGTATTTCCCGAGTTAGGTGAGTCACTTGGGGAGGCACTTCTTCGTCCGACGCGGATCTATGTTAAGTCGATTTTACCACTTCTTCCGGGAGGAGAAATCTTAGGAATGGCTCATATAACGGGGGGGGGATTAACGGATAACGTTCCCCGGGTTTTGCCACCAGGTCTGGGAGCTCGGATCGATACATCGAGTTGGGAATGTCCTCCGATTTGCTCATTGTTGCAACGTCTCGGAGATGTAGCTTGGCCAGAGATGTATCGGACCTTCAACATGGGCGTTGGGTTTGTCATCATTGTCCGTCCTGAACATGAAGCTTCTGTGCGTTTGAAGCTCAGTGAGTTAGGAGAAAAAAGCTTTGTTATGGGGACCGTTGTTCCCGGAGAAGGTGTATCTTATTGAGAACTGCGATATTAGCTTCAGGTCGGGGAAGTAATCTTGAAGCTTTAATTAAGGCCAGCGAAAGTGGTACTCTCCCTATTGAAATTGTGGCTGTAGGGTCAGATCAATTGGGAGCTGCGGCGCTCGAGCGTGCCAAGGAGGCTGGAATTTCGACCCGTGTTTTTCCGGTTGGAGATTACCCACATCGTCAAGCACAAGAGGAAGATCTTCTGATCTGGATGCGGGAAAATCAAGTGGAACTTTTACTCCTGGCGGGGTATATGAGGGTGTTAGGTCCGAAATTTATTCGCCAGGCTAATTTTCCAGTTATGAATATCCATCCTTCGTTACTTCCAGCTTTTCCAGGACTTCACGCCCAGCGTCAAGCTCTGGAATATGGGGTCAAGGTGAGCGGGTGTACGGTACATTTTGTAGATGAAGGTTTAGATAGTGGGCCCATTGTTTTACAGGAAGCGGTGTCGGTGTTGCCGGGGGATACGGAAGACAGTTTAGCGCAGAGAATTTTAGAGGTAGAACATCGGCTGTATCCCGAGGCCGTTCGCAGGTTCGTCTCAGGAAAGGTGGAGCGAACCGGGCGCCGGGTTCAGATTTTGCAGCAGGAGGGGTTAGAATGAAGCGAAGAGCTATAATCAGTGTTTCGGACAAGACGGGGATTATCGATTTTGCACGTGGTCTTGTGGAGTTAGGTTTTGAATTAATTTCTACTGGGGGGACGTTTAAAGCCCTGGACCAGGCTAATGTTTCGGTTAAGTATGTTAGTGAAGTCACCGGATTTCCAGAAGTTTTGGATGGTCGAGTGAAGACGCTGCATCCTTTAATTCATGGCGGTATTTTAGCGATGGATTGTGAGGAACATCGGGAGCAAATGGAGCGAAACGGAATTAACTTTATTGATTTGGTTGTCGTCAATCTTTATCCGTTTCGGGAGACGATCGCCAAGCCTGGAGTGAGCTTTGAAGAGGCGATTGAAAATATCGACGTTGGTGGTCCGACGATGGTTCGCGCCGCCGCCAAAAATCACGGGCGCGTTGTTGTCCTGGTCAATCCAGAATCCTATGGAGAAGTTTTGAGTGTTCTTCGCGAAGCAGGAACTGTTTCAGCGGGGATGCGCAAGCGTTTGGCAGCTGAAGCCTTTGCCCACACTGCGGAGTATGATCGCCTTATTGCTGGTTATCTGGAACGACAGGTTGAATCTATCAGCGGTTTTCCGACGACACTTCGTTTAACGGCTCAAAAAGTTCAAGAGTTGCGTTATGGAGAGAATCCGCAACAGAAAGCAGCGTTTTACATAAATGCGGAAGCAGAGGAAGGAACTCTGGCCAATGGAAAACAGCTGCAAGGGAAAGAACTTTCCTATAATAATTGGGCGGACATGGATTCTGCTTGGAAGATCGCGCGTGAGTTTGAATCCTGTGCGGCGACGATCATCAAGCACTCGAATCCTTGTGGAGTCGCTATGGGTACGACGCCCTTGGAGGCTTATGAGACTGCCTTCGCGGCCGACCCCGTTTCCGCTTTTGGTGGGATAATCGCCTTTAACCGGGTGGTAGATGGGCCCTGCGCAGATGCTATTAAAGAGTGTTTCTATGAAGTAATTATTGCACCGGAGTTCAGTCCAGAAGCTCGCGAGATCCTTAGTGCGAAAGCAAATCTTCGGCTCTTTGTAGTCGGAAGAGGAGATGCTAGTAAAACGAATCATGGCTGGATGTTGAAAAGTGTTGATGGAGGATATCTCGTGCAGGAGGTTGATCGAGGCACGACGCCTGTCAGCGAATGGGATGTTGTCACAGACCTTAAGCCGACTGAAGAGGATCTGTCAGCACTTGATTTTGCTTGGCGAGTTGTTAAACATGTTAAGTCAAACGCTATTGTCGTTACAAATCAAAAACAAACCCTGGGTGTTGGAGCTGGTCAGATGAATCGGGTAGGATCCGTCAATATTGCCCTTGAACAAGCTGGGGATAATGTTAAAGGAGCTTATTTGGCCTCCGATGCTTTCTTTCCTTTCCCTGACTCGATTGAAGCAGCGGCCAAGGCAGGAATTCGTGCAATTATCCAACCGGGTGGATCTCTCAAAGATGCTGCAGTCATTGAGGCTGCTAATCGTTTGAACATAATTATGGTCTTTACGCATCGACGCCATTTTCAGCATTAAATATTAATGAGGGCCTTGATAATTGGGGAGACGAGGTGAAAGAGTGAAAAAGCTTCGTGTGTTAATCGTAGGCAATGGAGGACGGGAACATGCTTTGGCCTGGAAAATTGCCCAAAGCACCGAACTAGAGCGCCTGTTTGTTGCGCCGGGCAATGCAGGAACCGTATTGTGGAATGTTCCTATTTCGTCTAACGACATTCCTGCATTAGTGGAATTTGCGTTCCAAGAGAAGATCGATTTAACCTTGGTTGGACCAGAAGATCCTTTGAGTTTAGGGATTGTGGATGCCTTTCAAGCAGCGGGTCTACGAATTTTTGGACCGACTCAGGCGGCGGCTCAGTTAGAGGGAAGTAAATCCTTTGCTAAAACCATAATGGAAAGTGCCAAAATTCCAACAGCGGAATGGGAAATTTTTGATGATTCTGATCAGGCGAAGGCTTATGTCAGGACCATCGGGGCCCCCTGCGTTTTAAAGGCGGACGGGTTGGCTGCGGGTAAAGGTGTCATTGTAGCAATGGACTTGGAAACAGCTCTGCAGGCTGTCGATGAAATAATGGACGGCGGATTTGGTTCAGCTGGCAAGAAATTGGTTATTGAAGAATTCTTGGAGGGGCAAGAAGTGAGCTTGCTTTGTTTCTCAGACGGAGTAACTGCATGCCCTATGGTTCCGGTTCAAGACCACAAGAGGGCTTTAGAGGGCGACCTGGGGCTTAACACTGGGGGAATGGGGACGTATAGCCCACCTCCAATTTGGACAGCTGAACTTGAAGTAAGCGTTATGAAAGACTTCGTTTCGCCGACCTTACAAGTTATGAGAGAAAGAGGGACCCCATTTCAAGGCGTGTTATTCTTGGGTCTGATGCTCACGCAACGAGGCCCAAAAATTCTGGAATACAATGTCCGATTTGGCGATCCAGAGACACAGGTAGTGATGAAACGACTAAAATCTGATCTCTTGCCGATCCTTTGGGCATGTACAGAAGGACGTTTGTCTGAGGCCCGGCTGGAGTGGAAAGAAGAGGTTGCGGTTTGTGTCGTGATGGCTGCCCCGGGTTATCCATTAGCTTATGAAAAAGGGGTTCCAATCCATTTGCCTGAGCTAAGCGGTCAGGACTCAGTCATATTTCATGCCGGAACAGAAATCAGTGAGGGGCAGCTTCTAAGTACTGGTGGTCGGGTGTTAGGGATCACGTCCGAAGGAAAAACACTGCAACAGGCCCGGGAAAAAGCGTATGAACTTGTGGAGAAAATCGATTTCCCGAAGGCTCATTTTCGAAGAGATATTGGTGTTAAAGGGCTCTAGTCCTCTGGAATAGGGGACTTAGATATAGAGATTCTCGTTGGACCCTTTTTAATTTTAAAATTTAAAGACTTCCCATTAATTCATAGAATTTCTGGGAAGTCTTTTTTTTACTTATCAGAAAGTATAACTTTCGTTGCATACTGCAAGAATGCTAATACGTGCGAAGACAGTGACTGCAAGAAGGGTTAATTCGTGCGAAGACAGTGTCTTCGTGGGCGCCAGTCAAGTTTTCTTTACATTCGAACCAAACGCTTTTAGCCGGGAATCTGCTAGCTAACTACTATCTCCTTGGGCACATGTGTCTTTATTGAACAAGTTGATACATTAGGGCAACCATGATGTATGCAGGTTACGAATCATTGTATGTCCCTATTGGAGAGAATTAAATCGAACTATCGAAGAGAGATCCGCGACCAAAGACATCCATGCTACGGGTTGCATCGGGCATCGATACCAACTGTTGAACTCTCTTGGTTAGGAGATATTCGGTAATTCGTCGATACCACGCTGAGATATTATCAACCTCTTGTGATGGGACCCTTTGGTCTTGGTTGGAATCGATATTATCAAAGCCAGAAGACATTTGCCATCATCACCCTTCCCTTCTTTACTCCAGTTTAGTGGAGAAAGGTAACAATGAGCATATGGCGTTAGCCCTAAGTTATATAGGACTAAAGTCCTGAATAAATAAACATTCCATGAAACTAGAAACAGTATTTGCCGTGATCTTGGAAAAAGTCTCCCTTTGTGACCGCTGAGATTTTTCCTTCATATGATATAGGTAGGGTGCCCTATCTAAGGGGGGATGAAAATGTTTAATTATCGAAAGCGTTTGTTTTATCCGGTTCATGTTGAACGTCAAGATCCGATCTTTGCAAAGGTGTTACTCGAACATTATGCAGGAAAAGATAGTGAATTATCGTTTACAAAAGTAACAATATAGTCAATCATATTGCTCCGTGATATAATCAGCCTGTACAACTCTATAGGGCAGGGTGGGCGGCCAAAATCTCCCGAAAGGGGGTGAGGCTTATGAGCGTGTATCAAACACTTTCACTAATGATTGCATTTGCGACGTTAGTCGTTTTGATGCTCAAAGATATAATGAAAAAGTAGCCCACCCTTACACGGAAGCTACTTTTTCGTGACCCTATTGCCGCCCATAACTGCGGTAGTTGTGCAGCTAGGATGTTACCAGCATCCTAGCTTTATTTTATGCAAATTCTTGTGTATTAATTATATATCCTTTTAAAAAAATGAGCAAGTGTGGTACATTTTATAACTACCGATGCACTAAAAATGGGGAAACAACGGGTAAATCTTGATATAGTCCACGGTAGTATATCTCAACATCGGTTTTGGAGTTTACTACTACCTATATCGAGAGGGAGCAATACACAAAAGTGAAGCGCAATTAACCATGGGAGCATACTTTTACTGATGATCAAAATCAACAACTGGATTGAAACTCAGTTTAAATATTATCATCAGGATGATGTAGGATATTTTGCAGCTATCCTAAAAAAAAATGGGAAGTTTGTTGGTCAAATGGATTGAGTCGAGGCTGGTTCTACAGGTACTACGTCTTATGGATACTTTGGATTAAGAAATAGGAAGTGGTGGCGAAAAGACATCTTTCAATGGTTATCTTTGACCCCAACAGATATCAAACCAGAATTCTACGCCATTCTCGACATTTGATACCCCATACTCATTTGCATGGGCTTCCTGGATAGCTCTGACTATCGAAAGGCCAAGACCTGTGCCACCGAAGCCGCGTGTTCTGGCTTGATCAATCTTGTAAAAGCTGGACCAGATTTTATCCAGCGCATCGTCGGGAATTGCACGACCCGTATTGAACACAGAGACCCTGACTTTTTCGGCTGTTGGTTTTACCGAAAGTTTAATGACTTTATCGCCTTCTGCATGATCGATTGCATTAGTCATTAAGTTGACTATAATTTGCTCAATCCTTACAGGGTCGGCATTAACTTCTAAATCCTCTTCCATATCCACGTTCAGATGAATATTCTTTTCACTCAGAATAGGTTCATATTTTGAGATAGTATCATTAATAATAAGCTTAACGTTAAAATTCGTCTTGTTTACAGGGAAAATACCCGATTCGATTTGAGACAGGTCTAAGAGATCCTTTACTAGGTTATCCATCTTTTCGGATTCCTCCATAATAACATCACAATAGAAATTCCTTTTCTCTTCATCAGAGACAACATTTGATTTAAGACCATCGGCATAACCTTGAATGAGGAAGATAGGGGTTTTAAGTTCATGGGATACGTTGGAAATAAACTTTCGCCTCATATTATCAAGCTTCCGTTCACGCTCTATATCCTGTTCCAACAGCCTGTTTCTGCAGTTTAATTCATTGATTGCATCATCCAGATTGTAGGATAGATGATTTATGCTCTGTGATAACTGGCCAATTTCATCCTTCCGATCGATTTTAAGGACCTGTGAAAAATCCAGTTCAGCCATTTTCTTAGTAATTCTGTTCATCTCAGCTATGGGGTGGGTGAAACGTCCGGAAATATACAAAGCCCATAGTGCAGTTATAAAGATGGTTATTAGTCCGATAATTGCAGTAAACTTATTTGATATAGCAGCACTTTCCGATATTCCGGTCATGGGTATCCATACTAAGATCAATACATTATTCGCCAGTTTGGTCTGATAGCTAAGGGTATCAATCTTGAAATTAGTGTCCTGGGTAATGAAAAAAAAGGAATTCGCATCATATTGCTCCCAGTCTTTCACACCCCTTTTGGATTGACCGAAAGACCTGAGCCAACTCTTGGGAGGAGGCGTGTCCGATTTATTTCTAAGGTTAAAAGTTGGATCGGTCATGAAGACAGGCCTTTGAGGAAAACCACGGCCGTTCTGTTGAGGATAAAATAGTTTGCCATCAATAGTTCCAATGAATATTGTTCCACCGATACTTTTTTCGATAGTACTGATTTGATAGATAAGATTCTCATCGTTAAAGTCAGAGGACGTACTTTTTCCGACTATCAGGTCTGCAAGCTTGGCACTGCTTTCGATAAGAGTGCTCTTTTTATAACTCATATAATATTTTTCGGCAAAAAAAGTATTTGAACCATATAGGAGTATTGCAAAGAGAATAATACTTATTGTCATATATATAAAAAGCTTAAGCCGAATTGGCAAGTTCATAATCATCCCTCAAATCTATATCCGAAGCCTCTAATTGTGGTTATGAGATAGTCCTTTTCACCTAATTTTATTCTCAGCCTGTTAATATGCGTATCTACGGTTCTGAGGCCTCCAAAGTAATCATACCCCCAAACACGATTTAACAGCTGCTCACGGGATATTGTTTGGCCCTTGCTTTCAACCAGAATCAATAATAGAACATATTCTTTGGGACTTAATACGACTTCCTTATTGTTTACTTTAACGACATGTGAAGAATCATCGATTTCAAGCCCATCGAACGAAAGCACCTTGGACTCCTGATTGCCTTTGTCCATTCTTCGGAAGAAAGCATTTATTCTTGCGACTAGGGCGGTCGGTCTAATAGGCTTTTTAACATAATCATCGGCGCCTATTTCAAAACCGTGGACCTCATCAAAATCATCACTTCTTGCAGTCAACATTATTATGGGAACATCCGATAGTTTTCTGATTTCTCTGCAGACTGTCCACCCATCATATTCGGGGAGCATAACATCCAGAAGGACTAAGTCTATACTCTTGTGGGAACTCTGAAATGTCTCAAGGGCATGTCTTCCATCAGAGGACTCTATAACGTTGAAACCTTCTCTTATAAGAAAATCCTTCAAAAGAATTCTGATTTTCAACTCATCATCCACAACCAATATGGTTTTATTGTCCAAAGTTGAAACACCCTTTCTATATGAATTAAACTTTACGGCTTTATACTATATTGGTAGGTTGTATTGGCAAGGGTAGTTACATATTTAGTCAACTACGCACTATTTGAATTTATGTAATTAGAGTCACAACTAAATTATAGCATAATATAGATTCGATCTATGGGAAGAAAGGATTGTTGACAAAACTGTAACAAAACTTATGAAGTTCTGTAACAATACCTATATAAAATTGAAAAGGTAGGCTAGTAATATATAAACATGCTCAGGAAAACATAGTTTGAAAATAGGAAGGAGAATAATCATGAATAAAAAATTAGCAACTATTCTTAGCCCAGTTATTATTGGTGGAATGATTTTTTCTGTAAGTATAACTGCAATTGCAGGGACTACCACAGACCAGAAGGCTCAGGGACAACAATTTGATGGACGGGGTCACGGCAGAATGGGAGGCCAATTTGAGGGCCAAATAGGTAGAGGTATTAATAAAGACCTTGCAGCGAGTCTTGTTAAGGAAGGGATTATTACACAGGAAGTTGCCGACAAGATAACCAGCTATATGGAAGATAAAAACGCCGAGAGAAAAGCTGAAATGGAAAAAATCAAGGCAATGAGCGAGGATGAACGCAAGGCTTATTTTGAAAGCCAAAAGGCCTCAACAACCGAAAAAATTGAAAAGAAAGCTGACTGGCTGTCGGAAATGCTTGCATCAGGAATACTGACTCAGGAGCAAGTAGATTCAATCACAGCATACCAGCAAAACGAAATGAAGGCCCAGCAGGAGGAACAACAGGCAAAGCGTCAGGAAGCGGAGAAGAGTCGTATGGATAGCCTGGTATCCGCCGGAATTATAACACAGGATACTGCAGATGCCATTACTACATATAATGAAACGCAGGAAGAAAGTTATAAAGCCGAAATGGAAAAACTAAAGGCAATGACGGATGATGAGCGGAAGACTTATATGGAAAGTAAGAAGGATGCGAAGAGCTATGGCAAGAAAGATCAGTATGCTGGATTGCTTGAAGCCGGTGTATTAACCCAAGAACAAGTAGATTCCATAAAGGCATATGACGAAGCACAGAGGCAGGCTAATCAAGAGGAGCAAGAAACAAAGCGCCAGGAACAAACTCTAACAAGGCTGGACAGCCTTGTTAGTTCAGGGACTATTACGGAGGATCTTAAAAGCAAAGTAATCGAGTTTTTGAACAACCAAGAAGAGACACGTAATGCTGAGATGGAAAAAGTAAAGGCAATGACGGATGATGAACGCAAGGCATATATAGAAAGTAAGATGAATGTTAATAAAGATTCTGTTAAGGGCGACAAAATTAGTCCATTAAAAGGACTGGTTGATGATGGGACATTGACTCAGGATCAGGCTGACGCAGTAGTAAAGGTTTTGTTTCAAAGGTCTGTTCAAAATAAGTTTTGGGGCACCAAAACAAGCTCTTCAAATTAATGGCAGAGGATTAGAGGCTTTACAAAACAAAGTAACCGTCAGTCAGGACACTGCGTTCTGGCTTGAGGGAAGTAAACAGGAATTTTAATATAATGTATCGAAAGGGGGATGTTAAAACGCTACTTTTTTAGTTCTCTCGAAGTGTCTCCAATCATAGAAACATAGCTGTAAGTCCTCGGCTTTGCCGGGGGCTTACTTTTTTAGGCACACTATCCCCAAAAAATGAACGGAGGGATGATGTGTCTGAAGTCGAAGAATTGCGTTTGAACATGATTAAGATCAACAAGGAAGATCTTATACGGATCCAGAAGTCGTAGCTGCAAGTCGAGAGTTGGATGTTGTTTTAGACAAGTACCAAGGGATGCTAGTGAAACGAACGGATGAGGATTGAGGAATAGCAAGAGCCCACGGCGTTAGTTGATGGGACGCAAAAGGAGAGCTTATCTACTCACCTTTTTTGTTGCCTATATGGTGGTGGATCTCCTTGAAGTTAGCGGCTATATTTCCCCAAGAAGTCTCATCGACCATTCGTATGCTATTATATCCAAGAGATAAGTCTATAAGCTGATAGGTTTTGTCTGTTTACCCGGGTATAATAGACCGGACTATGGAAAGATATCTCAAGTAAAGTGTTCGTCCTAATCATAGCTCTCATCGTACGGTGGGGGCTCTTTTCTCTCTCTCCAAACTTACAATTAATTTTTCATACAATCTTATCCAGGGATTTTTTACTTTATAGTATATTAGGGGCCTTTTTAATTTTTCGGGACAGGTTTCCCCTAATTTCGCAAGGAAGTTATGAGATGATTGAGTCCAGATTGCCATTGCGTGAGTTAGGGATTGCTGAGTTAATATTGAAACATTAACAATGAACAAAGAGAGAGAGATGTTATGACAGGCTTTTTTTCTAATCCTTGGGTAGTTGGTATAGGTGGAGGTATCTTTTCTGGGTTTATTGTATTCTTGGTTACGAGATTTGCCTTTTCGAATCGTGACAAAATGGAATATTTTCGCAACCTAACGACTGCGAACAAAGAAGTAATCTATTCTATCAGATCTATCATTTCCGAAAATGTTCTTCCTAGTTCAGAAATCATCAATGCTTTAATTAGGGCTAACTCAAGGAGATACCGTGTAGATCAAAAGGATATGTATACCTTAGTGCAAATTTGTGAAGAACTGATTAAAGAGATAATGGACTCGAGCTTCATTGCATCAAAAATAAAGCTGGAATACTGCGATATGTTATCAGGAATCAAGACGGATAAAAAAGAAATGGTAATCAATACAGATGATGATAAATTATCTTCGGCTACATATATGAGTGAATCATATCAAGATGAATACAAAAATAAATTAATTACTGAGTTTAGTTTAATATTAGGATTATTAGCGGCCATGGTGCCGGTTGTAATTTATATTATCCCTGGGTTAGAGTCTCCTTTTACACCAGTTGTGACGGTTGTTTTTGTTGCTTTAATTGTAACGATAGGTTCAGTAGGACTAATTCATAAAAGGACTATTAGGTTTGAGATTGATAGGAATTCTTCGAGTAGAAATAGGAATGGTAACAATGACGTCGAAAAATTGGAAGGAAACAAGCATGAAGATGCAGTTTAGCCCTAAAAAGGACTACGTCGTTGTTAGTTATCTCAGTAATTATAGATACACAAAAACCAAAGAAGTGCCATTAAAATCAAGGAGCCAACACCAGTGAAAATCCTCTCAACCTCAATCTCCGTCCTAGCCTGGTTCGAGAAAGATGGCGCCCCGCACCCACTCTGACTCAAATTCAACGACAAAGAACTTAAGATCGAGCAGGTCGTTTCCGTAACAGAAGAGAAGCTCGCTAGCAATAAAATGTTGATCCTCCGGTGCCAAAGCGAAATCAAGGGGGAGCTGCGGTCGTTCGAGATTAAGTATGAATTGGGAACCTTTATCTATACTAAGAAAACAATGTATTCAACGTAAACAACGTAGCCATAATACACAAGGTTGTTTGATCGACTTGATGAGTTAGTTGTCCGGGTGCCACGAGGGATACCGCAGGACGAAGGTCTAGGATATGCTCGCTGGCATCCCATGGACAACAGCGCATGTAAACAAGCTTAAGGCCAGAAGGGACATTTTACTCCGCAGAGGACAAATGTTCCTTCTGGCCAGCGCCGAGCGTCGTAAGCAGAGGTTTAATCTATTACGTTTCAATTCTATCGAGAGTCTTTTTTATTTCCACTGTCTACTTGACAGGGGGCAGTTCACTTACGGTGAGAGGTCTTTTTTGCGTTAATAAGAAATATTTGTACTTTTGTTATACTGTGATAACAGAGCTAACACGGTGCAAATGTTCGCCTATGGTAAATATTTTATCGGCAGAAAATTTTGGCGGTAGTAAACTGCTTGGGGAGGTGTTACTTATGAACGAAACAAATGGAGTGTATAAGCGTACTCGGTCCGGCCGAGAAGGTGCCATAAAACGTTCAAAAGAAACCGAACATGAGCGGGGTACTGACCAAGAGTATCTTAACGTTTATTTACGCGAGTATAAACTTCATGAATCCTTGAGAGGGCGGGTTAAGAGTATTACTCAAAGATATGATTCGAGATAGTCTAATTGATACGCGCGCCTTTGGATTCGGTGAGGTTTGGACTATCAAAGACGAACTAGTTTCTATTCCAGATGCAGATAGGATAGATGATAGGGTTATACATGCTTACCGATCAATACTTATTGTGTCTAATGACAGTGGAAATACAAATCCACTTACAATGACGGTTAATACGGCACCTTTGTCTCATAGAGTTGATTTGAAGAGGCTTGGAGACATTGAGCTACGTGCGAGTAAAGATAATCTCAGATACGACTCAATGGCTAAACTTAGGTCGTCGAAAGATGGGGGCTATTTTATTTTGTGAGATAGGTTTCCCGTTGTCTCGTGAGGAAGGTGTGAGATGATTAGATGTGACATCCACCTAAAACTCAACGACAAGGAACTCAAGATCGAGCAGGTAGTCTCAGTTACCGAGGAGAAGCTCGCCGGCAATAGGATGCTGGTCTTCCGATGTCAGAGCGAGATCAAGGGAGAGCTGCGGCCGTTCGAGATTAAGTATGAGCTGAGAAAACGCAAATGGTTTCTTTGGAAGATGTAGAATAAGAATTGTGGTTCAAAGGAATAATGTTCTTATGAAAACTCTCGTCCTACTTGCTCCCATCAGTCATGGTGGGGCTTTTTTTTGTCGTTGACAGATCATGGGTAAACAAATAAGCTTTTACCTAAGTATTAAGTTTTCAGATATGCAAGACGGGAGGAGTTAATACATATGATCATAATTGACAAAACCGTTTGCAGGCGAATAGCTCACTACAGGGAAAAGCGTAATTTGACCAGAGAAGAGTTAGCTGCTAATGTCGGAATCAACCTTAAAAGTCTTATCAATATAGAAACCGGATTAAGAATACCTCGCATAAACGAGCTGGTACAATTGGCTACTGGGCTTGGTGTATCAATTGATGAATTAGTTAATAATGAATAGGACCCCCTTCTAGCCTATTTTATACTCGGAATATGGTATATTATGGTCATTGGGGATGGAGTAGCACTAAAAAGATTTAATAAATGTAGCTTGAGGGAAGAAATCAGGAATTTTAATATAATGTATCGAAAGGGGGATGTAAAAACGCTACTCTTTTAGTTCTCTCGAAGTGTCTCTCAATCATAGAAACATAGCTGTAAGTCCTCGGCTTTGCCGGGGTCTTACTTTTTTGGGCTCACTATCCCCTAAAAAATGAACGGAGGGATATTGTGTCTGAAGTGGAAGAACTAATAAAGCGAATCGAAGAATTGCGTTTGAACATGATTAAGATAAAAGAGGGAAAATCTTATACAGATCCAGAAGTCGTAGCTGCAAGTCGAGAGTTGGATGTTGTTTTAGACAAGTACCAAGGGATGCTAGTGAAACGAACGGATGAGGATTGAGAATAGCAAGAGTCCACGGCGTTAGCTGATGAGATGCAAAAGGAGAGCTTATCTACTCTCCTTTTTTGTTGCCTATATGGTGGTGGATTTCCTTGAAGTTAGCGGCTATATTTCCCCAAGAAGCCTCATCGACCATTCGTATGCTATTATATCCAAGTGATAAGTCTATAAGCTGGTAGGTTTTGTCTGTTTACCCGGGTATAATATACCGGACTATGGAAAGATATCTCTAGTAAAGTGTTAGTCCTACTCGTAGCCCCCATCATAAAATGTTGGGTGCCTTTTATCTGCTTATTTCGACAGAACATTATCTTTTACACCCGTTGATATTATCGGTGCATAGTAATAAAATCACTGAGTGAAAATTTTTATTGAAAGAAGATGTTTTTGAGTTGAAATTCACGGTCAATGCTCAGATAGAAGAATTGAGATTGAAAATGCAAAAGGTTGCTGAAGATAAAGATCTTACTGATTCGAGAGTAGTAGGCATAAGTAAAAAGCTTGACGTATTAATTAATGAGTTTTACCTCAGTCAAGAATGGAAACCCTAGTTTTAATCATTTAATAATTCGGATTCAGCCAAAACCTTATAAACTCCACAAGCTGTTTTCCTTCAGCTGTAAGTATTTTTCCTCTACCATGACATTCCTTACAAATAAAAAAGATTGGTTCATCAGGTTGATCAGGAGTCATTTCTTCTACAATACTTAGTTTCTCTTGAGTCCCCAAAGTGCGAAAAAAATCTTTATCCCAGAACTCAAACCATGTAGGGTTCTCTGTCCTGCCAAGACCGTTACACTTTGGGCATCGTTCGTCGAGAGCATCAAGGTCAATCATACGTACCCTCCGTTCAATGATTGCTCGTTAATTAGATCCTATTTTAGGTAATGTTGAATAAGAATTAAATTATGGAATATCAAAGTAGTATCAGGGCATTATATCCCTCGTAAATTGTTCGTCCTACTCATAGCTCTCATCGTACGGTGGGGGCTCTTTTTTTTCTCCAAACTTGCAATTAATTTTTCATACAATCTTATCCAGGGATTTTTTGCTTTATAGTTGGAATGCTATTGAAAAGCAATTGATTATAAGTAAACGTGAAGGAGGAAAAACCAATGGAGCAACTAAATAGCTTAATGAGATTTCTAAAAACAATACAAAGGATTTTAAAAATAAAAGACTCTATCGCAGCTAGCATATTTTCAGGTGTATTAGGGACCGTAGCAATGGATATACCAAACTTATTATTTTGGAGAGCTAAGAGAACTGAAGCCCTTTATGGGCATATTGCTGGTTCGGTTTATGTACGTCCTTTTAGAACTAATCAACGGAAGAATTTTATATTAGGTCAGATTACACATCATATTACAGGAGCTGCCTTAGCAATTCCATTAACAACATTTTAAGAAAGACAGGAAGAGACCATCTTACTTTAAAAGGAGCATTTTACGGCTCAATTACATGGGAGCTTATCTACGGAATGGGTCAAAGATTTTCAGCATTTTCCACGAAGCCCCATATGACAAAAACTCACTTTGCGGAACTATTCAATAACACTATATATGGAATTGTTACTGCTCATGCAATCGCTGCGTTTTCGGAACCTTCAATGTATCCAGATGTTCCAAACAAAACAGCTGCTCAAAGTTTAAAAAAGGATACTGTTTCAGCTATCTACTCAGATGTAAATTTCGAAGAGGAGAATGCTGTGCTCATGTAAATTATTTCTTAAAAATGTGTAGCCTCCGGCTATTTCGGAGGCTTATTTGCGTTTACACACGCACTAAAAACGGGGAAACAACGGGCAAATCTTGATTTAGTCCACGGTAGTATATCTCAACATCGGTTTTGGAGTTTACTACGACCTTTTCAACTACGTCTGAAATGAACATCTTTAATTGTGCATGGTCAGATTTGTCTACTTGAGAAAATCTGGCCAGTTTTTCTTTGACATATTTAACTCTGCCCTCCAAGGATTCTTCTAATGAGTGCGATTGTTCGAGCAATGCCCGCCGACGCATAAGATTCTCCCTGGCTAAAGTGTTTTCTGCCTGAAGATCCTTAAATTGATTTATTGTGATACCTTCAGCACGGTAAAGCTCAAGATCTTTACGGAAAGCTTTCTCGATCTTAGTTAACTCTTTGTCTATTTTCTTAATCTCTTTATCGTTCTCCATGCTTTGTCCGTGCAGGTTTTCTTTTTGGTTACTTACTAAGCTATCGACTAGGCTAAGATCAAAACTAATTTCTTGCAAAGCGTTTAATATAACCTCATTAAGAACCTCTTCCCTAATTTGAATCATCGAATCTTTCTCTGTCAAATGACCATGGATACACCGGTAGTAAAAATAACGCTTGTATACCATATTAACTGTGCCACTGGCAGCTTTGGCACTAGCGTGGATCATTCCTTTGCCGCAAAGACCACATTTTGCAATACCTGAAAGCAGAGCTCTGTTCGTACCAAGTGCTTTGTTTGTTCTACGCCGCCCTATAATCTCTTGTACTTCGTCCCAAAGTTTTTTGCTCACTATTGCTTCATGGGCATTCTCGTGGATGATCCATTCTGACTCAGGATTTTTTTTGGTCTTAGATTTAGTCTGATTAAAAATTATAGTGCCTTTGTAAGCTGGATTATGCAATATATGAAAGATCGTTGATTTGCTCCAACGTTCAGCTCCAAATCGAGTCGGAATTGGTATATCAAAAGGAGGATTTCCGTTTTCCATTGCAGCAATAATTAGGTGTGCGCCAAGTCCGTGTTTAACTAATTCAAAAATTTTTCTCACAATCGGAGCCGTGTCTGGATCTATTAGTAGTTTGTAATTTTCCGGACGGATAACCGTTCCGTCTTCACGTATAACTATACGCGGGCGCCGGTAACCGTAGGGTGGCGTTGGTATCGCGAATTCACCTCTTTCAGCCTTGCGTATACAGCCATGCCTTATTTGCTTTGATAGTTTTTTTCTCATGCTTTGGCTCATACCTGCGTGTATCATGAAAAGAAGCTCATCGTCATCTTTGCTGGAATCATAGCCTTCTTCTAGGCCAATCATGCGAAGATCCCATTCGTCACAGATCTTTCGTTTCATCCATAGGAGATCAAGGTTATCCCGGCCAAAGCGTGAGATATTATTAAACACCACTCCACAGAACTTCTTGGCTTCAGCATCGGCTAGTAGGCGTTGGACATCGGGCCTTATGAGCATAGATTTTCCGGAAAGGCCATCGTCGATATAGGTATCATAAACAACACCTCCAGAGCGATGGACCCATTCGGTGCAGTAATTTAATTGATTAGGTATAGAGGTTTTTTGGTTTTCATGATCCGTCGAAACGCGACCATAAATGGCCCACTTTTGTACTTCCATGTTTGCCATCCTTTTCAGTTATTTTTTTGTTTATTTCATTTTCCACTATACCCGGAGGCGGACTCTTTGAGACACTTAATACTCATCGTATATGGTACGCATGCCAAAAGGTACTTGTTCCCCCAAATTCTCTTAGCCTCAATTTTAAACGGGTAGCCCATTATTTCAAGGTTTTCTTCGCGCTTTTTTGGTTGAGCAAAATATTGTACTAGGAATTCACGGAAGGATTCACGATCTAACATTAAGCTTGGAGAATGATATTCCCAATTTAATCTTCCAAGATAGGGGTCGACAAGAGCAATAAGTCCAGGCATATAATCTGTATCAACTAAACGCCGAGCTGCAGCTTCAGTACTAACCTTGAAATACTGAGTCATTTTTTGGATTAGATATGTAAAATTATCCGAGTATCTTCTTGCCAAACTATATACAAGATTGGATGGCATTAATAAAGCAGCGGCAAAATTATTCGCTTCGTCTTTTTCTTCATCGGGTTCGCTTGATCCTGGATAAAGATTACCGTGTTTATGTTCAAGTAATAAGTGCCCAAACTCATGACAAATGCCAAAACGCTTTTTGTTCAGATGATGAAATTTATTAATAAGGATATACGCTACCCAATCAGAGCAAGCGAGTTGTGCCGTTATTTCTCGTGGAACGCAGTCACACTCCTCCATGATAACTTCAATGTCAAACTTAGTCTCAATAGCAACAGCAACATGTATCAGATTTAATGGATAATCTGCATGGGGTAGATAACTAAACATAAAGGATCTTGCTATCATTTCTCCACTAACGCCACTTTTCCACATATCGAACCCCGCACTTGTTGTCAGATATTAAGAACAATATAAAAAAATTGTCGAAATTAAAACGACAACTATTTTTTAGATAGTTGTCGTCTGTTTGTTTTTATTCGATTCCAGTCCTTTTAGAAAATAGTCCATAAGATCGTTATGTTCAGTTACTAGTTGTTCGACCTGTATAGCCATCTTTTCCGTATCTTCGTGATTTTGTTTAAGAAGAGTCTCGATACTGTCTAGGTGTTTATCTACATGTTCAAATCGTTCATTTATTCTCGTAAATTGTTTTGCAACTAGCTGTTGGAATTTTTCATTATCCTCTAATTTAGTTAAGTCTAACTCTTGAAATCTCTCATTATCCATCTTTAGTCCCCTTTCATACTTGGATTATACCCAGTAAAGCACAAAGGAGTGTCACTTCGCTGTTATCCCGTAAGGAGGCGTAGTTGTAATAGCCGCATTAGTTAGACCACTATTGGGACCTTGTCCACTAGCAAAACAAGATAGATTATCGCCTAAAGCAGGAAAGAAATTAAATTAAAATGATGCTTGTATTAATAAGGTTATAAGGCTGATTTTACGTCCCATTTTCTCCTCACCACTTCTATTTTTTATTTCTCTGAGTATCGCGTTTGGCCCGTCTGTGTTCAACGGCTTGTATGTCAAGTTCTCGGAGCTTTTCAAGTTGGAATTCTAAAAAGGACAAACTTTCTGGACTTAATTCTCCAATTTTCTTTTGGAAAGTACGAATCCGATCTGGTGGGGTCGGTTGAATGTCATCATCGGGATCGTTACTAATGGTTGGATTAGGAATATTAGTCCGTCCGATAAGATAATCTACTGAAATCTCAAGTGCTTCTGAAATTTTATATAATATATCAAATTTAGGTTCTCTCTTATCAGATTCATAAAACGAGATAGTAGACTCACCAAGAAAAAGAATTTCGGCTAATTCTTTTTGAGTTAGTCCTTTTTCCTCTCGTGCATTTTTCATGCGTTGCCCAAAAGTCATAATGTATCACCTCACTAATTCTATTATATCCTTGCAAGTTGCAAAGTCATTAAAAAGTTGACATACTTGGCAATAACGAAAGTTCATATTTTATTATTGACAAAACGCAAAGTTGGAGGTGAATAAATAATGAGTACTATTAAGGAAGCGAGAGAAAAAGCTGGCCTTACACAACTAGAAGTTGCTAAAAAGCTGAAAATTTCCGATAGTTTTCTTTCTCAACTCGAAAATGGAAAGCGCAAATTATCTCTTCAAATGGCAATCGACATAGCGGAAGTACTAGGCATGAACCCAACAGATATTTTTTTGCCTTGTAACATGTCAAAATGCAAAGTTGATAAAGAGGTAAGAAGCGTGAGCTAATCAGGAAATACCCATATTCTTTATTCATAAGGCTTAGGCTCAAAACATGATGGAGCAGGAAAAGTAGTGTTCGGATTATGGATTGAAAAAAGTTTACTCCCGTAGTGGTCGCCCAATAGTTATGGTTTTAGTTCTAAATGCAATTTCTTCATAAGCAATCTTAATTCGATTATAAAGAAATTCAACTTTTTTTCCAAAAGCCCTATCTGGATGGAAGGAAATATTCGGGAATACTATTTAAAGTTTACCTTGATTCATCAAATTTGGGCATAATCGGCGGTAAGATTTCAAAATTAGAACTATGGAAGAATGATTCCTTGATGGTTAATTATGATAGAGAATGGAATAAGGCCCTCCACAAAGGTGATTGGTGGTTTGGTATATGAACTTATTCGAGCATCAGATCATGAACATATGACCCAGAGAGTCACTAAATGAGTGCTAGTATTTGACTTTAACGATGAACGGCCTGATTATTAATTTTTTCGCATAGCTATAAAGCCTCAAATATAACAGAGGAGGTCAGAGATGTTTGGATTTTTGTCTAAAAGAAAGCCTGTGCTACACGTATGCAATCAAGTAGCAGCTACTAAGGCTACAAACGAGAAACATCCTGCTCGAAAATGTCCTTTTATGTATCCTTTGGTTTATAGAGATCATAACGGATTTCCAATTCATAATTTATACGATTGCATTCGCCAAGAGTGTCAGATATGGGACGGTGTGAACTGTAGTCTACATCATGTAAGGAAATCTTAGATTTTTATTGCAATGGAAGAATATGCCGAACATATTTTACTGGATTGCTTTGGCTTTAACCAATACTCAAGAGCCCTATTTAAAATGGATACCGCAATAACTGAAATTACTTAATTTAGATAAGCCCAGTAACCAACCAGTGGCGCGTAAGAATGTAAGGGAAGGAGAAAGGGGGAAGAACTTGATGGCCAATACAACCGTTATGACCATAAAAGGTCAAAAAATAAGCGTCACACAGCATGGAAAGCCAGATCCCCAACTAATACAAAAAGCATATGAACGCCTGATACTTAATATCCTCCGAGAGTATGAAGATAGGGATAAGTTAACGTCATCATTAGTGGCTAAGATGTGAGAAAGGTAACAAGTCCCTTTTTTATGATGGACATGCTTTAAAGAGGTGATTCAAATTGAAACACAACTTTAACGTTGAAATCAATGGATATAAGCTGGGTGTTACCGTTGATAAGTCAGGTTACAGGGGGTATACCAAATGGCGCTGAAGCCTTTTGGGGTTGAAACTATCAATGCGAGAGAGGATTTGTCCTACGCTTATTATGCCTTAACTCATAGCGGTTGGATACAAAATCAATTCCTTAAGGGCAGATCAGTAAAGTTGTAAAGAGAAAGGGGGAACCAATATGTCAATCGACTTAAAAGATTCAATGAAGCAATTAGAAAAAATGTTTGACGGACTCAATACACAGGGATTGGGAGGTAGATCAAGAGTCACATGGCCCGTAATCTAACCAATCTATTCATAGTCAATCTGTGAGCTACGAATACCAATATCCAAGGGCATTCTTCACGAATCTTCAACTTCAGCATAGAGTCCTTATCCCTTATGAACTGATAAAGTCGAAATCAAATCGGCTTATCTTCGTAAAGCTAATTATCGACAAGCATATGAGTGGTGAAATCGATATCTTTATGTACCATTTTGGAATGTTCCTAGTGTATAGCGATTACCGCCACAGAGAGAAAGAAGATTACGCTGAAACGTCTATTGGTAAAAAGCGTACCCAATTTGTCCAAACGCTGCCAATTTCCCGTTTTTTGAGTGAGGATGATTTTATCTCAGCAATATGGTCTCAACTAATCGAATATCGGGAGACGGAAACTGATGAATACCAAAGGAATCCGTTTTTAAAAAATGTCCGGATTTTATTTACTAACGAACAGTTTGCTTCCTGGACAGGAATCAATTATTCCGATGACGTTACTTGGTTGGAGCCCATTTCCGGTAAACTTGGGCTGGAATGTCGCAAATGGTCTTAAGCAACGAAGAGAACTTCGAGGTATCCGCAGTAACTTCATGAAGGGTATCGTCTTTGGGATCATCCGGATACATCACAAAGGTTAGTTTTCCAGGTTCCGATTCATAGATTTCAAGCACAGTCTTATCATCAATGATTTCAATCTTTAGTTTACTGGACATTGGATTATGTACCCCCTTACTTCAAGAAAGCAGAACGACTTGGACTGTCTGCTTAAGATCAAAGATGTTATTTGAGTCTGGGTGGGGTTACGTTGAAGACGGATTGTATTTCAAGGGGATCGTAGGATTTTTCTAATCTGGTGCATTCATTCTTTTCTCTTCTCTAAAACCAAATCAAAATTACTAAATTAGTCTTTGCGATTACAAGAATTATAAACTTATTTTTTCTGACAAGAGGGATGAACGGTCGATATTAAATCCGATGAGCAAATAACAAGCTGGGAGGAAAAACGATGCTAGTAAGGCGGCTGATGTCAAATCAGCATGAGAGGAAAGAACGTAACAACAAATCTACTCCAGGGCATTACCGGTTGGATATAAGCACAGGGCACAAACCAGCCCAATTAAACGACGGTTATAATTATGAACGAAGGTTAAGTTCTCAGGTTAAAACGTTTAAAACATTCAAAGTGTTCCACTTGTTTTCAGGTTCTGGCGGAGGAGCTTTGGGGTTTCAAAATGCTCTGGACAACTTCAAAGGCGTAACAGGGCAATTTAAAACGCTGGGCGGCGTGGACGTTGATCCGTTAGCTTGTGAAGATTTTAAATACCTTACATGGGTACAAGCAACCCCAATGGATCTCTTTGAACGACGGGATTATATCGCCTTTCACGGACGTGAACCTGGACCGGAGTGGCATGAGTCAACGACCGAGGATCTTTTGGCAGCAGCTCAGGGAGACTATCCGGATGTCATCTTTCTCAGCCCGCCCTGTAAAGGAGTGTCTGGACTGCTTCTCCAGAAAACGGCTCAAGGAAGTCCTTATCCACGCTGATCCGCCTTATCCGCTGTCGACAAGATCAAAACGTATTTATGCCAATGAAATGACGGATAAAGATCATGTTCAGCTGATAGAGGTCTTGGACCAACATCCCGGACCCGTATTACTAAGTGGTTACTCATGCGACTTGTATGACGCCAGACTTAAGCACTGGAATCGTAAAACAGTTAAGGCATTTGCTGAAGGTGACCGTGAGCGAGAAGAAGTCTTATGGATCAATTCAGTTGCAGCAAGGACGATGACGGAAACCCTCTTTAATTTTTGAACTATAAACCGAGCGATGAAAGGAGTTAATTAGCCGTGGAGAACAAGGATACGCTGAGATGTGAGATCTGTGGGAAAACCCATAAGGATACACCCATTATCGAGAAACCTTGCCGGTTCGGTTTTCGATCGAAGATTATACAACTGAAACAAAGTACAGGCGATCATCGAACGCAGGAAAATATCTGTCTGGAATGTCTTCAAGGTGAGATCAATCACTTGTAAAAGAGTCGTCCGGTTGAAACCTCAGCTCATTGACGTTACTTCATGCGGACATCATTTTCTTAGAGATCACTTAGCGTTACTGAGATCGAAGGCCTTATACATAGGTTCACTGTTGGTTGTGTTCCGAACAAGGGGGAGAAAAGATGGGAAATGTAAGCAAAAATAATGTTACGAGACTATTTACTCTAAATGAACTTTCCCTTAGATTATCGCCAGCGTTAGCTGATGAGATCGGTTTAAACGAATCGATTATCCTGCTTCAACTGGAATATTGGATCCACATATCGAACCATTTTATTGAAGGCCAACGATGGACCTACCAAAGTGTAAGACAAATGCAGGAAAAGGCCTTTAGCTTCTGGAGTGTTGCGACAATATCCAGAACTGTGAACAGCCTTCTGGATAAAGGCCTGATTATCGAGGGGAAATACAATAAGAAATCTTATGACAACACCCGATGGTTTGCGTTGAACTACAAAGAATTGTCAAAGCTTAAAAGCATAATGATTCGAGGATATGACATGGAAGGGAGTGAAACACCCCTGTTTCAAAATGAAACACCCCTGTTACAAGATGAAACACCCCCGTTACAAAATGAAACACCCCTGTTTCAAAATGAAACGACAATACCTCAGATTACTCCTCAGACTACTCCACAGATTACTCCACAGAATACTATAGCTGCAGCAGCTGCTGATTGCGTCTATGCGCGTGAAGATGACCCCTGCGTCATGGGGAGACATAAACCCGTCGAGGTAAGTGACTCATTGCCAGACGTAGAGGATGAAGGGATGGGTCTCAAAGCCATAGACTTTGCAGAGCTAAACCTGAAACGTGAGTTATCCAATTATGAGCGTAGCGAGCTGATCCATTGGTGTAAAAAGTTTAAAGCACTTTCAGACTGTCATGATCCGGAATCAATAGTCATCGCCGGCCTGAAACGGTGTGTTATCAAAAATGATCTTTCCAGCTTGATCGCTTACTTAGAACCAATTCTTGAAGATTTGTTAAAAAATAATATAATAAGACTGGAATAAATATACAATTATTGGAAAAAGTGAAGGGATGCCCTAAACAAGAAACCCTTACAAAAAGAGAGTGGTCATATAGCGGCAATGACGGGAAGAAGCCGCAAAGGAACGGATAAAACGGATAAATACGAGAAATTTTATTTGTGACTTATGATCTAGTAATAACCAGATTCAGGGAAGGAGGTAAAAAATGGACAAAAGCACTCAATTAAAAAAACGAATACGGGGTTTTTATGAAAAACAAACAGAATGTGTTCAGTGCCAGAGCAGGGCGATAAGATCGGCAAGGATCATTATTTTTGTCCAGAATGTTGTGCTGAATTCAAAGTGTTTGAAACCAGTGTCAGAGTGTACTCAATCAGTGCGGATGGCGGGCTAATGAAAATAAGCTAGAGGAGAGGGAGGAAGTCAAAAGTGATTAAAGTGCTCATTTTAATCAGTATGATGATTACACTAGGTAATGCAATATCATGGTTTCAAGGAGAGGGGGATGTAAAGTGAAAATGTTTGGTTCTATAGGCACAAGGAGTTTATTGTTTGGTGTTCATCAATTTTTATGGCATCCCCTCACGGTTTGGCTAGCGTGGAAAGAGCTCTACGGTAATCCCAGTTGGAAGGAAACAGTTTGTATTGCGCTTCATGATATGGGTTACTGGGGTAAGAAGAGTATGGACGGGAGTGACGGAGTGAGGCATCCTGAAGCCGGCGCGGAATTGGTTGGGCGAATGTTCGGTGAAGAGTATCGGCAGCTCGTGCTTGGACATAGTCGCAGTTACGCGAAGTTACACGGTATTGATCCTAGTAAACTTTGTTGGGCGGACAAGCTTTCCATCAAATACGAGCGCTGGTGGTTGTATCTGCCGCGTGCCTGGGCGAGTGGTGAGCTTAAAGAGTATCGTGCGGTAGCAGACCATAAAAGGTTTGTAGACAAAAATGAAAGCAACAGGAAATGGTTTGAAAAATTGAAAGAAGATATGGAGAGGCAATCAAAGGAAGAAACCCGAAAACAGCATTGCATAAAATCGATTAAAAATACCGTTGGAGCAAAGCAGGTACCAGTAAGATTATAAGTATATGTTTAAATAAAAATATTTACACTCTCACTTGCTTCTAATAGGTTAAGTTGTTAGAATAAATACAGAACATGCGTTCTAGTTTATTCGAAGGAGTGAAGGGAATGAACAGTCCGATTAAATGGATGGGCGGAAAGTTTAGATTGAGAAATAAAATCGTTGAAAGGTTGCCTAAGGATCATCTTTGTTACGTTGAAGTGTTCGGCGGGGCTGGATGGGTATTATTCGCAAAATCTCTCTCTAAAGTAGAAGTTCTGAACGATATAAACGGTGAACTCATCAACTTTTTTAAAGTCGTGCGGGACAAAACACAGGATTTTATTCAGTCTTTTGAACATCTTCTTGTCTCGAGGCAGATCTTTGAAGAGTATAAAATAGCCAAACTAAATGAATTGGATCCTATAGAACGAGCAGCTAGATTTTATTATTTGGTGCATTTCAGTTTTGGAGCAAGAATGCAAAATTTTATCATTAGTCCAACGGGTGTCAAGTTCGCCCTTAAAACATTGGAGCAAGAAATAAAACAGACCAGGGCACGGCTTTTAAATACGATTATCGAAAATCGAGATTTCGAGAAGTTAATTTTAAGCTATGATCGGACCACCACACTATTTTACTGTGATCCACCTTATTATGGTCTGACAGGCTATCAAACGCAGGGAAGTGGAAACTTTACAGTAGAAGATCATGTTAGGCTCAGAGATGTGTTGGCACGGATCCAAGGTCGATACTTGATGAGTATCAATGACCATCCGGATATTAGAGAGCTGTACAGAGGGTTTAACATAGAAGAAGTTAGCGTTCGATATTCCGTTTCACGGAAAGACAAAAGTACTTTAAAAAAAGAATTACTTATATCAAATTATTGTAATAACGATACGGCTAATATTCAAATTGCGGCTTAAGGTGTTTACGATGAAAATACTCATGCGACCTATTGAAATGGTTACCTGGTTTACGAAAGAAGGCGTGATAAATCCAGTAAGGTATAGGGTCACATCTGAACAGAGTGAGTCAGTTGTTGTTAAAATTGACAAGGTTATACTACGAACTGAGGAAAAATTGGCTGGGAAAAAGATGATTATTTTCCAGTGTCAAAGTGTTATTAATGGCTTACAAAAGGCATATGAAATTAAGTACGAAATCGAATCTTGCAGGTGGTACCTTTTTAAAATGTAATCATGGAAATACGGGTAGGGTTCATGTGGGTTTTGTCGCATGAGCCCTTTTTAGATGATTTTGTTCATGACTATTTCGGCTTAAATGAAAAAATAGTTATGATAGCAATGGGGGAATAAAAAACATGAAACGCCGTGTCTTTGTCCGATAAAAAGCTAAAATTAAATCTAACTCAAACCCAGCGAAACGGTCCCTTTAGGCTTGATTACGAGTTATAATTTATAATTAGTAAGCAAGCGTAATGTGAGGTGACTAATAATTGAAACCTTTTGAACTTCTCGATAAAATTACAGTCAGCGAATTCCAGAGAATTCTAATGTTCTTGGATGGCCATTGTGATTATCAAGTAGCGCTTAAAACTATGAGAGATGGACTAGGCGCAACCAAGGAGAAAAATAGGTATTGGATACTTAGCCACGCTGAAGTTTGGTGCTATTTAGATTTAACGCGTAAGGATAAACTAAAGCAGAGAAAAATCGAAGACATGGGTCGGCTGATTAAAGAAGTGATAACTCACTTTGATAAATAAATTTGAATTGTCGTTTTTAATTGAGTGGCCCCTAAAAGCTTAACATCGAACATAAATCCATTTTGTAACATCCGATTTGAGCGCTGACTCCACTACTAGACTTTTGGACGTTCTGTGCATAGAACCCTGTACTCGTTGCAGTTAAGGACATCGGTGGGGTTATTAGGATTAGCGTTTAGTTAAACTAGTTGTTAGGTATTACCCTCACAGAAAGGTGAGTCTTATTGTTTTGTTGATTTCGTTTGTCAAATTTTGCACATGTGTTATGCCAATGATAGAGGATGCTTGAGGGTGGGCTTGTGACGCGTGAAGTTTGGCTTTCCAAAACTTAAACGATAGGATCAGAACAGGAAACCCTAAAAAACGGAGTAGAGTGTTAAATCGATGGTTGTTGCCAATCCTAAATGAGTTGTATCACCGATATTGCCGCACATTTGAATTCATTTCTCGTGCCTACAGACTGTCGAAACCGAGATAATGTGGCTAATTATAAGTAGGGCCATTTCTTTGCTTACTTGTAGCTTACTCTATGCAATACGATCTCCCCCACTTGGTTCTATAGAAATTACTACAAGGTTACACTAGTGCACAAAAGAAGGGCCAAGCCCGATGTGGACTTGACCTTTGTGTGGATTAGGTGTAGCAAGAATCCTGTGACCGAGAACCTACGGCAGAATTGAAATAATTTCGCAGGGCTTTGGAAACTCAACTTGACATTTAATCTTCTTGTTTCTTTACGGTTACAAAAATATTCTTATTCGCAAAGTGAACTAGAGATTTAGCGCCCGAAGCAAAAAGGATTTCGTGAGATAAAGTATCCTCGTCCACATCTAAAAACTCATCATAACCAAAGTCATCGAATCCCTTTTGATTATTGTAAAGTCCTTTCTTTTTAACGTAGTCAACGGAAATCTTGCTAACCTTTTTATAAGTTATTGTCCAAACTCTCTCCTGGTCGGTGAGGATAATTGAAACCGTAATTTTCTTTGCCCTTCCAAATTCTTTATGCTCAATAACTATATCATTTAAACTAGAGTCGTGTAATGAACTCCTTTTAAAGAAATCAAACGCTTTTTTAGAAAACCTAGCTTCTAACGACTGAAACTTAATAGTGTAAGCCTCATCGTTAAGTTTCCACTGATCCCTTGCTTTCTTTTTTTCATCAAAATCTGAGGAATTTATCCTATTCCACAGGTCTTCGGTAAAGTACTCCATAGCATAGACCCCCGTTCAAAAAGGTTTTTACGAATTGCATTAATAATCCTAAATTTCAATTTAGATTCCTATTGGTATTCTTATAGGCATTGGTATCTCTGGCGATACTGGCATTGGGGCAGGCGTAAAGCAAATTAAGCCGGGGGCCGTTGCAGTCTGCGTTTGTTTCGGCGTTTTCTTTTTGTGTTGTTGGCATAAGAAAAAGGAGACGGATAATCCATCCCCCTATTTTTTGACTACTTTGTTAGCAATTTTTATTTTTGTTTAGCAGTCAGTTCAAAGTTAACAGTCCATGTTTTGTCACCTTTTTTATTCACTAATGCTGCTTCATTATGTGAAAACCACTTAACTTCTCCCAAATGCTTAGCATAAGCAAATTCGTCGGGGAGTTCTGAAATAACTTTTTTTCTATCTAATTCAGCCCCATTGTTATCTCGCAAAACTATATAAATCTCAATAGATTTGACTCTATGCTGACATAAGACCTCAGCACTAAATTTCTTGTCTGAACTTTTAATAGGTTTCTTCCAAACCCATTCATTTGTGTAATTAGCTTCACGAATCTTGGAATATATCCTTTCAAAGGGTTCAATATCCCAATCTTCATTTTTCGCAACTATTATTTTAATACCGTCCATTATTAAGTCCAAAGTTTTTTGCTTCTTTTGATAATCATCACTAGCTAAAAAATTATTATAATCGAATTTTATTTGTACGATATAAACACCTGAAAAGTTCATAACTCGCTCTTCTTTGACCTCGTCGACGCATTCAACAAGTATCTTTGAGCAGTCTTTTGTTTTCATCTGTCCAAATAATCTTTCGAACATAGCTGAAATGTTTCTGGTTTCTAATCTGAATTTACGCCTTTTATCTTTCCAATTTTTTTCATAGTCCAATTTGGTTGCTTCATTACGGAGACAATTTTTCTCATTCATTATTGCAACAATCCTGTCTTCATCTGCAATATATGGTAAATCCAAATCAAATTCACTTAAATACAATTTTTATCATCTCCTTATTTCCAGGGCTGTGGCCTTCGGTGCATGCCCATCGAATTTCCTTCTCCCCAAAGCCTCATTGCATTATTTGCTTCCCAATCAAGGGCTGCTTGTCTGCCTGGAATGTACGGAGCAACAACGTTTGCTCCGTACTTATCAAATCCAGCGGCATTATTAAAGCTATTTACTTGAGAATTTGCTCTTGGTGATGTCCCATTTTTATTGAGCGGACGTTCACTAATTCCTGTCTTTACGACATCCCCAGTCTCATTTTCAAATATTTCATATCCATGCTGAACTTTAGTACTTAATTTGCTGTTACCATGGATAACTTCACTTGCCCCCTTAGCGGCTTTTGTTCCCCTAGCTGTATCAACAACCTCATCAACCTTAGAGGCTGCTTTTACAGCTTTACCAGCATAGGAACCAGGAATAAACGGAACAATTGAGACAACGTCCCACCCTACATAGCCGGCCCCTCCCCAACTAGGATTCCTAAAGAAATCGACTACGTCATAAACCAAATTTACCATGTCAAGTATGGTTTCCCAAAAATAGCCGGTTGGGTCAACAATGTTTACTGGGTCACCGCCAGCATAGGCATATCTGTTCAAATCACTGCCCAAGTACGTATCCTTCGTCAAGAACCTGCCAATTCCTGCCGCATAGTACCCTAGCATTCAGGAAATAAAGTCCTGTCTCAGTATCTTACCTGTAGCCCCTGTAGGTGTAGGCATTGTTAAACCCTTGGTCATTGTTGATGTCAACCGTGTTTCCGCCGTTCGGGCCCCCATCCTTCACCGCACCAGTGCTGTCCGTCACCGCCACAACGTCCCCTTGGGCGTTGTAATGGTAATAGTAGTCATTGTTCCCGGCAGCACCATAGATATTAACCGAGAGGAGTTTTCCTTCGGGTGATCGGGTATAACGGGCGGTAACTTTCCCTGAATACTCACTGGAGGTTTCATACACCAACTGACCGCTAAAGTAATGGTAGGCTATGGTCTCACCATTTGCAGTTTTAGTGAGACGCTGACCATCCCCATCATACGTGTAGCTGGCAATAACTGCCCCTGCTCCGTCTTTCAATGCAGTTAAGCGATTAGCCGCATCATAAACGTACTGTTGGGTCTTGCCATTCACTGTTAACTTAGTGAAGTTCCCGTTGGCATCGTAACTTACATTACTGGCTGATCCATTGATGGTACTGATCTTATTATCCCCATCATAGGCGAAGGTATTTGTTTGCCCAGAGGGTACATTCATCGACTGAATGTTTCCTGCCGGGTCATAACTATAGTTAAAGGTATAAGGTGTTCCACCATCCGTGATCGTGGCTTGAGTTAAGCGGTTTAGCTTTTCAGTTCCATTAATATCGTTATAAAAATAATCCGCCGCTGGACTTCCCGGGCCATTACCCGTCACTGTTATAAGTCGGCCATCGTCATCATAACTATACTGACTCGACAAGAGCTTTGTCCCAGTGGAGTTCACGGTCGAGGTTCCGGTCAGCTGTTGACCCTCATTGTAGTCGAATTGGTCTTGGGTACCGTTACCATTGGTCTGGATTTTCGGCTTGCCGCCCTCATCGTATTTAAAGGAGGTGTTTTTGCCTGCTGCAGAGACTTTCTCGACTAAATTATTGGCCGAATAGGTGAACACGTAGGGGATGGCGGGATTCGCTCCATACGTCAGGTCAAAGCCGATCAGTTGATCTGTCTTGGAGTACATTTCCCCTGCTGCAGGTTTGGTGACCTTCCCGAGGAGGTTGTCGCTGTCGTTTTTTTCTACATAGCTGGTGAGATTTCCTACCTCATCATACCCATAATCAAATTTTCGAGTGATCGTCGGATCATTAGAGACGGTGGCCTGAGTGCGCCGTCCTTCCAGATCATAGCTGAAGCCGTAGGTTTCATTGCTCGAGAATCTTAAAGCCTTAAGCAGACCTAACGGACAAGTCTGCTAGTTTGGCTACTGCATTGCGTGAAATGGGGCGAATCGAAAAGACCATCTTTATTCTTGATTACATATCCAGCGAAGCCATGCGACGAAGAATCCACCGGAGATTAAACAAAGGTGAAGCAATGAACGCATTAGCTAGTGGGAACATATTAACTTCCTGGGCGAGTATAAGTTTGATTCGAGGCAAATTACAACGTTAAAAACTTTACGCCCATTAAATAGTTCAACTGGTTATTCCAAAGAGTAGGGAAAACTGTTTTTACCTTCCCTTAAATATCTTAGGGTATAATTTTGTTAAAATGACACTGCCAGATATATTTGTATTAAAATTATTTTTAAAACAGTGAACCATTCAATATAATCAATACACTTTATTATAGGAGGACAACTTTTAATGTGTAAGGAAGAAGGAACGATATGGAGAACACCGACCTAATTAAACGATGTCGATCGAGTGATCCGGATAGCTTTAGCGAGCTTTATCACCTGCACAGAAAGAAGGCTTTAGGAACTGCTTACCTTATATCCAACCAAAAAGGAATCGCAGAGGATATCGTACAGGAATCTTTTATCGAATGCTTCCAAAAAATCCAAACTCTAAAAAATCCAGAAGCCTTTGAGGCATGGTTTTATAAGATTCTGGTGAGAACAGGTTGGAGGATGGTAAAAAAACACAACTACTTTCTCCTCATGGGTGATCAAAACATGGAAGAATTAAGCACAACCATGGATTCCAATTCCGAATTGGATACCAGCGTGACCAACCTGATGGTACATGAAGCATTAGCTCAATTAAGTTTACCATTGAAAACTGTCGTCATACTATATTACTTTAATGATATGACCATTGAGAAAATTTCAAAGGTTTTGGGCTGTTTTCCGGGTACTGTAAAATCTAGGCTTTATAATGCTAGAATACAGCTACATGATGTACTTGATGAAAACGAACTTAATGAGCCGGCTGTAAATACTTTTTTTTGT